>JARIEY010000202.1 GCA_031127085.1 Gemmatimonadota bacterium | reverse complement strand
CTTCGAGCAGTTCCTTCTTGCGGTTCGCTCCCCACAGTTCCAAACGCATCGGCGCCTGACGTTCGCCGGCATGCGCCGAGATGCGCAGGGCGCGTCGCATCCAGCGTACGCGCAGCTTGTCTACCGCCGCGGCATGGCCGCGGTCGAATCCGTCGGCCACCCGGAGAATGGCGGCAAGCCGCGTGATGCGTTCACGCGTCACGCGATCCAGCTTGCCGAACGCCTCGTGCTTGCGACGATCGGGGGCCGAGCCGCGGTGGTAGCGCGCCACGTGCGCCACCATCACCTGCTCCGCCGGCGTCATTCCCAGCAGGTCGGCATGCAGGATCAGATGGAAGGAGTGCTTGTGGTGCTGCTGGTAGTTGATGTGGTAGCCCACATCGTGAAGCAGTGCGGCATCCGACAGAATCGCACGGTCGGCAGGAAGGCAACCGAGCCGGAGCCCTATTGCGTCGAAGAGCTGCAGGGCGAGCCGCTGCACCTGCCGCGCATGCGGTTCCTCAAAGTGACAGCGCTCGGCGAACTCGCGCACCGACCGCTCCCGCGCCTCGCCGGGGTCGCTGACGACCGGGGTGACGCGCGCCGCCTCGAGCAGGAGTCCCTCGCGAATGCCGTAGCCGGAGGCGACAAAGCCGCGCGGCGCCACCCGCTCGCACACCTCGGCGGCAACGGCCAGGCCCGCGACGATAATGTCGGCGCGCCCCGCATTCAGCCCCGGCACGGCAAGACGTTCTGCGGGGGTGAGTGCCTGCAGCATCTCGAGGATGATCTCGATCTCGTGCCAGGGCATCCGCGTGCCGTGCACCGAGTGCGCGATGCGCACGCCCTGCCGGTGCAGGTACATCCCCGCGAGGTTGGTGAAGGTGCCGCCGGAGCCAATGACTTCCGCCCCGCGCCAGTCGCGCACGGGAAGCGTGGCCTGCAGGTCGTCGCGGATCGCCTTGCGCAGCTTCTTGACCCCCTTGGCGCCGGGGCGGTCGCGGAGAAACTGCTCGGTGAGCCGGACGGCGCCGAACGGGAGCGAGACGTAGCGTTCGACAATGCCCTCGGCGGCCAGTGCGAACTCCACCGAGCCGCCGCCGATGTCCATCACCACGGCGCGGCCGCGCCCCAGGTCGAAGTGCGCCAGCGCGCTGCGGAAGGCGAGGCGGGCTTCCTCTTCGCCGCCGAGGATGCGCGGGCGCAGTCCGGTGGCCTCGCGAATGCGCCGCAGGAACGGGGCGCCGTTGGACGCGTCGCGCACCGCCGATGTGGCAACGGCGTCGATGCGCTTGCACCCCAACTGCCGAGCGAGTTCCGCCATTCTGGTGAGCGACTCGACGGCCAACTGCATCGGTTCGTCGCCCAGCGCCCCCGTTTCGTGCAGCCCCGTCTGCAGGCGCGGCGCGGCCTTCATCTCGTCGATCACGCGGATGGCTCCGTTGGGGAGCACGTCCGCGATGATCTGCCGGATGGAGTTCGACCCAATGTCGATGGCCGCGATGCGCTGCGCGCCATCGACGCGCGGGGGGCGCGGCGCGGCAGGGTGCAGGCGAAGCGGGGGCGTGGCCACGGCGGCTCGGCGGTTGGAGATGTTATAGCCTAACGCGCGGCGAGCGCCGAGGAAACCGCTAGTACATGTTCGCGAAACTCAGCACCTTGAACCGACCGGACCGCTCGATGATGGTGCCGAAGAGTTGGCCCGTCCGTGGCGTGGCACCGCCGGAGGCGAACTCCACGGCGCACCCCACGTGGAGCCGGTTCGCGCCCTGTTGCTCGGGTGCCGGTGCACACTGGACGGCGCTGATGCGCATTGGACGCCCGCCATGGCGCTCCATCAGGCGTCGCAGGCCACTCTCGCTGGGCAACTGGATCTGCTGCCAGGTAAGGGAGGGCGATTGTCGGTACGGTGGCTTCGTGTACGGTGAGGCGGGGTAGACGAGGTCGATGAACTCGCGAGGGGTGATGGCCATGCGGCGCAGGGCGAGCGTGTCGCCAGCGGCGACTGCGGCCGCGAATCGCGTCACGAGCGCCTCGCGAGAGTCGGCGCCTCCCTGCAGTGCGCCGACGGGCGCCCCGCCGGCCGCCGCCTGGAAGCGACGCACTTCCTCGTCGAGCGGCAGGATGGAGTCGATGATGTACCCGGGTTGTGCGCGGTTCATAGAGTCCTGTCGCGCGCGCGCAATGCTCTCAGTGTGCGCGGCAATCTCCGCAGCGCGAAGGAGCTTGCCGCCCCTGCCGGTGTCGTCGGAAGGCGTGGTGCACGCCGACAGTGCGGCCATCAGCAGGATGAGGCGGAAGGGGCGTGGCATCGGTCTGAAGGTCAGCGGAAGTATCGTACCGAATCGCCGGCCCCCGACTCGGGGGCCGGCCATTCGGTGGGATGGGTCTGCTAGTTGCGAACGTAGTTCGTCCAGCCGAGCCACCACTTCACGCCGCCGGGTGCCGCCGCGCCCAGATACGTGGTCCCGGCGATCGTCGTGCCGGCCTTGGTGGTCAGCTTGCCGGAGAAGGCGGAGAGTCCGCCCGTCGCAATGGGCGAACCGGCAGCCGGCGTGAAATCGAAGGCGGCTGTCCCCGATGGCACGGCGCCGGTGGCGGGCAGGGCGGCGAAGAGCGAGGCGGCGGTCGTCGTTGCACTGTGCGCGATGCCGTTGCCGCTGAGATCGAAGACGTTCTGTGTAGCGGAGGCGGCCTGGAATGCGTTCGGCGACTCGGCGATGTAGACGTTCTTCACGGCGAGATCAGCCGTCGCGAGGTTCGGAATGGCCGTGGCGCCGGCGCGGTTCCATGTGGCGACGTCACGCAGCGAGATGCCCGCCGCCGGATAGCGCGCGAGTACGCCATTCACGTAATAACCGCCAGTGCCGCGGCGCAGCATCATGCCGTAGCCGCCGCCCGCTCCGTGAATGCTCTGCGCGCCCGCACCAATCAGCGTAAAGTTGGCGACCACGGGCGTCGTGAAGGGCGCCGTGTCGAAGCCAAGGTCGCACCCCGAGCCGTTGCAGCCGTCATTTTCGATCCCCTGCATGTCGGTGGCGTACGAGCCAGCACCGGTGCGGATGGCGACGTTCGTCGACTTGTATGAGATCAGGAACTGCATGCGACCCGACCAGCCCTCCGACATGTCGAACTGGTCATCCTCGCCTTCGAAGGCCACGGCGTTGGTGAAGTCGAAGCCGCCGCCGAAGAACTCGAAGGAATCATCGAGGCCGCTTACGGAGTTGACGTAGGACACCTTGGTTCCCGAGCCAACCGCCGCGAAGGTAAAGCTGTTGAGTTCGTTGTTGAGGGATGGGGCGAAGCCGGCGAACTCCACCCGCACGTACTTGAGCTCGCCACTGTTATCCGTGGCCGCATTCCCGCCGGAGTACAGCACCTGGTAGTTCTTCCCGCTCGTCACCGTCTGGCCATCCGTGCCTGATCCTTCGATCTCAACCGTGCCACTCCGGTTGATCAGGGCGTTGCCGACGATAATGAGTCCGCCCCAGTCGCCCGCCTGACGCTGGCCCGCCGGGCGCGACGAGGTGAAGACGATCGGCGCGTCGGCGGTGCCGACGGCCTGGATCTTGGCGCCGCGCAGGACCATGAGGGACGAGCCGAGGATCGTGTAGTCGCCCTTGATGGTGGTGCCGGCTTGGATGGTGAGGGTCGCGCCATTGGCGACGTGGATGAACCCCTTGAGCGTGTACGCCGTATCAGCCGAGAGCGTGCGGTTCGCGAGGATGTCCGTGGTGATATCAGCAGCCGCGCTGCCGAAGGCCAGCGTCGTGACACTGAGTTCGGCGGACGGAATGCTGGTGCTGCTGCCGCGCACGGTGAGCACCCGATACCGGTATGCCGTCGATACCTTAAGCCCCGCGTCGGTGTACGTGACGCTGCCGGGGGTGCTGGGGGCGCTGACGGTGCCGACCTGGGTGAACGCGCCAGCCGCGCCCTCGGCCCGCTCGACGTTGTAGCCGGTGTCGCCGGCCTTGCTGCTGAACGTGATCTTGACCGCGGACGAGGACAGCGCTGATGCCGAGGCGCCGATCACCGGCGTGACGGTGGGTGCCGTGCTGCTATCGCTGCCGCAGGCGGTGATGGAGACGGCGGTCGAGAGGACGAGGGCCGCGAGGCGGCGGATCGGGAACATGCAAAGGCTCCGTGTGGTCGTGAGAGGCGCGCGCGTGGCGCGCATCGTGAACAGAGCGTGTCTTCCGCATCGGTCGCGTGAGCATGCGGTCACGGCGGCGTAACGAGCCGGGCACAGGCCCGCGACGACAACGGGGACCGTCGCCGGTCCCCGTTGTGCCTGCTCATCGCCGATGGCGTTGTCTTACGGCCGCCAGGAGAGGCCGGCCTGGACGGTGCGCCCGACGCGATACGATTCACGGGTCACCGTGCCCTGCGTGGTGCGATACGGGGCGTCGAGCAAATTCTTGCCGTCGAGGCGCGCCGACAAGGCGCCGCGAATCGGCAACCGCAGCGAGAGATCGACGACGCTCCGCGCGCGCTCGATGACATCAGGGAGCGGCGCGTCACCCGCCGCATCGATGCGATCGCCCACGCGGTTGAAGAGCAGCGTCGCGCTGGCGCCGGCCGACCGGTTGATCCACGTGACGCCGGCGTTCAGCACATAGGGAGCCTGGCCGACCATCCGGCGCTTGAGGTTGGTGGCACTGGCCTGCGTGTTGATGGGCAGCTCGATGCGGCTCTGCATCACCGTGAGGTTGGAGAACAGCTGCAGCGAGGCGAGCGCGTCCGTGATGAAGGCGAGCGACTTGCGGGCCTCCAGCTCGATACCAAGGTTCTCGGCCCTGCGCGCGTTGGTGTAGAAGACGGTGCGCGTGCCGGAGCCGGCGGCACGATAGACGCGCTCGATGGGCAGGTCGAACGACTTGTGGAAGACCCCGACGCTCACCACCTCGCTGCTGTGCGGGTACCACTCCCAGCGCGCGTCGAGATTCACCACGCGCGTGCGTTCCAGCTGGTCGTTGCCCTGCACATCATCGCCATTCAGCACGTCGCGGCTCTTGATGGGCGACAACTCGCGGTACTCAGGCCGCGCCAGGGTGCGCGAGGCGGAAAGGCGCAGTTGCTGTTCGCGCGGCAGCGTCATGGTGAGTGCCAGCGACGGCAGGATGTCGTTCCACCGCTTTGCCGTCGAGAGGGGCGCGCCGAGGGTCGACACGGCGTCGACGTCCAGTTGATCCCACTCGGCGCGGGCACCGCCGACCACCTTGATCAGCGGCGACGCGGACCACTCACCCATCAGGTACGCGGCACTCAGCCGATCGCGCGCGCCGTATGCGCCGCCCTGCGCCAGTGGGGCAATGTCGAACACACGGGACGCGGAGGTCGCAAAGCGGCCGTCGAAGATCTGCTCGGCGCGAAGTTCGCGCACGGCGTTCGAGGCGCCGGGGGCGCTGATGCTGAACGCGCGCGTGTCGGCGTCCCGGTCGGTGGCGCGCGTGAGACCGCCCACCTTGATTCGGTGCTGGGCGCCGTAGGGGCCGAAGGTGAACGTGTAGTTAGCGCGCAGTTCGCGGTTGGTCTCGTCGAGCGTCGAGAACGTGCGCACGGCTCCCCCGTTCCCCGTGCTCAGCCAGCGAAGCATTTCAGGCCCGGTCGGCGTGTCGCGTTCGACCTGCTGCACGAACTCGGAACGGTCCGGCTCGCGGCGGCCCACCCGGGCGTCGGTGATCCCCCAGTCCAGCGCGTGCGCGTCGCCCTCGGCGTGCTCGGCGCCGAGCTGCACCGACTGCACGGCACGTTCGACGTACTGCATGCGCTGAATGCGGGCGGCGATCCCCTCGTTC
>JARIEY010000019.1 GCA_031127085.1 Gemmatimonadota bacterium | reverse complement strand
ATCCGTGGCAACACGGCCCCTGGTGATGGCGTCTGGAAGACAACCGATGCCGGCAAGACCTGGTCGCGCATCGCGTTCTTCGACGTCAAGAACCACGCGCGCCGCATCATCGTGCACCCGACCAATGCGGATATCGTCTGGATCGGCGTGATGGGCCACGCGTTCGGCCCCAACGAGCAGCGCGGCGTTTTCAAGACCACCGATGGCGGCCGCACGTGGCGCAAGGTGCTGTACCGCGACGAGCGGACGGGCATCTCGGATATGGCCGCCGACCCGAACGATCCCAATGTGCTGTACGCCGCGTTCTGGCACGCATATCGCACGCCGTGGTCGATGGTCAGCGGCGGCCCCGGAGGTGGCATCTTCAAGAGCACCGACGGCGGCGAGTCGTGGACGGAGATCACCGCCAACACGGGGCTTCCCAAGGGCGTACTCGGCAAGATCGGCCTGACGGTGTCGGGGGCGAAGTCGAGCCGCGTCTGGGCGATTATTGAGGCCGAACAGGGCGGGGTGTACCGCTCCGACGACGGCGGTGCGAGTTGGGCCAAGCTGAACGACGAACGCAAGCTGCGCCAGCGCGCGTGGTACTACTCGCGCATCGTGGCCGACCCGAAGGATTCGAATGTCGTCTACGGCCTGAACGTGCAGTGGTTCCGTTCGCGTGATGGCGGCAAGACGTTCCCGCAGAACATGCCCGTGCCGCACGGCGACAATCACGATCTGTGGATCGCCCCAAACGATCCAAACCGGATGATCGAGGCCAACGACGGCGGCGCCAATGTGTCGTTCAACGGCGGACGGTCGTGGACGAATCAGGCCTATGCCACGGCGCAGATGTATCACGTCACGACGACCAACCACTTCCCGTACCAGGTGTGCGGCGCACAGCAGGACAACAGCACGCTCTGCGGCCCATCGCGCAAGGAAGGCGGGATGACGATGGAGGACTTCAAGGAAGCCGCTGGCGGCGAGTCGGGGTACCTCGCCGCGAACCCGGCGCGTCCCGACATCATCTACGGTGGCAGCTACGGTGGCCTGCTGACACGCAAAGACATGAGCACGGGACTCGAGCGCAACGTGAGTCCGTGGCCGGACAATCCGATGGGCTATTCGTCCGAGGACATTCAGTACCGGTTCCAGTGGACGTTCCCCATCATGTTCTCGCCGTTCACGCCGAACGTGTTGTACGCCGCGGGGAGCCAGCTCTTCAAGACGACGACCGAAGGCGAAAGCTGGACCATCGTGTCGCCGCCGCTGGCGCGGCGCGATCCCAAGACGATGGGCGCGTCGGGCGGCCCCATTACCAAGGACCAGACGGGCGTTGAGACCTACGGTGTGATTTTCGCGCTCGGCCTCTCGACGGTCACGCAGGGGTTGATCTGGGCGGGCACCGACGACGGTCTGATCTGGCTGACGCGCGACGGCGGGACGAACTGGACCAACGTCACGCCCAAGGACATCGGCGACTTTACGCGCGTCTCGATGATCGATGCCGGCCACTTCAACGCCGGCACGGCGTATGTGGCGGCGAACCGCTACCAGCAGAACGACTTCAGCCCGATCCTCTACAAGACGACGGACTTCGGCAAGACGTGGACGAAGATCGTGACCGGCATTCCGGCCGACGAGTTCACGCGCGCCATTCGCGAGGATCCCAAGAAGGCGGGGCTGCTCTTTGCCTCGACGGAAAAGGGCGTGTGGGTGTCGTTCGATGACGGCGCGCGTTGGCAGTCGTTGCGCCGCAACATGCCCTCGGTCCCCGTGCACGATCTGGTGATCAAGGACAACGACATCGTCCTGGGGACGCACGGCCGTTCGTTCTGGATCATGGACGACATTGCGCCGTTGCGTGAACTGTCGACGGCCATCACCGAGAAGAAGGCGCACCTCTACAAGCCGTCAGATGCGTACCGCATCGACTGGGGCGGCGGTTTCCGCATTCCAGGCGCTGGTTACGGCGGCGAGACGCCGAGCGGGCAGAATCCGCCGTCTGGCGCCGTGGTCTACTACCAGCTGAAGGATCCGAATACGCGCGTGACGCTGGAGTTCCTGGACGCCAAGGGCAATCTCATCAAGTCGTATGTGAGCGACACGGCCACAGCGCCGGCGAGCGGGGCGGCAGGGACCGGTGCGGGCGAGGGGATGATGCGCGGTGCGGCGCGCGCGCAGTTCGCGTCAAACCGCGTGGGGCTGAACCAGTTCAACTGGAACCTGCGCTACCCGGATGCCACGCGCTTCGATGGAATGATCTTCTGGGCGGGCAATGTCACGGGTCCGCTCGCGCTGCCGGGCACCTATACGGTGAAGATCACGGCCAACGGCGAGATCCAGACGCAGACGTTCACGGTGAAGGCCGATCCGCGTTGGAAGGTGTCACCGGAAGATCTGGTGGCGCAGTTCAACTTCCTGATTCAGGTGCGTGACCGCGTGAGCGAGGCGAACGAAGCGGTGATCACCGCGCGTGACGTCAAGGCGCAGGTGGCCGACCGCCTGAAGCAGGCGCCGCAGCTGGGCGCCGACGGCAAGGCGCTCGCCGGCAAGGTGACCGACGTGGAAGGCGAGATCTACCAGATCAAGAACCAGAGCTCGCAGGATCCGCTGAACTACCCGATCAAGCTGAACAACAAGATCGCCGCACTGCTTGGCATGGCGGGCTCGTCGCCGGGCCGCCCGCCCGTGCAGGCGACGCAGGTGTTCAAGGAGTTGAGCGGGAAGCTCGAAGTCCAGACCAAGCGCATGGAGAAGGTGTACGCCGAGGATCTGAAGGCATTCAATGAACAGCTGAAGAAACTCGGCCTCCCCGAGGTGACGCCCAAGAAGAAGGCGCCCAAGGTGGCAGCCGACGATGACAGCGATGCCGCCGCGGCCGGTTCCAATACCCGGTGGTAGCGGCGTGCGCGCGCAGGGCGTGCGCGTGCGGGAGGTGGTGGCGTCCGATCACGCTGCCATCCTGGCGCTGAACAACAGCGCCGTCCCGCACGTCAACGCTTTGTCGATGGAAGAGTTCGCGTGGCTGTCGAGCCACGCGAACTTCTTTCGCTTGGTCGAGGACGCGACCGGGCTCCTGGGGTTCGCCCTCGTGCTGCCGTCAGGCGGCGACTACTGGAGCGAAAACTATCGGTGGTTTGCGGCGCGATTCGACCGGTTTGTGTATCTGGACCGTGTCGTCGTGGCGGCCCACGCGCGGCGTCGTGGTGCGGGGCGTGCCATCTATGATGCGCTGATGGCGTACGCCGCCGGCACCTGGCCGCGCGTGACGCTGGAAGTGAACCTGCGACCGCCGAACCCGGATTCCGTGCGCTTTCACGAGGCGCTGGGGTTCACGACGATCGGCGTGCGGGAATACCACGAGGGCGCCAACGCCGTGCTGATGATGGAGAAGGCGCTGTAGGGCCTTACTTGCCGCCCTTCTTCTTCTCCACCTTGCCGGCGGCGATCTGATCCTCGAGCATCACCCACTTGGCGGCTTCCTTGCGAATGCGCCAGCGGGTGACGAACGATCCCTTCTCGGAAATCGTGTCGCCGACCGCGCGCGCCGTCTTGATCACATAGCTCCCGCTGTCAATGAGCGTCGAGTCGTCGGCGACCGTGAGCGAGCGCGGCGTGCGCTGGAAATCGGCGATGCTCTTGCCGCGCGCGAATCGGTTCCACTGCTCGGCGATGCTTTGGTTGCCGGTGACCGTGGTGTCAGGTGTCTTGAGCGACGCGTTGGGGTGATACAGCGAGGCGAGCATCGCGATATCGCCGTTGCGCATGGTGAAGCCGGCCAGCGAGTACGCCTGATCAATGGGGATCCGGCGGTCCATATAGTCATCGGGGATGAGCTTCACCGGCGCGGCGCCGGCCACCGCCGGTGCCGGTGGACGCGTGTCGATGACCGCCGGTTCATTCGCCGGTGCCTTGGGATCGGGCGTTGACGACGTGTTGCAGGCAGCCAGGCCGGCGAGGGCAGCGAGAGACAGAAGCAGACGGTGCATGGTCGTTCGGTTACGTGCGTGACGTGAGGTCGGGGAAGTCCGGTGGCATGGCCACCGCCATGCCCATGGCGTTGTACCCCTTGTCAACGTACGTCGTCGACCCGGTGATTCCGCTGCTGAGTGGCGAGCAGAGGAAGGCAGCCGCGAGCGCCACCTCGGTGGCGGTCAGCGCTTCGGGAAGGGGCGAGTTCAGTTTGTAGTAATCGACCAGCGTTTCGACGATGCCAATGGCGCTTGCCGCGCGCGACGCGAGCGGGCCCGCCGAGATGGTGTTGACGCGAATGCCGTGGCGCCGGCCGGCTTCAAAGGCCAGCGTGCGCGTATCGCTCTCGAGCGCCCCCTTGGCCGTCGACATGCCACCGCCGTACCCGGGAATGACGCGCTGCCCGGCGAGGTACGAGATGGAGAGCACGGCGCCATCGCGGCGCATCATCGGCGCCAGCTTGGCGAGCATCGAGACGAGCGAGTACGAAGACACACTGAGCGCCGCCAGATACCCGGCGCGGCTCGTATCGAGCAACTGCCGCTTGACCTCGGGCCCGTTGGCGAGCGAGTGCACCATGATGTCGAGCGACTGATCGCCGAACGCGCTGTGCCACGCGGTCGCGAGGCCGTTGATGGAGAAGTCGCCGCAGTCCTTGTAGCGCTTGCTCTCGCGCAGCTCCTGCGGCGCCTCGTCGATCGTGTCGTATGCGGCGTCGAGCGGAAAAATCCGTTCGAAGGTCAGCAGCGAACCATCCGCGAGCCGGCGGGCCTCGTCGAGCTTGCCGCGCTCGATCAGGTTCCGGAAAATGTTCAGCGCCGGTGGCCAGGTGGCCACGCTGACGGTCGCACCCGCTTCGGCCAGTGCCTTGGCGATGGCGAAACCGAAGCCGTGGTCGTCGGAGACACCGGCTACCAGCGCGCGCTTTCCGCGAAGATCGATGTTGAGCATAGAGGGAACAGTAGGGGGGCCCGCAAGCGGGGCAAGGGGGACGCGAGGCGTCCCGCGCCCGTCGCGGAAGACAGCCTTAATTATACCAAGAACGGCACGCGACCGTTCCCCTGGTCGCGTGCCGCCTGGTCCGGTTCGGGGGCGGCGTGGCCGCCGTCGTCCTAGAGCAGTTCGCCGACCTTTGTGACGAGCGCAAAGGCGTCGGCCACGTAGAGCACGTCGGCCTTCCCCTGCGCCCAGCCACAGTTGGGATCCAGGTTGATGGCACGCCGCTCGCCAATGAAGCGCCATCCCACCACGTGCGGCTCCTCGCCGTGGCAGCACGCCGCCAACCCCTTGGGGTGCCGCGGGGTGGCGCCGGTCTGCCCCACCTGATTCAGGTGACTCATAAACGAGAAGACGTTCTGCCCCTCGCTCGACTGGTCGACCAGCGACTTGCTGCTGCCGAGCGACGCCTTGGACCGATCGAGGAAGCCAAGGATGATCTTGGCCGCTTCGTCCAGATGCACCTGGCCATCGCTCTGCTTTTTGGTCCAGCCCACCCCGGCCACGAAGAGCAGATTGGCATCGGGACGAATGGTCTGGGCGTCGGATGGCGGCGCCTGGAAGCCCACCACCGTGGTCCGGCGCTGGGCGTCACCCAGCGTGACGGCCACGGCTTCGGTCGGCACCGCCGCCGCCGCGCCGCTCCACGCCGCAAACACTCCGCCGTCGAACGTCAGGCACCACGGACGTGCCGCACGGGTCAGTGTTCCCACCATGCGCTGCCGATAGTAGCCCCGTTGAATGCGAAGCGCGCCGTCCACCACAACAAAGCCGGCGACGTGCGTGTCTATGCACCCGCCCAGTCGCTGTGCCACGCCAGGCATCACGCGGTTGAAGCGCGCCGTGGCCGGCGCAACGACGATCGTTGCTCCCGCGGCCCGGCAGATGGCGTCGAGCGCGGCCGCGTCGGAGGCATAGCGCGACATCGCAAAGTCAGCGCCGGCGACCGTGAAGATCTTGGCCGCACCGCAACCAGAGATGGCGTTCTCGGCAGCCGTGACGTCGCCGCCGATGAGTCCGGCCATGAACGTCGCCCCGGGGAGGGCACGCGCGAGGTCGGCGGCGCCGGTCAGCGTTTCGAGTGCGGCGCGGCCGAGCGTCCCGTCCGATTCAGTGTGTGCGAGAAAGAGGATGGTGTCCATGGCCGTTACCCCTTGATCCATTCAGCAATGTCGCGCGCCATCTCATCGAGGGGCACGTCCTTCACGATGCGGGTCTTGCGTTCCTGCTTGGGCACTTCGACGCTGACGAAGGTGCCGCCCTGTGCGCTCAATGCCGCGAGCTGCGCCTTCTGCAGCGACGGCATCAGCGTGCGCATGTTCTGCATCCCCACCTGCGGATTGTTGGGCGGTTCCGGCAGGTTGCCGGTGGCCCAGGCGATGGCACACGGTGGTCCGACGACTTCGGACACGAGGTACTGACCGCCTTCGACGCGCTCCAGCACCGTCAGCGTCCCATCGGCCCCAACCTTCACCTCGTCGGCCGCCAGGAACTGATCGGTGATGCCCAGCCGTTCGCCGACCATCTGCACCGTCACACCGGCATCGCGCGACGCAGACGCACAGCCACCAAACAGCAGCAAGCGTGACCGATCGAGCGTGGGGATCTTTTCGATCGCGCCGGCCAGCGCGGCGGCGACTTCCACCGGGTCGGTAAAGCCGCTCGCCGACCCATCAATGGCGACGAGTTCAAAGGGCACCTTCTGCGCGATGCTCATCATCAGCTGCTGCAGCTTGGCCTTTGGGCCAAGACTGACCAGCCAGACCTTGCTGCCCGGATGCTTGGCCGCGAGGTGGGCTGCTTCAAAGAGCGCATGCCCCGCCCAGGGGTCGAGCACGGCGGGCAACATCATCTCGTTCTTGAGCGCGGGGCCAGTGGGACCGGCGACCGGCTCAAGCGTCTGCAGGAGGTCGGGCACGAGACTGCCGCACACGACGATGTGAAAACCGGTGGACATCAGTGAACGCTCCGTCTGGAGAGCTGCGAGGTGAGGCGTGCGCCGAGCGCGCGCACGCGCCGATCTGAGGTTATGCGCGTGCTAGTTGATAGGCGAGTGAAGACCGCCGGAGCCGGCCGCGAACCCCACATTGCCGCGCTCAGGGTCGGCGGCGTGCGGTCGCGAGCAGTTCCACATACAGACACCGCAATGGATGCACTTCTCGCGGTCAAACTGCGGAACACCGTCGGGGCCCGGCATGATCGCCTGTCCCGAGCAGCCGTCGATGCACACCTGCTCACCGCACGACTGGCAGGCGGCGGTGTCGAGGAAGGTGACGTGGTCGGCGAAGCCCGCGGCTGCCTGCACCTTGCCGCCCATCAGTAGTGCGTCCTGATGCGAGACGAGCAGCGTGCCGTCGAACGCGATGCGCGGCCAGCCCGACCGGTCCATCAGTGCATCGTGCACCGGCGTGCCGGTGGCCTGGCTGTGCCGGCGAATCTCGCTGATCTCCGCAGCGGGAATGCGATCGCCAAAGTACTGCTCCATCGACGGCAACCGCTCGTGCACGCGCCGCACTCGGCCGGGCAGGTTGATGAGGCCGCGCGTCATTCCCGTGACCCCCATGCCAATCAGCCCACGCAGGAAACCCTCGTTGAACCCGTCGCGTGCGCGCTCGGCGACCTTGGCTTCCTGCTCTACCCAACTGGCCCGTCGGCGCGTGACGTACGTGGCATCGAGGTTCGCTTTCGTGAACGGCTTGCCGGCCGACGCGAGTTCAATCACCGCCTCGGCAAGCTGCACGCCCGTGGCCCACGCCTCGTCCACGCCAGAGCCGGTGAGCACGTTGGTGCTGCCGGAGCCTTCGCCAATGCGCGCGTAGCCGTCGCCGGTGAGCCAAGGTTCGCCGCGCCGCCCCGATTCCTGCAGCGTCTTGGCCCCCCACGAGTGCATCGTGCTCCCCTTGAGGTGCCGCCACAGCCGCGGATGTGTCATCCAGTGCTGCAAATAGCGATACGCGGTGCGCGCCGGACTGTCGAACCACGACGGCACAAAGATCCCCGCGGACGCCATGCGATCGGGGTGCACGTACAGGAAGCCGAAGATCTCCGGTTCCGGATAGCCGAACGTGTGCAGGACATCCCCAGCCTCGAGGCCACAGTCCGGCGCGAGTTCCACCACCGCCTTCATGCCGATAGCCCACTCGCGCTGATGATGTCCTGCGGGGAAACCAAACCGCTGGTTCAACTGCTGCCCCACCGGCCCCACCGGTCCGTCGCCAACCACGGTCAACGCGGCGTGCACGTCCATGCCAGGCATAAAGGCGCCGGTCGGCGCACCGTGCTTGTCCACGCCCTGATCGACCAGACGCACGCCAATCACACGGTCGTCCTCAAGCAGCGCCTCGCGCACGGGCATCCCGGGCCAGATCTGCACGAGCCCTGACCCCATCAACTGCGACCCGACCCACTGGTTGAGTTGGCCGACGGAGAAAACCATTCCGTCGTGCTTTTGCAGGAAAGGCGGGATCCACGGCAACAGCACCGCGTGATCGGCCCACGGCAGCGCGCCCTTGAGCGCTTCGACGACGGCATCCAGCGCCCGCACACCGGCGGAGCGTCGACTCGCGCCGATGGGGTCCTGCAGGTAGAGCACCTCTTCACGACGCACGGGAGTCGCCATCGGAATCTCGGCGAGCTGCTCCGGTGTGAATGACGCGCGGATGCTGCGCGCCTTCGACACGATGCCCGACACCCCAAAGGAAATGTCGTCGGCGCGTTCGTAGCAGAGCACCTGCAGCGGCATCCCCGGCATCACGCGGCTTTCGAGCCGCGTGGCACCGTCGGCGTCGACCATCGCGCGCGACAAGGTGGTGAGGAATCCCCCCGTGGCGGGGCCGAAGCCCACGCACACGATGTCGGTTTCCATTGTGGCGCGCAGGTCGTTCATTGGCGTCGTCCCGCGGTCATACCGGATAGTCCAGCACTTCGGGGATCATCACGTGCGACAGCGACTCGGACGCCCGATCCTTGGCGAGCTTCGATCCGGCCAGCGACGCATCGACCTTGGTGCGCAGCGCGATGAACGGCGCCACGTCCTTGAAGTCGTCGTCGGTGTTCGCTGGCGTGCTGTCGAGCGGATACGACTCGGCGCGATATCCAAAGACGAGTTCGGCGCAGATCTTGGTTGCCTCGCCCGCCGCCGTCGCCGAGTGAATGTGTGTGAGGTCGGTATAGAAGCTGATAAGTCCGTCGATGCCCTCGGCGAGCGCGGGGTTCTCCGGTCCCTTCGCCTTGAGTTCGAGCACGTCGAGCACCAGATGGTAGGTCGCCACCAGCCAGGCCAGCGCATCGGCCAGTGGATAGGTGACGCCGTGGCGCTGATTGGAGTACAGATCCTTGCCGTACGCGTCCTTGGCGGTGGAGAGATACTCACGCGACCAGAACCAGAGCTCCATCGCCGCGGCCAGCGTGCCGGCGCCCATCGACGGATGCTCGCGCGCCACGTCGCGCAGGTTCGCGATCCACGTCTGGAACTGCTGCAGGAAGATGGGACGCGACATCGTGACCGAGAGCTGGCGGCGTTGCACCACTTCGGGGCCTTCGTACGTCGCCTCCAACTGGCCGTCGATCCACTTGGTGCCCAGGAAGCCCGGGCAATCTTCGGTGATGCCGTAGCCGCCCATCATACTGACGGCCTCGCGCATCATGTTTACGCCGTGCCCCGTGTTCCACAGCTTGGCCGACGGAATCAGCACGCTCGAGAGCGACTCGGTGATCATGAACTTCAGCACCGGATCCGCGGCGAGTTCGTCATACCGTGCCGACTCAGCGGCGGAGCGGTTCTTGTTGGCGCCGAGCGCCACGAACTCGGCCGCGTCCTTTTCGCGCGCGCGCAGCGCCTTGAGCTCGGCGCGCCCGCCCGCGATGCCCTGCGTGGCGAGCACGGCCGATTTTGCCTTTTCGATGTCGTCGTAGGTGTCGAGCAGGCGCGAGGTTTCGAAGCCCAGTGAGGCGCCCGCCTCGCCGGCGGCCCAAACATCGAGCAGGCGGTGCAGCGCGTCTTCTTTTTGCTGCAGTCCCATGTCGAAGCGCGGCGTTCCTTCATTTATGCCGGCGGCGCCGCGGAAGCGGCGGCGATGATAGCGAATGACCGGCTCGATGGCGGAGAGCAGCTTGGCCGACGTCATAATGGACGGCGTGGCGCGCGTGCGGGTGAAGACCGCCTCGATCACTTCGGCGTGGCTGTAGTTCGGGACGATGACGCCGTCCTTGACCGTGTAGCCGCCAATGATGCGATGCGCCGGAACGCGCAGGCTGAAGACCGGATCGCGCGTCGATGACAGCTGGTGCGCGAGCTTCTTGGTCGGCGTGCCGCGGTCCCACGTGCCCGGATCGGTTTCCTCGAGGATGATCATGCACGATCCCTTGATCCGCGGATCCCCCGAGTCGACGGCGGCGGTGACGAAGGACGCCGAGCCCATATTGGTGATGAAACGCCCGCGCTTGTCGACGTGGAGGATGGGTTCCTCGCCTTCGTTCCATTCTGCCACGCGCACGCGGCCGCTGAGCACGCCCGTGTCGACGCCGACGTACGGAATCGACTCGGTGAGCGCAAAAGCGCCGCGCCAGATCTTGCGGTCTTCGCCCGGCTGCGGCGGAACGGAGCGCGCCATATACAGCGCCTTCTGCTCCGGGGTGCCGCGCTCGTGAATGGGGGCGAGGGCGAGCGTGTTGGCCATGCTTGATGTCCCGGCGCCCGCGTCGACCCAGGCCAGTTCGAAGGCCAGAAGTCCGAGCACGAAGTTCTTGGGCCCTTCGATGTAGCCGCCGTATTCCGGATCGACGGCGGCGGCGGTGATGCCGGCTGCGTCGAACTCCAGCAGCAATGCCGCTTTGTCGTCGGTCCACTCGTGCGAGTTGCGCGCGCCCTTGGCCACCGCGCGGGCCACTGGGCCGCGTGCCACGGCGCGCGCCGACTGCACCACCATCTGGTAGTCGAACCGATCGGCAAAGCGCCACATGATTTGCCGTACGTCGTCGCCGGGCAGCGTCTTAAGCAGCGCCGGGGGTCCCTTCGGCGATCCGTCCTTTTCCATGATGCCAATCCCCAAGTCGAAAAGCGTGGCCTGCGTGCAGCTCGCGCTGGACGCGACGTCGGAAGAACGGGGGGCGATCAACGGTGCTGCACCACGATGGTGGCGCGGCAAGAAAGATGATGTGGGGGCAAGCGGGGAACCAGCGTGCGGAAGCCGGACTGCGGCAGGGGGGCCCTTTGGTGCGCGGCGTCTTCCCCGCCTTCCGCCGAGACCACAGCTTCAGACAGGATGCCGATCCCTCCCGACCCCCACCTCATTCCGCCCGGCGTGCCATCGGATGCGCCAACCGCTGCGCCGTCGGCGGCGCCGTCCGCGGCGCCGTCCGCGGCGCCGTCCGCTGCGCCGTCTGCGGCGGTGAGCTTTGCCCGCGGGTTGTGGCGGGTGGCGGCTGCCGATGTGTCGTCTGGCAACCGCCCGCTCCTGCTGCGCGACGGCGCGGCCGCCTTCGACGCGATGCTGGCGGTGATGGCACAGGCACGGTACACGCTGGACTTCGAGTGCTACATCTTCCGCGGCGACGACGAGGTGGGGCAGCGCTTTGTGCAGGCGCTGCGAGAGGCGGCGCAGCGTGGCGTTCGGGTGCGGCTATTGGTCGACTGGATTGGCGGTCGAGGCACGCCGCACCGCGTCTGGAAGGAGCTCCGCTCCGCGGGGGTGGACGTGCGGATCTTCAGTCCGCCCGGTTTTCGCGCCTGGCTTGGCGTGCTGCCTCGAGACCACCGCAAACTGCTGGTCGCCGACGGCAAGGTGGGGCTGACCGGCGGCATCGGCATCGGCGAGGAGTGGCGGTTGGGCTCGCTGGGTCCAAAGCGCAGGCCGTGGCGCGACACCGCCGTGCAGATTCACGGCCCGGCTGCGGAAGCGATGGAGCGTGCGTTCGACACGATGTGGTTGCGCGCGGCCGGGTTGGGGCCGACGCGCCGCGAGCAGCGGCGGATGACGCGTGCCGCGCGCAACTCGTGGATCGACTTTGCCGATGCGCCGCCGGCGCTCGTGGGGATCGTCGAGGGCGAGCCGGGGCGATTCCGGATTTCACGCGCGCTGGAAGTGCAGGCGGCGGCGGCGCGTGAGCGGCTGTGGATTGCCACCGCGTATTTCATTCCCGCGTTCGGCGTGGTGGAATCGCTCAAGGGGGCAGCGCGTGACGGGGTGGATGTGCGCGTCTTGGTGCCGGGGCGCAACGACCATCCGTGGGTGAATCGGTATGCCGCGAGCTACTACCCGTCGCTCTTGCGCAACGGCGTGCGCATTTGGGAGTGGCAGGGCGAGATGATGCACGCCAAGTCGACGGTGATGGACGGTGTGATCACGCGCATCGGGTCGACCGATTTCAATCCGCTGGGGGCGGCGATCAACTACGAGTTAGACGCGATAGTTGGCGATCGCGATTTTGGTGCACAGGCGGAGGCGATGTTCCTGGCTGACTTGGAGCATTCGCGGGAGGTGAATCAGCAAAAAAGGATAAAATGATTCTACTATGCTTCTATAGTGGCGTAATAGTGACGTATAAATACAGGATCTACGTAAAGTTGTGTGGAATTAGCCTCTCCGAGTCGCTCTTTGAGCGCGGAGGCAAAATGTGGAAAGCAGGATGCCAAGGAGCCTGTTACGCCTCGAAAGCCAGGAGGGCATCGTGGCCGCAATGTGCCGATGATCGAGGCCGAGTCCGGCGGGTCGGCGGTACTTCAGGTCCCGTGGGCGAAGCGCAGCGTCAAGGACCGACTTGCCGTAGCGTCGCCATCGGCAGGAACATCGGCTGCGGACTCATCGGTTCGCCAACCGGCACAAACCCTAGACGGGCGTAGAAGGTCGTGCTGTCGTCGCTCAACGAATCAAGGAAGACGCCGGTGGCCCCAACCTGGTCTGCGGCCATCAGGCTGCGCTCGAGCGCGTCGCGCATCATCGTTGTCCCGAGCCCGCGCCGCTTCTCGGTGTTCGTCACCGCAAACATCCCGATGTAGATCACGGACAGCGGGTAGGTCGGCAAGCGCCCCGGCAGGAGTGACGCGACCATCGTGGGTGCGACCGTGCGCGTCGTCAGCGTGTAGTAGCTCGACACCCGCGCCGGCACCGCCGTCTCGTCGACGAGCACGTAGCAGCGAGCAATTCCGGCGTCGTGGTTGCCCCGGGCGTGCTTCGCTAGGTAGCGATCAAGGGTGGGCACCCCGCAGGTGAACCCACCCTCGTCGTCGCCGGCGGCAATCGGGCGAATCAGCACGGACTACCGGGCGGCCGCGGTGCGACCCGCCATCAGATCGCGCAGGGCGTCCGTCGGCGCCGGTGGCTGGTCGAGCAGCCGCGTGACCTGCGCGAACGCCTCGGGAGGAAGCTGCATCCGTGCCTGCGCGCGCGCGCGCTCCAAGGTCGGCATCGACAGCTCGCGCAGGGACCCCGTGTCGGTGACACTCGCAATCTGCCGCCCCTCACGGACTTGGGTGACGCACCAGTCGAGGAGCTGCAACGACTCCCGCAGCAACTCCGCGTTCCCCGCGCCGAGTACGGCGCGCAGACGCTCGACCTGCTGCACTCCTGCCGGGTCGTTGATATGCGCTTCCATCCGAAGCGTTGTCGTTCTCATGACCTCCCCCCTGTGCCTGATCTTGTGTACATAGTCATACTACCGCAGAAATACCGGAATGTCAACGGCATTCTTGCGGTTATTGTGGCTCACATGGAAGGTCACGGCCGCTTCTTGAGAGCCGACACAAAGGTGGAAAGCGGTATCCCGAGGGCCACCGGGGGATCGAACGGAAGGAGTCCGTAAGGCATCATCTTGGTCGCAACGTCGCGACGCTCAAGACCCAGGCGGGCCGGTCGGTGGTACTTCACGCCTCCGTGGGCAAATAGTGCCATGATGCGCAGGGCCTCGAAGGAGTAGCTGCGGCCGGCCCGATCCACGTCACGGAGGTTCCGGTTCGTCGCCTCGGTGAACGCGTTGGTGACACCGCCCGTGACGAAGTAGTTGAGGATCTCGGTCTCCCAGTTTGTGCTCGCGGTGACCAGCGGCTTGAAGATCGCGGCAAGATGGGGAGGCACGGCCGCGCGCCAGGCGTGCAGGGCCTTCCGGGCGGGGCCCACCGTCCGGTGCTCCCAGATGTCGTAGAACTGCTCCTTGAGGTCGTAGGCGGCGCGCAGTTCGGGGATCTCACCCAGCCATTCGGAAAGCAGGAGTCTCTGTTCGTCCCGGAGGTTGGCGGGACGTGCCAGCAGTACGTGGAGATTCCGCTTGATGAACGTGCCGCGGCGGCGGCTCACTCGCTTGCCCACGAGCTTCCGTAGGGCGTCCAGCGACAGCGAGGCCATGCGCAGGATGTGGAACTTGTCCACGACCGGCGTGGCCTTCGGAAAGGCCAGCTTCGTGACGGTCAGGTACGGGGGGTGCATGTCCATCGCCACCACCTCGACGCGGTGCCGGTCTTCGAGTCGGATGAGCGCGTGGTACACGAGGTCGCGCGTGCGGTCCTCGAGGAAGTCGAGAATCAGCTTGTCGCCGATGTTGGTGAGGACACACCGGGCTCGGCCGCAGATGTGCAACTCGTCGATCCCGAGGATCTCGGGCGCTTGGAAGACATGCCGGGAGGCCATCCGCTCGGCGTAGGCCCGGAAGACGTTGCGGATCGTCCCCTCGGAGACCCCGATCTCGGCGGCCACCGCCACGTGGGTGCGGGTGAGCACCGACCGCTCGATGTGCTGTACCAGCCGGGTGGTCATCAGGTGCCGCTCGTCGATGTCGGTGACGGGTTGAACGAACGTCCCGCCACACGCCTGGCACTTGTACCGCTGCCGCTGCCAGTCGATCACCACCGGCTTGCCGCTGTGGGTAGTGTCGTTCAAGGTCTGGCGGCGAAGCCGTGGTGGTAGAGGTCCCCGTCCGAGCCACAGCGGATGCACCCGGGCGGCGCATCACGATAGGAGGCATCGACCCGGTAGCCGTGGTCGTGCTCGTGCACGGCCAGCACCTCCCAGCGGGGGAGGCGAAGGAAATCAGTCATCGAAGCCCGGCTCAAGTCAGCCGGGGGAGACTTCAATTGCTCATGTTTGAGCAGACGCGCAACCGCACAGGTCTCCACAAGTTGGTGGGATCTCCACAGGCTAGTACCGCAGCCCAATTGAGACGGGGACGATCCACGGCGCGACAGCTCGGCTGCTCAGCGGACCGATCCATCGAGCGTCGAGCACAGCTTTCAACCGACGGTGCAGTGGGAGAGCCAACCCAGTTCCGAAGGTGGCACCTTGATGCGTCCCACTCGCCGTCACTGCTCCGACGCCCGCGAACAGAAACCCCTCGACGCGAGTGTTGGTCGAAAGCGCAGCGGTGACGAACGTACTCGTCACGTTGCCGCTGTACTCAGATGCCTGCGCCGATGAACCACACGACGTTGTCGCGCAGTTTGAATACGACACCAGTGAAACCGGGTCGTTGAATCGGGCGGCCCCTACCTCCACGCGCAGGCTGAAACGCGGCCCGACCTGCTTTCCAACCGCCCCCCGCACGTTCGAACCGTGTGCATCAAGTACGCTGCCAGAAGCGGATGACTGCCGCGGCACGTGATTCCAACCTCCGCTGAACTCCAGATACACTTGAGCAGACGCCGGCACTGAGAGGACGCCGGCCATTGCCACTGCAGCGGCAAGACGCACCACTGCAGATCCAAGAAGTCTCCCTTCGGCCTGCGCGCCGCAATGTGTCCAGACGCGACATACCACGCTTTCTCCTTTTGTCCCGCCTTCCGTCATACCTGGCTCCTTGGTGCCTTGCAAGAACCCCTTGGAAGCCGGCACCGCCCCCATATCGCAGATCCCAAGCGCCGCCGGCTTTCCTAACGGCGTGCCATCGATAACTATCGGCGTTCCGAGCTGTTTGTCACCCGGCGCTCCCGGCGAGCGTCGGCTGCCGTAGCTGCTGACGCTCGCTCACCCACCCCCGTCACCGCACGTAGAGAAGACGATTCGGCGAGGTTGCACCAATTCCAGTAAGCACGCCCTGCGTGGCGTTGGCCGCCATGAGCTGCATGATCACGTTTGGCGTCCGGCTTGGGTCTTGTTGGAGCAGGACCGCCACCTGTCCCGTGGTCAGGCCGGCCGCATAGGAGGTTCCGCCCCAAGAGACCATAGGCGCGAAAATGTCCACGCAGTTGCCCCAGTTTGAGTACGGGTCCTTGGCATCGAGATAGGGCACGGTCGCACCGACGGTGATCGCCTCGCCCGTCTTCGCCGGGGTTACGTAGCAGGCATTGGTATTGTCGTTCCCAGCAGCGACCACCACTGGCACGCCGTGATTGGCAGCGTACCGGACGGAGTTATCCATCGAAGGTGAACTGCCAATGGTGCCGAAGCTGAGGTTGATCACCGCTGGCTGGGAGCTGTTCCCCATAATCCACGTGATTGCTGTGATCACGTCACCAGAGTTCGCCTGGCATCCCGCGTCATAGATTCGCGCGACATTGATCGTGGCAGCTCTCGCGACACTACTTGAGGTTCCAGCAGCATATGTTGCGACACTGTCACCGTGCGTGCCGCAGGGCACGAAGGCACTAGTACCAGCATAGGTGGTCATGAAGAGACCCATGTCCACTCGCCCCGCCAACTCCGGGTTGTTCGGGTTCACCCCTTTGTCAACGATCCAGGCGCGCACCCCAGCACCCGTCCACTGCGGATCGTAGGTGTAGGCCCCATCAAGCGGAAGGCCGCGCTGGTCAATGCGATCCAGTGGCATGTTCGCACCGACCTGCACGACGTTTGTAGGTGCAAATGCCTGAATAGGCATTACCGCCTCGACGTAGGCGACTTCCGGCCTGCGACGTACCTGCGCAATTGCCTCCTCTGGCAACTCCGCCTCAAACGCATTGATTGTCGCGAATTCCCGCCGTACCGTACCGCGATGTGACATGGCGAGGTTAGCGGCGCGCGCGCTCACATGGCCCGCGCCGTCACTCAGGCCGATGATGTACCGCCCTCGTATCCGCTCAGGGGCCTCTAGGTTAAATGCGGGCGCTTCACCATCGACGCGCTCAAAGGCCGACGAGGGCATCGCGCGTACCACAGTCGGCTCATCTCGGCCCCCGGAGCAACTCACGACTCCAGCCATGATGCCGAGAATGACAGCACCTGACAGAACTGAACTCGTCCTCACGAAACCGCGCGCCACTGCACACCTCCTTCTCGATGTGGAATGAACAAGCTGTCGATCCTGAAGCACAGTAGCATGCAACCGAATCCACGCTATCACGCCACGTTACCTTTCGTCACGCTATGTAACATCATTCGAATTTCAGGGATCCCCTGTCTGTCGGTCAGCCATTGCCGGGCAGGAGGTCCCGGCCGCGCCAAGCGGATATCCGAGGCTCCGAGGTTCGGCGGGATTGAGATGCCATAGATAGTCGTCTGCGAGCACAGCAATCCGCCAGCAAAAGCAAGATCGAGCCACCGGCGCAATGAAGTAGCAACCGTCGGCCGAATCACATGTGAAAGGCGTTTCCACACGCTTTTGCGATTTACCAACTGCCATACCACCATCGGACAGCAGTGCAATTCCACATGACTTTACGCAGAGCCTAAATACATTGATGATATGGAATTCGGATTGCGATCGAGGATCGTGATTTGTGATCGCGAGTTGCGATTCTACGGCGGGGAGGGGCTATGCTGATCTTCGCGCGCCCCTTGCAACTTTCGGCCCCCACCTCAGGCGCGGCTGGCGACCCGCGCGCATTCCGCCAGCACCGCCGCTCCGATGAACAGCGAATCTTCGGCGGGGTGAAAACGGGGCGAGTGCGCGGCTATTACCTCGCCGCCCGGTTCGCGCGCGCCGATGCGCAGGAAACAGCCGGGGAGCCGCTCGAGATAAAACGCAAAATCCTCGCCGCCCATGTTGGTGGTGCCCAGCGGCACGACGGACTCGGCGCCGAGGACGGTGGCGGCCGCTTCGCGGGCCCATGCGGCGCCGTCGGCGGAGTTCACGACGGGCGGCGTGCGCTGGCCCCAGACAACGTTGGCTTCCAGCCGATACGCCGCGGCCACACTGAATGAAAGCCGGTCCACTTCGCCGACAATCAGATCGCGCGATGCCGCAGTCGTGGCGCGCACCGTGCCGCGAAGCTCGGCGGATTCCGGAATGATGTTGGGGGCGGTGCCGGCCTGCACCATCCCAACGGTTACGACGCCGGGCTGCGCCGGATCGAGGCGCCGAGAGACAATGGTTTGCAGTGCGGACACCAGCGCGGCGAGCCCCACCACGGGATCTGCCGATTCGTGCGGCCGCGCACCGTGCGCGCCCGCGCCGGTGAGCGTGATGGTGAAGGAATCGGACGAGGCGGCAAGCGGTCCGGGTTGCGCCACCACCTGACCAACCTCGAATCGACGATCCACGTGACCGCCGAAAATGGCGCGCACGCCGTCAAGCGCGCCGCTGTCGAGCACGCGCGATGCCCCTTGTCCCACCTCTTCAGCGGGCTGGAAGACAACGAGGACGTCGCCGTCGGCCGGTGTGCGCTGCAACAACAGCGCGGCGCCCGCCGCCCATGCGGCGTGCACATCGTGACCACAGGCGTGCATCACCCCTTCGTGATGCGACGCAAACGGAAGTCCGGTGGCCTCGTGGATGGGGAGTGCATCAATGTCACCACGCAGCGCAATGACGGGCGCTCCCGGCACACGTCCCGGGATGCGCGCCACGAGTCCGGTGCCGGCGATGCGTCGCAGATCGTCGATGCCGCTCGCGCGCAGCGCGTCCTCGAGCCGCGCCTGCGTGCGCGCTTCCTTCCACGACAACTCGGGATGCGCGTGCAGGTCGCGCCGCAGTTCAATCAGGCGCGCGGCTTCGTCCTCGGTGAAGAGCGCACGCACCACACGCGGCACCACAACGGTGTTCACGACGCCCTCAGCACGGCGCGGCGCACTGTCAGCGCATCAACGCGCGCCGTGTCCACCTCAATGCCAATGCCCGGCCGATGCAGCGGAACACCCATGGTTCCGGCGGCGTCCATGGTCCACTCAGGCGACACAATATCCTGCGCCCAGTAGCGGCGGCTTGGCGAGACATCGCCCGGCAGGGTGAAGTTGGGAAGCGACGCGAGCGCCACGTTGTAGGCGCGGCCAACGCCGCTCTCGAGCATGCCACCGCACCAGACAGGAATCCCCTGCTGCTGGCAGTAGTCGTGAATGGCGAGCGATGCGGCAAAGCCGCCGACGCGTCCCGGCTTGATGTTGATGATGCGCCCGGCGCCGAGCGCGACCATATCCTGCGCCCGCTCGAGCGACGTGATGGACTCATCGAGGCAGAGCGCGGTGCGCAGCTGACGCTGCAGCGTGCCGTGACGCACCAAGTCGTCGTGGGCGAGGGGCTGCTCGATCATCATCAGGTTCAGCGCGTCGAGTTCGGCGAGCGTGGCCGCGTCATCGAGCGTGTAGGCGTTGTTGGCGTCGGCCATCAACTCGGCGCTCGGGAGCGCCTCGCGCGCCGCGCGCACGTACGCAATGTCACGCCCAGGTTCGATCTTGATCTTGACCTTGTGATAGCCCTCGGCGATTGCCGCCGCTGCTTTCTCGGCGAGTGCCTGCGGCGAGGGCTGAATGCCAAGAGAAATCCCGACCGCGATGCGCTCGCGCACGCCGCCGATGAGGCGCGCCAGCGGCACCCCCTGCTGTTCGGCGGCCACGCCCCACACACCCATCTCGACGGCCGCCTTGGCCATCTGATGCCCGCGGAAGTCGCGCTCGAGGGCGGCGTGCACGTCGCCGGGAGCGGCGAAGGAGACGCCGAGCACGCGAGGTGCGACGTACGCCTCGATGGCGAGCCAGGCCGTGTCGATGGTTTCGGACGAGTAGTTGGGCCATTCGCCCGCTACACACTCGCTCCACGACACGGCGCCGCTCGCGTCGCGCAGTTCGAGCAGGGCAATGCGCCGCTCGGCGACCACACCGGAGGAAATGCGGAACGGCTCGCGCAGCGGAAGATGGATCTCGCGCAGGGTGATCTGGTCGATGCGAATCATGGTGTCGTCCGCGTCATCAGGTAGACCCCGTCACCGGCCGCGGCGGGATGAAAGGAGCTGATTTGGTAGCCAAGTGCGAAATAATGCGAGAAGGCAGCGTGCGAGTGGCGTCGATACGCGGCGGCGGCCTCCGGATCGGCGCCGAGCAGCGCGGGGAAGTCGCGCGGCACTGCCACGCGCACGGCGTCATCGTCGGGCCAGCGAGCCGGCGGTGGGGCGTGCGGTCCTCCGGCGACGAGCGGCGCGGCGTCGAGTCGCGGCGCATCGTCCGCTCGCGCGGCGCAGCGCCGCGCGATGCGCACGTCGTCGAGATCCCACGCGGCGACAAACCGGTCGGTGGGCAACGCCCCCATCTGCGAGCTGTCGGTGACGCCGTACATGTTCTCCACAAACTCGTCGACGCGCGCGCCCAGCTTGTTGAGGTTCAGGTGCGAGTTGCGTGCGACCAGCGGATCCCAGGTCCAGTAGATCACGCGCACCCCCATCACCTCGCAGCGCGCGCGCTGCCACGCCTTGAGGCGCGTGCCGAGGTTGGTGCCGCGCAGTTCGGGGACCACGGCCAGCATGTCGCTCCAGTGCGCGAGCACGCCGTGGCGCACCCCGGTGAGTCCAAAGACAAAGCCCACCAGACGACCGTCGGGCGTAAAGGCGCCGGCAGTGATGCCGCCAATCTTGGGACCGACGAGCAGGATGGCTGCTGGCACCCGCTCGCTGAAGCCGGCGCCCCAGGTGGCCTCTTGGAGGGCCACGCATTGCACGCGGTCCTCGTGCGTCACGAGGTCGCGTATCACGAGATCCGAGGGGGGCGCGGGGGCGGGGTGATCCATATCCTTAATCTGATGCGAATCCTCAATCTTTACCAACGCGCTGTTGCGCTGGCGCTGGCTCTTGGTGCCTTGATGCCGATGCGGCCGGTGCTGGCCCAAGCGCCGATGGCGCCTGCCGCGCCTGTCGCGGCTGCTGCGGCTGCCGCACCTGCCGCGGCTGCCGAGCGCGTTGCGCCGGCCCCCTTCCCGCTGACGTGGCGTGACGCGCGGTGGCTGGGTGCGTTTTCGGTCGCCGCAGCGGTGACGATGTCGGCCGATGGCGATCTGCAGCGCTCGATGCAGCGGCGCTGGGTGCAGGAGTCGTCGCTCTTTTCCCACACGGCCGATGTCTTCAACGCGTGGGGGAGTCCGGGGGTCTTTGCGGGATCGGCCGTGATGTATGCCGCCGGCTGGGCGCGTGGTCGCCCCGACGTGGCGCGCCTTGGCATGCGCACGGGCGAGGCGATTGTGCTGAGCGGTGTGGTCACCGGCGGACTCAAAGGGTTTGCAGGGCGCGCTCGCCCGTATGTGAGCCCGGGGCAGCCGCGGGACTTTCGTATGATGTCGGGGGTGAGCGACGGCGCACGGCAGTCGTTTCCGTCGGGGCATACCACGGCGGCTTTTGCGTTCGCGTCGGCGATGCACCGCGAGTTGCGCCGCACGCGCCCCGCGACGGCACGGTGGGCGGGGCCCGTGCTATACGCGGCGGCCGCGCTGACCGGCGTGGCGCGCATGCATTCAGACAACCACTGGGCCAGCGATGTGGTGATGGGAGCGGGGATCGGCGTGGTGAGCGGTGCGGTGGTGGCGCGCTTTCACGCCGACCGGCCGGGGCATTGGCTGGACCGCACGTTTCTGCCGCGCGCACAGGCGCACGCGCGCTGATGAGCGATCGCGTATGAGCACGAACGGCATTTTCATCACGGTCGAACTCACGGGGCCCGTGCAGCTGCAAGTGCGCGACCTGCAGCGCCGGTTCGACCCCAAGCTCGCCAACGAGTTGCCGCCACACGTCACACTGTTGGGGTCTTCCGGTGCGGGGCCGATTCGCGCAGACACGCCGGTGGCCGAGTTGCGCGCCGCGCTCGCGCCGGTGGGCGCCGAGTGGGCGCCACTGCATGTGTTTTTTCAGGCCCCCATTCGGTTTATCGGGCGCGATCTCGTGGTGCTCCCCATCGATCCGCACGGACCGATGCGTGCGTTGCACGAACGGCTCAAGTCGGCGGGACTGCCGTATGTCCAGGCGCGCTATCCGTTCACGCCACACTGCACGCTGAGTTTCTATCCCACGCTGACCGCGGCGACACTGCGTGAACTGATGGCGGTGCGCATTCGGGAGCCGTTCCTCGTGGATCGGCTGCGCGTCTACCACACGCGCGCGCCGCAGGCGCCGGTGCATCTGCTGGATGTGCCGTTGACGGGGGCGGTGTAGCGGAGCCGCACGGTGTCTTCAGCGCGTGCGGCAAGCGGCCACTTGGCACCGAGCATC
Organism: Gemmatimonadota bacterium; assembly: GCA_031127085.1. Lineage (GTDB taxonomy): Bacteria > Gemmatimonadota > Gemmatimonadetes > Gemmatimonadales > Gemmatimonadaceae > PNKL01. The sequence continues at coordinate 5,993 of JARIEY010000019.1, read as the reverse complement.
GACAGAGCGTAATGGGAACTCCGACATCACATAGGGGCTTTCGCTCACTAGCGACGATTCCCAGCGCAGATAATATCGCTCAACGGCAAAAACCCATTCGTCGGCGCGCCTCTTCCTATTAGAAGCGGGAGACTGACCGGCGACGATGTTGTCGTGACGCCATCTATCCACGCTGGGGCGACCATGAGCGACCCGATGTTCTGTCGTCGGTGCGGCAGCAAGCTGAAAGCGGGCAGCGCCTTTTGTACGGAGTGCGGCGGTTCGCTCGCCGATGACGGAGCGTCCGTCGCGACGGTCGCCCCAAGCGCGGCCGCCCCAGGCGCGACCGCCCCAGGCGCGACCCCCGACCTGATTCGCTGGCGCGTCGAGGTGGCGTTGCTCACGAATCGGTTCATCGTGCGCGATGTGCTGCTCGGCGCGCTGGCGACGACCGTGATCTCCGGCACGCTGATCGGCGGCATCTTTGCCTGGAGCGGCGGGTGGGACGGAGTGCGCGCGGGGTTGATATTCGCCGGCATCATGGGGGCCTTCATCCTGCTGATGTCGGTCCTTACGCTCGGCGTCATCTTCGGCAACAAGTGGCCGCTCGAGTTTGTGCTGACCGCCGACGGCGTGATCATGAACAACGTGAGCGAGAAGGCGCACGCCATTCATCGCCTCTCGTGGATTCTCGCCATCGTCACGGGCCGTCCGTTGATGGCGGGGCCCGGCTTGCTTGCCCAGTCGCGTGAGGTGGTCGGGATCCCGTGGGACGAGGTGAGGACCGTCAAGCACCACGCGGCGCTTGGCGTCATCGCCATCACCGGCGGGTTCCTCGACAACATCCGGCTCTACTGCACGTCGGCGAACTACGCCGATGTGGCCCGGCGCGTCGAGTCCTTGGTCAGGCAGCACGCCCCATCAGCGACGATTTCCTGAGCAGGCGTTCGCTCCTGCCGCTTCGATGCCCGTCTTCCACCCTTGGATGACTTTATGATGACTGCCGGAACGTTTTGCGAGAACTGCGGCGCGGTGCTGCGGCCCGGTTCGCGTTTTTGTGAAGGGTGTGGCCAGCCGGTCGCGGCGAGTGGTGGCAGCACGGTGCCGCTTTCTGGCGTGAGCACGCCGAGCGTGCTGTGCGGCACGTGTCGCACCAACGACCAGGTGGTCGCGGCATCGGCCTACGCGGTCGCCTCGGACCCCGAAGTGCCGGGGGACGAAGATCGCGTGCCGCCCGACATGGTGGAGAGCTTCCTCGCGGCGCCGGACAAGCCAACAGCGAGCACGCTCACGGGCTGGATACTGGCCCCGTTCATTCCCGTGGTGCTCTTCTTTGTGTACTGGATGGCGCCGATCCATCGCGGCTTCAAGTTCTTCCTGTTTGGCTGGACGGTCGCGTTCTGGGTGTCGGTCTTCGTGCCAAGCATGAATGAGGCGCAGCTCTATGCCTTCATCGGCCTGCTGCACCTGCTGTTCTACTGGGTGGCGCTCTTCATTGGACGCGACCAGGCGAAGGTTGAGCTGCTGACGGTGAAGATCCCCGAGTACAACGCGATGCTCGCGCGGTGGCAGCACCTGCAATACTGCAAGCGGTGTCAGAAGGTGTGGCTCGACAATGCGTCGACCGCGCCGGTGGATCTCGTTGATGTCGAGTCGTTGCTGAAGGGCTAGCGCCCTCCAGCGTTCCGGAGCCTGATCATGACCCCAGCGCGTTTCTGCGAGAACTGCGGCACCGCTCTCGATCCTTCTCAGCGTTTCTGCGGCGGCTGCGGGCAGCCGGCAGACGGCACCGCGCCCGCCAGCGGGCAGCAACCGATGATGAGCACGCCGCTGGCGGCATCGGCGGCGGCGGCTTCCAACTGGCACATGCCAACCTGGGCGTGGCTGGTGGTGGGCCTGCTGACAGCCGGTGGCATCGGTGGCGGGCTGTACTACGTGTTCGACTCCGCGAAACCCAAGCAGCCGGTCTACACGCAGGCGCAACAGGACTCCATTGCCAAGCAGGTGTTTGATGACCTGCCGGATAACCCGGACGGCATCGACCTGGCGAAGGCGACGAATCCCACCGACCTGCCGCCCGATCTGCAGAAGAAGTTCGACAACTCCCGGCTGTCGGAGCAGCACAAGGCGGAGATGGCGGCCGCGCTCGCCCCGCTGCCGAAGATCGACGGCGAGTTGGTGAGCACCAAGGGCAAGCCGACGATCAGCGACGATTTCTCCGATCCGGCGAGCGGCTGGCGGGTGGGCGAAGACGACAAGGCGATCCGCGAGTACGCCAACGGCGCGCTGCAGATCACCTACACGGCCGAACGCGGCTCGGCGATGGGGATGCTCGGCAAGAAGGCCGCCAACTTCGCGATGCAGATCGACGCGACGCCCGTGTCGGGGCCGCCAAAGTTCTGGTACGGCCTCGCGGTGCGGCAGTCCGCGGCGCAGAAGTTCATTGTCTTCTTGATCAACCCGCAGGGACAGTATGCGGTGAGCAAGCGCGAGAACGGTCAGAATACGGCGGTGGAAGAGCCGTTCGTCTCGGCGGCCATCAAGAAGGGGAACGCCAAGAACGTGCTGAAGCTCACGGCCGTCGATGACTACTTCGTCTTCGAAGTGAACGGCCTGACGGTCTCGGTGCAGGAGATCAAGGGTTATGAGCCGGGCGACGTCGGCGTCATCGTGCTGCGCTCGAAGAACGACGTCCCGGATCCCACGAAGGTGTCATTTGACAACTTCAAGCTGTGGGCGGCGAGGTAGCGAGGGCTTCCTGACATGACCGTTGTCCATGCTCGTTCCTGGTTGCGCCGCGGCGTTGTCGCGGCGCTGCTACTTGGTACCGTCGCCTTCGCGTTGCCGGCACAAGAAGACGCGTGGGTGCTGGTGCAGGTGCTCAGGAGCCCGATCTACACCCACGCGGAAAAAGGCTACTACCTCCACGTGAAAGATTCGTCGGCCACCGATGGCCTGCTGTCGGCGACCTTCATCATTGAATGGACGTGGAATCCGCGCACCGTGCAGCGGCAGTTTGGATGGATGCGGCCGCCACAGAAGATCAAGCCGGGTGACGTGTGGCAGAGCACGGCGAGCACGGATACCACCCAGGCGTGGATTTGGACGCGGATGGGCCTGTCGCGCGAGGCCGATGGGGCGCTGACCAACGCGCAGGGCGTGCCCGGGGGGATGCCGCTGCGCATGCCGGCCGCACACGACCCGGATCATCCGTACCTGATGATCGGTGTGGATGTGAAGATGACGCACTTCTACACCCACGAAGGAGGGGATCGGCCCGGCGCGGCAATTTTTCAGGATTCCGCAGAGATCGCCCGTGGCGATCCCGTGGAGTATCACCGCGTCTACACGGCGGCTGGCACCACCAAGGCCACGGCGCAGGTGGCGTACACCTACGTCTACAAGTGGGGCGCGACGGACAGCGAGATCACGCCGTCGGCGACGGTCTCCGCATCACCCGAGTGGGCCAAGGTTGTTGGTGGTGGCGCATTGGCCGCAGCTGCCGCGGCCCTCGCGGCCGCCTACTGGAAGCGCCGCCGTGCATCCGGCGACAAAAGTACGACGCCGCCCGACGGACCTGTTGGCTATGTCCTGCAACTCAGCGCCGACCGGTTCACGATGCTGGCCGACGACAGCGTGTCGCTTACCGCGACCGTGTGGGCGGTGTCGCACACGGGGGCCACGTCGTTGGCACCGTCGGCGGTGATCACGGTCGCTCCACCGGTCGGGGTGTTCGCCACGCCCGCAACCGGAGGGAGTCGACTGGTCACGCGCCTGACGGCCACCAAGGACCTAGCTCCCGGCACACACACACTGGCCGTGACGGCGCAGGCGGGGGGCAGCAGCTACCACGCCACGGTGAGCATCACGGCCGACGCGACCTATGTGTATGCGCTCGAGCTCACGCCACGCACGCTCAATCTGCAGCGCGACGGGAGCGAGACGGTCCGCGCGCGCGTGAAGGTGACGGGCCCCGATCCGGCGCAATGTGAACGTGAGTCGCAGCGGTTGGGATCGGCCATCACCTTCGTGATGGCCGGGCCAGCGGCCGGCTGGTTTGCCGTGCGCGAGGCGTCAGAAGGCGGCGGTCGCGCGGGATATCTGGAGCTCACCATCCCCGAGACAGCGGCCAAGCTCAAGGGTCCGCACACCGCCACCTACACGGCGCAGGTGGACACGCCCTCGGGCAAGCTCGCGCAGGCCTGCGCGATCACCATCACCACGTCGCAGGGCTTTGAGCTGGCGATGGACCAGCGCCTGCGCGTCAAGGCGAACGATGTGGCCGGGTCGTTGGTAGCGATGATTCGCGCACTCGACGACACGATTCCCGATGCAGCGGCGCTGATTGCCAAGGCCACCCCGGCGATTCGCTTTGCCCTCGACGGCCCACAGGCACACTGGCTGCGCGAAGACGGCGGCAAGCCGGGCGTTCTGCGCGGCGAGGTCTCGGGCGGCAAAACGCCAGGGAAGGAAGTGCATCCGCTGGTCGAAGTGCCGATCGTCGAACTGACCGATGCACCGCCGTTCAGCGCGACCATCACGGCATCGGTGGAGATCCCGCGCTTCGGCACCATCACGCAAGCGGCGGCGGTGGAGATTGTGCCGCCCAAATGGTTTGTGGAACTGCAGCCGATCAAGGACAAGCTGAAGGTCGGGATGACCGACGCGGCGGTCTTTTGCGCGCGCGTGCTCCCCGAGGATGAGCAGAAACTCTCGCTCTACCTCGAAGGGACCGCGAATGTGCTCAACCAGCACCTCACCTTCTACGCCGACGGCAAGGCGCAGCCGTACACGTACATCGGCGAGGTCGAAGGACCGGAGGGATTCCGGCAGTACGAAGTGCGACTCGGCGATGTGCCCAAGGACGCCGACCTCGGCGAGTATCTCGACATGGTCGCCGAGGTCACGCTGTGCGGCCAGAGCGCGTCGCAGCGCTTCCGCATTGTGCTGGCGCCCAAGCCGACGCTTGTGGCAAAGCAGAAATCGGTGGCGCTCATCAACGAAGGCGACCCCGTGGCGGTGGAACTCGAGGTGAAGAACGGCGAGGAATCCACCTGGCAGCTGCGTGTTGAGGTGCTGGAGACCGGTGAAGTTGAACCGGCCGGTCCACCCGAGACCGACGATGGCCGCAGGTTTGTGCTGAACGTGCAGGCCGGTGCCGGCCCCGAGGGCGGCGCGGGGGTGCGCACCGGCACGCTGCGTGTGACGGCGGTGGGATACGATCCGGTGACTGGCGACGAAATCATCACGGAACCGGCCAACGTCGCGCTCAAGGTGGGGCAAGTCGGGCTGACCATCACCCCGTCGCCGGTGCGACTGGCGAGCGATCCGAAAGCACCGCCAGCGACCTTCAAGGTGCGCGTGGTGCGTTTCAACGAAGGGACAAAAGCCTTCGAGTGCATGACGACGGCAATGCAGTCGCTCGACCTCGGCGATTGGGAAGACGGCGACGCGCCGGACGGCGCCAATATGTTCACCGGCGCCGGCGTCACGTTGCGCTATCAGCGGATGGAAGGAAGCGGGCTCAATCAGAGCGCCATTTGGACGGCGAAATCCAAGCTGGTGATTCCGGCGCCGACGGCCGTCGATGTGTTGCGCGAGCTCACTGCCCCCGGCGACTGGGGCGATGCCGGTGACCGATTCAGCCGGACGCATTGTTTCGTGGCGCCGGTCGATCCCACCGCCGAGATGGCGATGCGCATCAGCGTCGAGCAGAAACGCTGCCGGCACATGCTCACCTACCTGCCGGCGGGGGCGAAGCGCGACGAGTTCAGCGCGATCATTGAACGCGATGCCAAGAACCTGGGGGTCGAAGGGCTCGCTTGGCAGCGCCGCCTGATCTGGAACGCGGCGCGCGAGAGCCTGGCGCAGGAAGCCGAGAGCTATTTGCAGTCGGCGCGCATGAATGATGCGTTGGTGCAGGCGTGCGATTGGACGAACTATGTGTGCGGCGTGATCGTGCAGGGACTGTCGAGTGCGTTCTGCCCGTTCCCCACGGACATGTTCGTCACGAT
>JARIEY010000201.1 GCA_031127085.1 Gemmatimonadota bacterium | reverse complement strand
CCACTGGCGACCGCCGAGATAGCTCGACAGGTACTCCGGGCCCGCGAGTGTCACCACGAAGGCGAAGACGAGCGCGGCCGCGCCGTTCACCCCGGCGTGCACGTACGCCAGGGCGCGCATGCCGCGTTCGTCGGAGAGTTGCGCGCCGAGCGCGTCTGCCGTTTCCTCAAGATCACTCGGCGAGAGCGATTCCAGCGGCGGTCGCGTGAAGGGCGCTGGGTGCGTGATGCGCCAGGCCCACGAGCGCTTCTTGCGGCGGCGACGACGGCGCCGGCCGCCGCGTGAGGGATCGTCGAGGCTGGACAGGCGCTGCAGAATCTCGTTCTGCCGCATGCGGGCGATGCGAACGCGCTCGCGCTGCCGATCGTACCGGCGGGCGAAGTACGCCGCCAGCGGTGTTGCCGCGACGACGAGGAAGATCAGCATCGTCATCTGCGTGAAGCGCGACTGCTGGCTGATCACCCAGTCGGTGGGTGACAGCATGAAGACGGCGAGCGCCAGCATGATGGTGAGCGTGAGCACCAGCAGACTGAGAAACATCCAACCGCGCCGCTGACGAAAGTTGATTCGCCCCAGCACTCGGCGATACTCGACGCGCAACGCGTCGACCTCACGCTGTTTGCGTGTGGCGTCGTCCGATTCCGGGACGAGGAGCGGTACGGTGGTACTGATTCGGCTCGATCTCACGGATAGTCCCGTCGTCGGAACACAACAAGGAACCGGCCCGTCCTTTTGACGGACAAGTGCGCGACACTGTCTTCAATTGTTTCAGACGATCAGCCCAGAGTCAACGGAACGGGTATCACAATGTGATAGCAGTTGGCGACCTCGTGGGCCCCGTATTCAAGGCTTGTTGGGGATGGCGGCAGGGGCGCATGCGACACGGGGCCGGCGATTGCCTGGATCGCCGGCCCCGTGTCGATGGCGGAGCGTGGCACGGGGGCCGCGCTCCCTGTGGCCGCTGCTACGGCAACGCCGTCGCCATCAACGTGGCTGGCGAGAGCGTCGACGCGGTGACCAGCGCGGTCTGCGGGCCAATGAAGGAACCCAGGGTCCACTTGGCCGTGACTTCACCGAGTGAGTTCGTGACCGCCGTGGCGGGCGAAATGGCACCGCCTCCGCTCACGACTTGGAACAGCACCGTGATGCCCGCCATGGGCGTGTTGCCCGCGCCGACGACGCGAACGACGATGCTCGTCGCGAGCGAGGCGCCGAACTTGGCCGCTTGCGCGTTGCCCTGCGCGATCACGATGTCGGTTGGCACGATGCCGGTGGCGTAGATCTTCACGGGCTCCACGCCGGGGACCGTGGCCCGCAGCTGGTTGTCGGCGACCGGTCCCAACGTCCATTTGGCGGAGAACTCGCCTTTCGTGTCGCTCACACCAGAGGATGGCGACACCGTCCCGCCTCCCTCCGCGACCACGAGTGTCACCGGGACTCCGACCATCGCCACGCCCTTGCTGTCGAGGACGCGGAGAATGACGGGGTTGGGAAGGTCCTTGCCTGCCTGGACCGACTGGTTGTTGCCTTGCACGACCGTCAGCGCCGAGGCGGACACCGCCTCGGTGGTCTCGGTCTTCTGACAACCGGCGAGCAGGATGGTGGCCGAGATGGCCACCAGCGCGGGCCGGAAGGATGGGATGGAGAGTAGAGTACGCATAGGTCGTACTCCAAGTATCGGCCGGCCACCGCCAGTCTCAAATTTGGTGGCCGGCCCCCCGAGGCCTCGGGCGGTGGCGCGGTCCGTCCGGGCTACTCGACGTAGTGCTCGGGGCGGCAGGCCTGCTCGGCCTTGAAGAAGGAGCGCAGGTGCGGAATGTCGACCGCCGGGTCGCCCGTCATCTGTTGCGGCGGGTGGATGACGTACCGCTTCCGCGGAAAGTCGAACGCGACAGGCACGATGGGGACGCCGGCGCCCACCGCCACCCAGTAGAAGCCGGTGCGCCATTTCTCGATCCGCTTGCGCGTCCCCTCGGGAGAGAGCGCGAGAATCATTCGCTCGCGCGCCTTGAAGTAGGCGATGGTCTGGTCGACGACGTTGTTCTTGGAAAATCGATCCACCGGAATCCCACCCAGCCAGCGGAACACGAAACCGAACGGTGGCTTGAAGAGCGTGTCCTTGCCGAGAAACGTCCCGCGGATGCCGAGGGCAAACATCGCCTGGACGCCGGTGGGGAAGTCCCAGTTGGAGGTGTGGGGCGCGACGATGATGACGAACTTGTGCAGGTTGGGGAGCTGTCCCTCAAACCGCCATCCGGTGAGCCGGAGCATCAGGCGTGCGATGGTCCGGGTCAGCGCGTTCCCGCGGCGATGGACGTTCTCGCCAACGGGGGGAATGAGCGTGGTCACAGGGGGCGCAGGGAGCACGGAGCAGAGTGTGATGCGGGGGGCAGGGTGTGGTGCAGCGGCTGATCGGTGGGGAACCTCGCGCACGAGGGCGGCATCGGCAAGTCACGACGGCGCTCGCGGCAGGCTGGCGTTCGATCGCGGGACTCACGCCCCGGCGGGCGACAACCATAATTAGTCGCCTGGTCGACAGGCGCCACCGCACGCCCTGCTGAGGTGCGCACTGCCTTGCGTTGAGGTTTCTTTGTCCGAGGCCCCCTAACGCCTGCTGCTGAGGATCCCTCGTCATGTTGCCCAATTTCCGTCCTCTCCTGGCTGCCGCGGCGCTCTGCGCGACGGGCCTTTCCGCCCAGGCGCCCACCGCGGCGTCGGCCTCCGCCAGCCTCACATGGCGCGGGATTGGCCCCGCGCTCATGAGCGGCCGCATCAGCGACATTGCGGTCCATCCCACCGACAAGTCCACGTGGTACGTGGCCGCCGGCTCGGGCGGCATCTGGAAGACCACGAACGCCGGCACGACCTTCACGCCGATATTCGACGACCAGCCGTCGTACTCAATCGGCGAGATCACCATTGACCCGGCGCATCCGGAGGTCCTCTGGGTCGGCACCGGCGAGAATGTGAGCGGCCGGCACGTCGGCTGGGGCGACGGTGTCTATCGAAGCCGCGACGCGGGGCGGACCTGGCAGAAGATGGGGCTCTCGGCGTCGCAGCACATCGGCCGCATCCTTGTGGATCCGCGCAACAGCGACGTGGTGCTCGTGGCCGCCGAAGGATCGCTCTGGGCGCCCGGCGGCGAGCGCGGCGTGTACCGCACCTCCGACGGCGGCCGCACCTGGTCGCCGGCGTTGCGGATCGACGAGAACACGGGGGTCACCGACCTGGAGTTCGATCCGTCGAACCCCGACGTTCTCTACGCGGCGGCCTATCAGCGGCGGCGCCACGTCTGCTGCTTCCTCGCCGGCGGGCCGAACTCCGGCATCTACAAGTCCACCGACAACGGCAAGTCGTGGCGCAAGGTGACCACCGGCCTGCCCAAGGGGGACATGGGGAAGATCGGCATTGCCGTCACCCCGGCCGATCCGTCGCGCGTCTATGCCACGATCGAGGCGTCGGCCGACGAACGGGGCTTCTACCGGTCGAATGACCGGGGAGAAAGCTGGGAACGGCAGAATCCGTACGTCTCGGGCGGCACAGGGCCGCACTACTATCAGGAACTCGAAGCCTCGCCCCACAACGCCGATGTCGTCTACCAGATGGACGTCTTCCTCCACGTCACGCGCGACGGCGGCAAGACGATCAGCATGCTCGAGACCGGACGCGACAAGCACAGCGACAACCACGCACTGTGGATCGACCCGGGCAACGGCCGGCACCTGATCGTCGGCACGGATGCTGGCGTCTACGAGAGCTTCGATGACGGGGCGCGCTGGCGCCACGTCCCGAACCTGCCCGTGTCGCAGTTCTACAAGGTCGCCCTGAACAACCGCGAACCGTTCTACGATGTGCTGGGTGGCGCGCAGGATCTGGGGACGCTGCACGGCCCCTCGCGCACGATGAACAGTGACGGCGTCCGCAGCCAGGATTGGTACGTGCCGATGGGCGCCGACGGCTACGGCGTCGCCTTCGACCCGCGGGATCCGGACCTGATGTACTTCATGTGGCAGGGTGGCAACATCTTCCGGAAGGATCGGAAGAACGAGGAGGCGGTGAGCATCAAGCCGCAGCCGGCCGATGGCGACGCGCCGGAGCGCTGGAACTGGGACTCGCCTATTCTGGTCAGCCCGCACAACTCGAACCGCCTGTACTTCGCGTCACAGCGACTCTGGCGCAGCGACGACCGGGGTGATTCCTGGACGCCGATCAGCGGCGACCTGACGCTCGGGCAGAATCGCTACGAGCAGCGCATCCTGGGGCGCATCTGGAGCGTGGATGCGCTGTTCGACCACGGCGCGATGTCGAAGTTCGCGACCACGACGTCCATCGCCGAGTCGCCGAAGGAGGCGGGGGTGCTCGTGGTGGGGACCGATGACGGCCTCGTGCAGGTGTCCGCCAACGGCGGCGGCCTGTGGACGCGTACGGCGCCACTGCCTGGCCTGCCGGCAGGGTCATTCATCAACTCGGTCGAGGCGTCGCAGTTCGATGCGCGCACGATCTTCGTCGTCGCCGACAATCACAAGCAGGGCGACTTCACCCCGTACGTCTACACCAGCAGCGACCTCGGCAAGAGCTGGCGCTCCATCGCCGGTGACCTGCCGAAGGGAACCATCGTCTGGGCCATCCGGCAGGACCACGTGCGCGCCGACCTGCTGTTCGTCGCGACGGAGTTCGGCATTTACTGGACGCCGAACGGCGGAACCAACTGGCACAAGCTGAGCGGCGGCCTGCCGACGATCTCCTTCCGCGACCTGAAGATCCAGCGGCGCGACAACGATCTGGTCGGCTCGAGCTTCGGGCGCGGATTCTACGTGCTGGACGATTACTCTGCACTGCGTGACATCGCGGCGGGCGCGTTGGCCAGTGATGGCGCGCTCTTCCCGGTGCGCGACGCGTGGTGGTACGTGCCGTACCAGGTGGCGCAGGCGCCGAATCGCCCGGAGCTTGGGAGCGATGACTTCACGGCGAAGAACCCGCCGTTCGGGGCGCTGCTCACGTACTCCCTGCGTGAAGCGCCGACCACGTCCAAGGAGGCGCGGCAGGCGCAGGAGAAGACGCTGCGCGAGCGCAACACCGACGCGCCGTTCCCGGGATTTGACCGACTACGCGTCGAGGCGCTGGAGCAGGGGCCGAAGGCGCTGCTCGTCATCTCCGACGCGAGCGGCAAGCGGGTGCGCATGCTCGAGGCGCCGGCCAAGGCGGGCGTCCATCGTGTGAGCTGGGATCTGCGGGGGCCGAGTCCCGAGGCGATCGACCTGCGCTCGCGCGGGTTCCAGGCGCCCTGGGACGCGCCGTCGCAGGGGCCGCTCGTGGCCCCGGGGCGCTACAGCGCGGCGCTGTTCGTGGTGTCGACGAGCGGCGTGCGGGCCGTCGGGGCGCCGCAGGCGTTCACGGTGAAGCCCGTGCCAAACCTCCCGGCGGGAACGAACACGGTCGCCGTCGCCGAGTTCCAGGGACACGTTGCGGAGTTGGCGCGCCGCGCGGCCGCGGTCGGTGAGGAGGTCGGCCGCGTGCGCGACGAGCTCCGCCATATGCGCGCCGCGCTGGTCGCGACGCCCCGCGCCGACCCCGCGCTCTTTGCGCGCATCGATTCGGCCAACGTCGCGGTCGCAGCGATCGAGCGTCGACTGAACGGCGATCCGGTCCGCCAGCGGCTGGACGAGGACGATGTGCCCTCGGTCAACGCGCGCCTCGGCGACGCGATGAGCGCGTGGGAGACGCGGCAGATGCCCACGGCGACGCAGCGTCGCAGTGCGGAGCTTGCGGCCACCGGGCTTGCGGCGCTCACCCGAAACCTGGAGTCCTTCGTGAACGGCGAGCTGGCGAAGCTGCGCGCGGCGCTGGACG
>JARIEY010000200.1 GCA_031127085.1 Gemmatimonadota bacterium | reverse complement strand
CGGTGGCCGTGAAGTTCGCCGCCACCAACCCGGTGACCGTTGCCTGCACGATGCTCAGTCCCGGCGAAGTGGGGAGCGTAAACGAGGTGCGGGCGCGTCCGTTGTCGTCGGTCACGCTGGTGGTGGCCCCAAGCGTTCCGCTGCCGACGGCGAGGCGCCAGGTCACGGTCTTGTCCTTCACCGGGTTGCCGTACGAATCGGTGACGAGCACCACGAGATCCTGCGCAAACTGCGAACCGACGATCCCCGACTGCGCGGCACCGCTGTCGGCAGCGAGACGCACCGCGGGGCCCGTGAGCCCAGTGGCGTTGATGGTCAGCGCGGGGACGCCGGAGACGGTTGCCGTCAGCGTTTGGGTGCCGGCCGGTCCGCCCAGTGTCCACGTGACGTTGGCGAGGCCACTCGCGTCAGTCGTCGCCAACGCGGGAGCCACGGTGCCGCCACCACGCGTGACGGCCAGCGCGACGCTCTTGCCCGGGATCGCATTGCCCCAGGTATCCAGCAGGCGCACGCTGATGGCCGCGAGCCTCGTGCCAACGACCGCCGACTGATCGGCACCGCTGACGATTTCGAGCGTCTTGGGTGCCCCCGGCGTCACGGCGAACGTTCCACTCGTGATCGGCGGCAAGGTGCCGGCCGTCGCGGTCAGCGCGTAGCCGGTGCCGACCTTCGTAATCGTCAGGCCGCTGAACGTGGCCACACCGGCCGTCGCGTTTTGTGTGGTCGCCCCTGCCAGTGCGGCGCCCGCCGGACCGCCAGCGAGCGCGACGGTCACCGAGCCGGTGAAGCCCGTCGCGACATTGCCCAGTGCGTCGAGGGCCTGCACCTGCGTGGCGGCGAGAGCGGTGCCTGCCGTGACGCTCGCGGGGAGTGCATCCATCACCAGCGTAGCGGCGGGACCGGCAGCGATGCTGAAGCCGCCGGAGGTGGCTTCTCGGAGTGCGCCGCTCGAGAAGGTGAACGTGTAGCCCGAGCCCGGACGGTTGAGCGACAGCCCGGTGAACGTGGCCACGCCGCGCACTGCCTCCACGGTGGTGATGCCGCTGATCGTCGCGTTGCCCGGGTTGCTCGCGAGCGCCACGCGCACGTCGCCATTGAACGTCGGGACCAGATTGCCGTTGGCATCGAGTGCGGCGACGGTCACGGTGCTTAACGCGGCGCCCGCGACACCGGCGCTTGGCATCGCCGTGACGGCCAACTGTGTCGCGGGGATGATGAGCGCCGTGGCGGGCACGGTCAGCGGAGAGCCGGCGAGCCCCGCCGAGGTCACGGTCATTCGCTGCGTCCCGGAAGGGAGGCCCAGCGTCCAGCTCGCGCTGACCGAACCGTCGGCCGCTGAAACGGCGGCGGCTGGCGACACGGTGCCGCCATCGCGCACCGCGAACGTGACCGCCACACCACCCACGCCTACGCCATCGGACGCGACCACTCGTGCGCGCACCGCGGCGGGAAGCGCGGTGCCCGCGGCCGCCTCCTGCCCCCCACCCGACGCGAGTTCGAGGCGCGCCGCGGGAAGGGTCACGGCAACGGTTGCGGTGTCAGCCGGGCCGGTCAGCAACTGCGCGATGACGCGCGCGGTGCCGCGCCCAACGAATGACGCCGCGCCCGAGCTGGGGTCGGCGATCCGCACGACGGCGGGATTGGAGCTGGTAAACACGATGGGCGTTCCGGCGATCGCCGTGCCGGTCGCGCCAAGCGCCTGTGCCGTGAACGTGGTGGACTGCCCGCCCACGCCGTTTGCGGATTTCGGGGAAATCGCGACCCGCGTCGCATTGGCGCCGGTCCCGGTGTACTGCACCGGCACTTGCACCGGTGGCGGCGGCTCCCCGTTGCGCGTCGATGGAACAACGGTCATCGGAATGGGTCCACCCTTGAACACGGTGTCGCCGGCGGCGTTCACATAGCCGAGGTTCAGGTTGAGCGGTACGCCGGAGGCCGGCGCGCTCGCCGCGAGTGGCACGCTCAGCGCCAGCGTGAGGGATTCGGCTCCGGCCGGGAACTCAACCACCGTGTCGAGCGCAATCGAGCCATCCTCGCGGCGCAAAGTGACTCGTACCCGCTCGAACGCCACCTGCGAGAGGGCGGCGCGAAGCTCGGGGCCCTTGATCGCCGTTTCGTACTGCGCGTCAAAGGCAAAGGGCGCGAGCCGCCGGAACAGATTCACCGGCGACGACACCGGGGCCGTGATCTCTCGACCACAGCTGAGCAGCGAAAGCGCGAGCACCCCGATGAGCAGGGCGGCAGCGCGCAGGGACGTGCGCGGAGTATCCATGGCGAGATTCGGTTGGAGCCCGGCAACGGGGACGACGCATCCCCGCGATTTGACCTGTATGCCCCGCCTGGGCGATCCGGCGTTCACGGCGGCGGTGCCGCCGGTGCCCGGATCGTTGGTGCCGCGCTTCCGGGGCCGTGCATCGTGTGCACTGGCTCGGCCCGGTTGAGGCGCGGCATACAAATAACGTATGACCTTCCGCGAGCCTGCGCGAGGGTGGAACGGCCGCGCGGCCCCAAACCGAGGTCAGGGGCCGCGCGAGATCTTCCCGAAACCACGCCGGGTCAGGGGCGCCGCGCCGGGAGAAATCCGGTCAGCCCGCCGTGCGAATCGCAGCGCGAGGCGACCCGCTCACCCGACAGATACGTACCGTCGCGGCAGAGCATGACGGCGTTCGATGGTGGCGGAGCGGCCGCCGGCCGCTCGGCGATGTCGGCCGAGGACCGCGCGCTACCGCTCGCATCCCTGGCGCCACCCACCACTTCGGGGGCATTCGGGGGCGTTGGCCGCGCCTGTCCGGCGTCAGGCCGCGGCTTCGCGGCTGGCGGGGTGGTGATCTCCGGGAGCCGATAGGCCAGACCGCGATGGGCATCGCAGGCCGAGGCGTCTGCTCCCTTGGGAGCCCACGATCCGTCCTTGCACTTGATGGTGGCGCCGTCTGGCTTCTTCAGGTCGACGGCCGGTCGCGTCGGTGCCGGTGGGGCAGGTGGCTTGGTGCTCTGGGCGTCCTGGCTCGATGCCACCGAGCCGGCGAAGAGCAGTCCGCTGAGCACGCAGCACGCGCGGCGAATGGCGATCATGGGAGCACCTGCACGGTGAAGGTCTTCGACAGGTAGCCCGGCGCACTCAGTGTGAACGTGGCCGTACCGACGGCAGTGGCCTTGAAGGTGACCGCGGCGTACCCCTGGCCGTCCGCGACATTGACGGTGGTGATCGGCCCTGCGCCGTTATCCCAGACGCCATTCGTCGCGCCGAGCGTCACGGTCGTGACGCCGGCCGATTCCGCCCCTGATCCGGTTGGTGTCCGGAGATAGAAGTACGTGCTGTACGAGTCCCCGACCTTCAGCAAGTTCGGGAGGCTGCCAGACATCGCAAGGATACCCGACGAAACCTCTGCCACGACGCGTCCGCTCATGAAGCCGGGCGCCGTCAGCGTCAAGGTGTCGACGCCGTAGCTCGTGCCGACGATCGACCGGTACGTGTAGTACTCGTTCGCCGGAATGGTGTCCGTGCTCGTTCCCGTGCGGTTGGTGTGGCCGCCGACTCCGGTGACGGTCACCAGCACTTCGTCCGGATCGTAGAAGTTGGTCTGCACGGTGTACCATGCGCGCTGGCCAGGTGCGAGCCTGAGCACTGTATTCGCGGGGCCAATGTACGCCTGTTCCACGGTCACGTCGCCTGATCCAGCGACGTATCGCTGGAACGATGTGCGTGTGTCGGATGCCGTAATCGTCGCGCGTCCGATGCCGCTGACGTTGATCCGGGCGACGTCGGAACTGGAGGTTCCTGCCGGAATGGTGATCGCCACCGAGTCGGGAGCCGCCACGCCGGGCCGATCGGAGGACAGTGCGACACGCACCGCCTCGGTGACTTCGCGCGAGTAGTAGCGGTCTGTTTCGACGGCGACGACTTCCAGACTCCGACCGCGGTCGGCGGAGTACACATACTCATCGTCCACTACGAAGCCCGGGCGTGACACTGAGATGCCCGCGATGGCCGACGCGAAGCCGGGCGCGGTAGCGGTGAGTTGCAGCCCGCCGACGGTGTCGCGACCGATCACCGAGTACTGGGCATAGTTGTCACCGGCCGGCATCAGCACCGAGTCGGGAACCGTCACCAATCCCGGCGCAGAGGGGCGGAGCTTGATCCACGTGGGGACCAGCACCGCATAATCCGTGTAGACGTACGCCTCCCACTCCTCCGTGCGTTGCCGCATGCCGATGGTCAGCGGATTGTTGATGCTGAACGAATGGCGCAGCACCGGCTGCGTCACGGTGACGGTGCCGGACGTGACGCTCGGGTAGTTCCCCGCGAGGTCTCGCACCGTGAAGGCGGACGTCCCCGGGCCCGTGAACTGGATCGTGCCGTAGAAGTAGTAGCCGTCCGGGAGGATCATGACGTCGCGATCGGCCAGACGCGTGACGTTGGAATCCGACGCGGAAATGCCAAGCCGCAGCGTGTCCATGGAAGAGTGGGAGTTCCCCAGGGAGTCGGTCAGCGACACCTGCAGATAGCCGTACGGGTAGTTCTGCAAAATTGCGCCGGAGTTGCTCGCCACCGACAGCCGCGGCGTCGTGACGCGGACGAGAAGTGTATCCGCGATGTGGCCGGGCGCCGTGAAGATGAGCGTATCCGTGCCCGTGGCGAGCGCCGAGATGCGGAACCAGGGCGTGGAGGAAGTTCCCTGCGACAGGTTGAACGCCGTATCCGACAGCACGGTCGCTGTGCCGCGCTTGGCGATGGAGAAGCGAGCGGCCGGGAAGTCGCCAACGCGCGGGACGGACATCTCCTGATACTGTCGCCGGCCGAGGGTCACCATGGAGTTGGCGACGTTGATGCGCGGCGAACTGGCGGCGCTGCCCGTCACGGTCAGCGTCAGCGTGTCGGGCGTGTGCCCCGGCGCCGTGAGAATCAGCATGGCGGTTCCCGCGCCGCGCGGTTGCACGTACGCGTAGGTGCTCTGGTTGCCGGTCGAAATGGTGACCGTCGCCTGCGTTGGCTTCAGGACGGTGGTGTCCGACGACGTGAGCGTGACCACCAGGTCGCTCGACCGCGGATGCAGGGTGAGGCCTGCATCGGCGACGAAAACCTGGAAGTACTGCGCGTTGCCCGGGGCAACCAGACAGCACGGGTTGTTGTGTCGGATCTTTGGCGTGGTCACGGTGACGGTCATCGCGCCGACGGTGTAGCCGGCGGCGGACCAGCCGATGTCGGCGATCCCTGCGGTGTGCCCTGCGACGCGGAAGCTCTCCGTCGACCCGCTCCCCGCGCCGAGCGTGACCGAGCCGCTTGCGGTTGCGACCGCCGGGTTCGAACTCGTGAGGGTGAAGGCGGCGGCGGTCTGCTGTGCGGGGTGAACGCCCGACAGCGAGAGGTACGGTGTGAGGAACTGTCCTTCACCCACGGTGGCACTGCTCCCCGCCCACGAAACGAAGGGGAGCGTGCCGTCCACCGTCACGAGAATCGAGTCGCTCATGTACCCGGCGGCCGAGTACCGGATGTACGCGCTCCCCGCGCCGAGCCGCGCGAAATGGACGGGCGTGTAGGACTGCCGCGCGAGAATCGTGTACGTCGCGTTCGACGGCACGAGAACCGACGGGTTGGACGACGACGCCGTGATGGTGAGCGGCGTGGCGCGGCTGGTGCAGTGGTTGCACGAACGCGTCGAGTCCGTGGCGTAGACGTAGACATCGCCCGGATAAGCGGCGTTCAGCGAGACATTGAGCGACCGCGTCGACATCGACAGGGCGGGCGGCAAGACCGTCAACACTACCGAGTCGGGACTGAATCCGGGGGCGGTCAGATCGACGACTGTCGTGCCGGCGGTCAACCCCGTCCACTCCAGCTGGGCCGACGAGTTACCGGCACGGATCACCACGCTATCCGGCAGTTGCACCACACCCGGCG
>JARIEY010000018.1 GCA_031127085.1 Gemmatimonadota bacterium | reverse complement strand
CGGGTCTCCTCACTTGGCCGGTGCGCCGGCGTCGATGTCCTTCAGGAACTGAATGACCCCGCCAAAGTAGAGCGGGCCGTCGTCATACATCGCCATATGGCCGCCGTTGGGGCACAGCAGGAAGCGCCCTTTGGGGAACTGTCCGGCCATCCACTCCATGTGCTTGGGATCCATCGTGTCGTACGTCCCGCCAATCACCAGCGTCGGGACGGTGATGCGCTTGAGGTCGGCGCTGCGGTCCCAGCGTTCCAGCTTGCCGCTGGCCCCCAACTCGCTGGGCCCCTGCATCGGGATGTAGATGTCGTTGTTGACGTGCTTGAGCGCGCGGTTCATTCCGTCGGGCCACTGCGCGGCAGGGCGCCGAAGCAGGTGTTTCTCGTAGTGGTGCGGAACCAGCAGCTCCATATAGCGCGGATTGCCATAGTCCTTTCGCGCCTCGATCGCCTTGATCTCGGCGAGCACCTTGGGGTCCATCGCCGGCATCAGCACCTCCTCGGCGTATTTCACGTACGCCGGGATACTCGACATCATATTGGAAACGACCAGTCCTTTGAGGTGCTGCTGGTACTTCAGGGCGTACTCCATGGCGAGCAGGCCGCCCCACGACGAGCCCATCAGGTAGAAGTTGGTGCTGTCCAGGCCCAGCGCGACGCGCACCTGTTCCACTTCCTCCACAAACCGCTCGGTATTCCACAGCGACGTGTCCTTCGGCTGGTCACTGTAGTACGACCCGAGTTGGTCGTAGTAGTAGTACTCCACGCCCGCGGCCGGGAAATACGAGTCGGCGACTTCCCAGTATTCGTGCGTCATTCCCGGGCCGCCATGCAGGAGCAGCACCTTGATCTTGGGGTTGTTGCCGACGCGCTTGGTCCAGACGTTGAACGTCCCCTTCGGTGTGGTGATGGGGATCAGGCGCACGCCGCCGGCGAAGACGTCGGCGCGGCCGGTGGTGTCGTAGTAGGACGCAGGGGGAGTTCCGGTCTTGGCGGCGTCGCGCGGCGTGCCGCACGCCGCGGCAGAGGCGACGGCCAGCACGGCCAGAAGGCGCGGGAGGGTCACTGGATGCTCGCTGGGTTCGAGGCGAGTATATACTAGCCCTCGTTTCGGCCGCCGGTCAGGCGGCGTCGGTCCCCCTTATCGTGTCGCTTGGAGCCGCCATGTCCACACGCCGTCTGCTGGTCGCGTCTTTCGCATTCCTCCCCCTCGCGCTCTCCGCCCAGGGCGCCCCGCCCTCGCCCCGCGCCGACAGCACGCGCACGGCGTCACGCCTCGACAGTGAGGGGCAGACGGCGGCGGCCCGGCAGATCTTCCAGAAGCTGATCGACGGCGCCCCCGACGCCGCGGCCCGTGCGTCGTCGCAGCGTGCGATGGCGATGTCGTATGCCTTCGACGGCGACTGTGCCAACACGGTGCGATATGAGGAGATGGTGATCGCGTACTGGGTGACGCGCGAGCAGGCCGAGCCACAGAACGCGTTCTATCAGCAGGGCGAGATGGCCAACGAGGCCGCGCGCGTCTGCATCGACGTGGGCGATCTGGCCACCGCCGAGCGCTACTACCTGCGCGGTCGCGATCTGGGGATGAAGGAACCGGAGCCCAAAACGCATCCCAAGAGCCTGTGGGACTACCGCACCGAGCACGCCCTGGCCCGGTTGGCCGCGCGTCGTGGTGACGCCAAGGCGGCGGCGCGTCACGTGGCCGCCGCCCGCTCGGCGCTCGACGCAGATCCCACGATGGCGGCGCAGCAGGAGCGGTTCTTCCCGTATCTCACGGGCTACGTGGCCTTCTACACGGGGAATCTCGCGCAGGCCGAGGACGACCTGAAGGAAGCCATCGCAATGCGCGGCAACGAGCGTGATCCGTTCATGCACGCCCTGCTGGGCATGACGTACGAGAAGCTGGGCGAAGGGGCGCAGGCCCGCGAGTTCTACCAGAAGGCGTACGATCTGGCCACGGCGCACAATCCGCCGGCGGCGTTCACGCGGCCGTTCGCGCGTAAGAAGCTGGCCACGCCGTAGTGGCTATCGACCTCGAGGCGCTCAGGGAGCGCCTGCAGGCGGCGGTCGGCGATTCCCTCCAGGTCGGCGAGGTGCTTGGAACTGGAGGGTTCGCCGCGGTCTTTCGCGCCCGTGATCCATATCTCGAGCGCGACGTGGCTATCAAGGTGCTCGATCCATCGCTCGGCCTGGATCGCGACCTCGAAGAGCAGTTTCTGCACGAGGCGCGCATCGTCGCGGGGGTCGAACATCCCCATATCGTCCCGCTGTACGATGCGGACTCTCGCGAGGGGTTGCTGTATCTCGTGATGCGTTTGCTGCCGGGCCAGTCGCTGGCCGACCGCATCCGTGCGGAGGGGCCGTTGCCGGCCGCCGAGGCGGCGCGACTGGCGCACGAGGTGGCGATGGCGCTCGCCGCGGCGCACGAACGGGGCGTGGTGCACCGCGACATCAAGCCGGACAACATTCTGCTCGATGCGTCCGGTCATGCGACCGTCACCGATTTTGGCATCTCGCGGGTGACCTCGCGTCCCGATCGCGATGCGGCCGGCACAACGAGCGGGACGCCAGGCTATATGAGCCCCGAGCAGGCGCTGGGCGAGGGGGTGGACGGCCGCGCCGACACGTACGCGTTGGGCGTGGTGCTGTTCGAAATGCTCACCGGAACCTTGCCGTTCACCGGGCGGAACTTCGCGGAGTTGATGGCGCGGGTCATTTCGGCACCGCCCCCGAAAATTGCGACGCTCGCGCCGAAGACACCGACGGCACTGGCCACGCTGGTTGATCGGCTGCTCGTGAAGGAACGTGACCAGCGTCCAGACGCCGCGGAGCTCGTGACCCTGCTGGCTGCGGCGCGCGCGCCAGAGGCGCTGCTGACTCCGTCGCAGGCCCGCTGGCGCAAACGGCGTCGTCGGCTCGCATTGGTTGGGGTGGGTGTCGTGAGCGCTGGCCTTGTGCTCTTCCTCGTCGGCCGCGTCGCGATCTCGCTGGCACGGTTCGCGCTGGCGGATCCCGGCGAGGAACCCACGATCATCACCGATCCCGCCTTGGTTCCGGCCGCTCTTGTGGCTGACGCGAGACGCGACGGGTCGTTGCGCGAGGGGGAGACCATGCGGTTCGTCTTCATCCCGGGCGGGCGCACGCTGGCGGACGCGGCATTCGTGACTGACTCGTTCATCGTGCGCCGTTCATCGGCCGGGGCTCGGCGCGTGCTGTTCAAGGGGCGTTCGCTCAACGTGAATCGCACAAAGCGTCCGGGCGAGGCGCGGCTACGCGGGTTGTTGGTCATCACGTCCGGCAAACAATCGGCCGATACCCTCTACGATGACCTCGGCGGGCTCGACGTGACGCGGCTTCTTCTGTCGCTCTTTGCGAACCGAGACAAACTGAAGGGACCCACACCATGAGTGACCGCTCAGTGATTGCGCGCGGGGAGTTTGACGTGAAGATGACGCCGGAAGCGGTCGACGCCGCCGACGGCATTCCGGTGTCCCGTCTGGCGCTGGACAAGCAGTACCGCGGGGCGCTCGAGGGGACGGGGCGTGGCGTGATGGTGAGCGCTACGACACCGGTGAAAGGCTCGGCCGGCTATGTGGCGATCGAGCGCTTCACCGGGACACTGCATGGGCGGCAAGGCTCCTTCGTGATGCAGCACGCGGGGATGATGACGCGCGGCGCGCAGCAACTGACGATCACCATTGTCCCAGATTCCGGCACCGGCGCGCTGACCGGAATCAAAGGCAGTTGCGGCATCACGATTGCCGATGGCAAGCACTCGTATGAGATCCGATACTCTTTGACCGATACGTCGACCGGCACGTCCTAAACGGCCGCTGACGACGGGCGGCGCAAGAGACTGCGACGCTCGACGGCCCGATGCCGCGATGCCGCGATACGGGAGACCTGATGCGCGATGCGATGCAGCAGACGCTGATCTCGTGGGGACGACGACTGACACTCGTGGCAGTGCTGGCGCTCACGGCCTGCCTGCCGCGCCGTGCGCCGAACTGCCGTGCGGCCCCGCCCGAGGCGGGGTGTGCACGGGTGCTCTTCTTGGGCAACAGTTACACCTTCGTCAACAACCTGCCGGGTGTCTTCGAGAAAGTCGCCGCGTCGCTTGGCCATCCGGTGTACACCGATCTGGTGGCCCCAGGCGGCGCTCGGCTCGCCGATCATTCCGTCTCCGACGACGTGCGGCAGCGCATCCGCACCGGCCACTGGACGCACGTCGTGCTGCAGGAGCAGAGCCTGTTTCCGGCCGTCGAAGCGTCGCGGCAGCGCGAGATGTACCCCGCGGTGCGTGCGCTCGTTGCCGAGATCCGCGCGGCCAACGCACAGCCCGTCTTGCTGGCCACCTGGGGGCGGCCGCACGGATACCCGGAGGGCGGGTTCGCCGACTACGCCACCATGCAGGCGGAGATTACGCGGGGCTATCGAACGATCGCGCAGGAACAGCAGTCCGTGCTCGTGCCGGTGGGTGACGCCTGGGCAGCGGTGACGGCCGCGCATCCTGACATTCCGCTCTGGCAGCCCGATGGCAGTCACCCATCGGTGCAGGGGACGTTCTTGGCAGCGAATGTGCTGGCGGCGACGCTCTTTCGTGCTGTCCCGCGCGGCTTGGGGACGCGCGGTGATGTGCCGGAAGTGCACGTGTACCGCCTGCAGCAGGCCGCGGCAAAGGCGGCGCTTGGCGCCGCCGCGGTGCCGTGACCCCGCGGCGAGTGCCCGTGCGCTAGGCCCGCTGCATCCACTGCCCGATGAGCGCCGATGCGCCGCTCACGGTCGCGGTCAAAAACGTTCCCCACGCGAGATCCACCACGGCGCCCTTCACGGGGAAGTCCTTGAACAGGGCCAGGGCCGTGAGGTCGAAGGCCGCGTAGGCGGCGAGGCCGAACACCGCACCGAGCGCCACGGCGCGTCCTACCGAGTCGCGCTCCAGCGCCGGCTTGACGCACAGGACAATGATCGCGGCCACATAGATCAGGTAGAACAGCACCGCCGCGCCCCACTGTACGTCGGAGCGCATGAGGTGCCCCATCTGCTCGGCGTAGAACTTCTTGGCGACCACCCCGAGCCAGGTGAGATCGATGGCGAAGAAGACGACCGCCGTGGCGGCATACAGCTTGAGAAAGTGCATAATCGACATGGCAACCGACTCGGGGTGGGGACCAGAGACTAACCCGGCGCCGGGGCCGGGCGTTCCCAGCGGGCGAACCCCTGTCGTATATTCCCGCCCGACCCCCCATGACTGCACACGCCTCGCGCGCCTATGCGCGCTACGTCGCCATCGGCGACAGTTCCACCGAAGGGCTCGACGATCCGGACGGCCGCGGTGGCTATCGCGGCTGGGCCAACCGGCTCGCCGCCCACGTCGTGGCGGCGCAGGATGCGCCGTTGCTCTACGCCAATCTCGCCGTCCGCGGCCGCAAGACGCGCGAGGTCCGCAAGCAGCAGCTCGGGCCGGCGCTCGCAATGCACCCGGATCTCGTCACGGTCTTCTCGGGCGTCAACGACGTTGCGCGGCGCTACTGCAACGTGCCCGGCGTGGCGCGTGATATGGAAGAGATGTTCAGCGCGTTTCGCGCGACGGGCGCCACGGTGCTGACGATCACGATGCCGGACCTCAGTGAGGTGGCTCCGGTGGCGCGGCTGGTGCGCAAGCGGTTGCTCGAGCTGAACGACCGCGTGCGCGAGGCGAGCGCGCGAACCGGCGTGCACTGCGTCGACCTCGCGGGGACGCCCGTCACGGGTGACTTGCGCCTCTGGAGCGATGACCGGCTGCACGCCAACAGCGAAGGGCACCGCCGCATCGCCGCGGCGCTGGCCCACGCGCTCGGCCTTCGCGGGCACGACGCGTCCTGGGCCGAGCCGCTGCCCGAGTCCGGACGGTCGTCCATCGTCACGCGTATCGGCGACGAACTGCGCTGGACCGGCGAGCATCTGGTCCCGTGGTTGTGGCGGCACGCGCGCGGCGTATCGTCAGGGGATGGGCGAACGGCCAAGCGGCCCACGCTTGAGACGGTCAGCGACGACAACGTCTAACCTGGCGCGGGAGCGGGAGATGGCGCAGCTGGCGGTACGGGACCCGGGGTTTGAGCAGCGCGTGCGTGATTCGTTCTCACGGCAACAGTTCATGGCCACGCTCGGGGCATCGCTGGAACGCGTGGCGCCGGGTGAGGTGCTCATTGCCCTGCCATTCAGCGCGGCGCTGACGCAGCAGCACGGCTTTCTGCACGCGGGCGCGGTGGCCGCGGTTATCGACAGCGCCTGCGGTTACGCCGCCCTCACGCTGATGGATCCCGGCGTTGGCGTGATGAGCGTCGAGTTCAAGGTGAACCTGCTCGAGCCGGCGGCAGGGAATCGGTTCGTTGCGGTGGGACGGGTAGTCCGTTCGGGTCGCACCATCACGGCCTGTCAGGGCGAGCTGCGCGCCGTGCAGGACACCGGCGAGGTCGTCGTTGCTCTCCTGCAAGGCACGATGATGGCGGTGCGCGACCGCGCCGGCGTGGCCGACTAGCCACCGGCGTCGTGCACCATTACGGCGCACCGTGCCCCGCTACGGCTCGTCGTGCCCCGGGCACAGGTCGCCACCCTCGAGTGCGTTCAGGGCGGACTGACCGCGTGCGAAGGCGTACTTCTGCAAGTCGCTCACCTTGTAGTAGCGGCCGCCGCGAATCACGGTCTCCAGCTTCTGCAGGTCGCTGATGCGTTCCGCCGGTCTACCGGCCACCAGCAGGATGTCCGCCACCTTGCCCACACGCACGGAGCCGTACTCCCGCCCATCGCTCATGATGCGCGCGGCGTCGATGGTCGCGATCTGCAGAATCTTCGGCACGGGGATGCCGGCCTTCTCATACATCTCCAACTCGCGACGGTACGTGACGCCGGCTGAGTTGTCGGTGCCGGCCACGAGCGGCACGCCCGCGGCGTAGAGCCGGCGGATGATCTGCATATACGCGGAATCGGCGCGCTCCTGATTGGTGGAACCCCCGGCCCCCACCAGCGCGCCGCCGCCGCCGATCCACAGGTTGAACGTGCCGTCAATCACCGTGCGCCGCGCCGCCAGGTAGTCGATCAGCGTCGACATCGCGGGGGACGACACGTCGAACGACGGGGCCACGGCCGTGGCGACCTGCGAGTAGGCCCGCATATACGGGACGTACAGCGAATCCTGGAAGAAGTTCGAGAAGAAGAAGGCCGCGTGCTGGATCTCGTCGTAGCCCAGGGCCACGGCAGCCTGCATCGTGAGACCACGCGGCACGTGCCCGCTGAGCAGCATCCCCCGCTTGTGCGCTTCCGCGGCGATCACCGGCACGAGATCCGGGTGCGTGACATTGTAGAGCTTGATCTGCCGATATCCGAGCGAGTCGTACCGCGCCACCCAGGCGCGCGCCTGCGCTTCGGTTGCCACCACCGCCTCGGTGGGGCCGGCCCACTTGAGCGGCCCTTCCATGAAGCCGCCCAGGATGATGCGCGGCGAAGCCAGCTTTCCTTCGCGTTCGCGATTGCGTTGCGACACGGCCACATCGACGTCCGACGCAAGGTCGCGCGCCGTGGTCAGTCCCTGCGCCAGTTGCATCAGGCTGAGGGCCGACTGGTTGGCGACCTGCAGGTGCGTGTGCATCTCCCACATGCCGGGCATGATCGTCTTGCCCGTCGCGTCGATGACCGTCGCACCGTCCGGCACTGGCGTCGACGCGGCTGGTCCGACCGCGACGATGCGATCGCCACGAACGACCACGGTCTGCTGCGGGACCATCACGCCGCGCTCGCTGTCAAACAGGTCGCCGTTCTTCAGCACCAGCGCCCCGTCCACTTTGGTCACCACTTTCTGCGCCACGGCCTCACCCACCGCGTTGCGCCAGCGCAGTTCAATGGCGCGCAGGGCGGGAAGGAATCGCTCGGCGCTGGGGCGCACGATAATGAACCACTGCACGTCGGTGGCGAGCAGTTCGCCGCGCTCGTCGAGCCAGATGCCCGTCGGCGTAGGCTGCGCGCCGCGGTAGATCATCACCAGTCGTGCGCGCTGGCGTGTCTTGCCGTCGCGCAGCGTGGTATCGGCGATCACTTCGGCGCGCGCCGTGCCGCCGCCGGCCACCGGCGAGGTCAGGCCTGGTCGCCCAAGGAGGAAGCGCGCGAGCAGCGCCTGCTCCCACGGGGTGCCGCCGCGCGCACCAACAAAGGCCGCCGGGTCGCGCTTGAGCCCCACGCGCCGCGCGCCGTTGGCGCCGTTCGCGCCGTTGGCCACGCCGTACCAGATCGAATCGGCGCTGGTGGAGAAGGCGTCGCTGGGCGCGCCCGTAGTGCCATCGGCGAGCACCGGACGCTGCTCACCGCTCGCCAAGCGGCCGTCGCTCCCGAAACGGTACCGCATCTCGAGCCGCGTGCCGCGGTTGCGATCAGTGAAGACCCATCGCACAACGGCGCTATCCGCCGCACGCACCAGCACCAGGTCGCCGGCCTCGCGGCCGTGGTTGGAGACGATCCAGCGTGTGGTGTCGGCCGAATGGGCCGCGGCAAAAAGGGCGAGGACGCTGAGCAGCATCAGAGAGGGGCTGGAGGGAAATGCGGGTTCAGAATTATGTGCACCGCGGGCCCGGTGCGCAGGGTGGACTGGCGCGCGGCCGCGACTTCGCCGATTCTCCTTCGGTCCCCCACCACACACGGAGTGCGTGCATGAGCCGTCGGCTCATTTCTTCTGGTTCGACATTCGAGCAGGCCATCGGGTATTCGCGCGCGGTGGTCGACGGCCGCTGGGTCTTCGTGTCGGGGACCACCGGCTTCGACTACAACACCATGGCGATCAGCGACGACATCGTCGTGCAGGCTGACCGCTGCTTCCAGAACATCCAGCGCGCGCTGGCCGATGCGAAATGCCGGCTCACGGATGTGGTGCGTGTCACGTACATCGTCCCGGACCGCGACGACTTCCCCAAGACGTGGCCGGTGCTTCAGCGCTACCTCGGCGACATTCGGCCGGCAGCCACGATGATCGTGGCCGGGCTGTCGGATCCGCGAATGAAGATCGAGATCGAAGTGACGGCACGGCGCCAACGTCGCGGGAAGGAGGAGTCGTGACGCCCACCACGCTGCTGCGCATCGCATTCGGGAGCACGGCGCTGTTTGCCGCGGCGCATACGGCGGGAACGGTGCACACCGGCGTGCGCGATGCGCAGGAACAGGCCGTGTTTGATGCGATGAAGGCGTACCAGTTCGACGCGATGGGCGTGATGCGCACGCCGTTCGACTTCTACTACGGACTCGGCCTCTACCTGAGCCTGTTCCTGGTGGTCATGGCCGTGCTGCTCTGGTTGCTCGCCGGGATGGCGCGCACGGCCCCGAAGCAGGCACGGCCAATGGTTGGCGTGCTCGCCCTCGCCAACCTGGCGAGCGCCGCACTCTGCCTGTGGAAGTTTTTCCCGGCGCCGCTGGTCCTCTCGCTGGCAAGCGCTGCGTCGCTGAGCGGCGCGTGGTGGGGACTTCGCGCGCGCGGCTAGCCGAACGCCACGGCTATCCGCGCAGCACGAGACTGCAACAGGTCACGGCCCCTTCGGCCTTGGCAAGCTCCGAAGCGTCCACCGTGACCGGCGCAAAGCCGGCGGCCCGGATACGGGCCAGCGTGCGCGGATACGCCGCACCGTACACCAGCGAGGCGCCTATCCGCAGCACGTTGGCGGCCATCGGCTCGTCCGGGTCGACGGTCAGCACACGATACGCGGCGAAGACCGACGCACTCACCCAGCTGGGGTTCAGCAGCACGGTCTGATCGTCCAACGCCGTCACTGCGGTCTTCAGGTGCAGGCACCCAGTCACCGGCACGCCCTTGATCGCGTAGCCAAAGGGAGCGAGTACGGTGCGCAACTGCGCAATCCCCGCGGCGTTGGTGCGTGCCGTCATCCCCACGTAGACCGCGCGACCAATCACCAGCACATCGCCGCCGTCGAGCGTGCCCGGCGATTCGATGTGCACCAGCCGGCGCAACGGGGCCAGCGCGTCTGCCACTGCGGCGGTTTCTCCGCGACGTGACTCGGCGCCGGGGCGGGTGATCACCGCGACGTCATCGAGCACGATCGCCGTATCCTCGATGAAGACCGCGTCGGGATACGTGGGCGCCGAGCCGACCCGCCGTACGTCACAGCCGAGCGAGGTAAGCAGCGCTTCATACGCGGCGTGTTGCGCGCGCGCGGCTTGCACATCAATGGGCGTCCGCGCGAGGTGCGTGAGTTCGCACTCCGACATCCGGGGCGAGACGTCTCGTGTGAATGCGATCCAGGCGGTAAGCATCGTAGGGCGAAGAATGGCCGACACACGGGCCGCGCGCCACCGCGCGCCACCGCGCGCCACCGCGCGGCGCGCACGGCCCGCGGGCCGCGTGACGCGAATGCGAGCAACGCGCGGCGCGGTGAGCGCGTCAGGGAATTGCTGGCATTTTCCCTCTGACAGCACCTACATCTCGCGTGCCGTGTGCGAGTGCGCTGGGGGTCACGCAAACGGGGGGCGTTATGCCATCTTTCAGGGAGTCATCGTCACTCTGTGGCACGCGGCCGGATCATGGCGCACGCGGAGCCGACGAGACCTCCAACGCTCTGTCAGCGCGCGCCGCCTCGATAGAGCACCGCACCATCGCACGAGCGCTGCGCCACCGCCGCGCCTGCTGATGGTGCGCTCGAACCGATGAGGGCTGCATCCATGACTGCCATAGCAACCAAGCCTCCGCGCATCATCACCGAACTTCCCGGCCCGAAGGCGAAGGCCATCATGGCGCGCGACGCCGAAGTGGTGTCGCCGTCCTATCCACGCGGTGTGCCGTTTGTGATGGATCACGGCAAGGGGGCCGACGCGTGGGATGTTGACGGCAACCGCTTCCTCGATTTCTGCGGCGGCATCGCCGTGTGCAATACAGGCCACGCCCACCCGACGGTCGTGCAGGCCATCAAGGACGCGGCCGACAAGTTCCTCCACATCTCCAGCGACTTCTGGCACGAGAAGTGGGTATTGCTCGCCGAGAAGATCAACGCACTCAAGCCCATGGGCGATGAGCCGGTGATGACGTTCATGTGCCAGAGCGGCGCCGAGTCGGTGGAAGGGGCGCTCAAGCTGGCGCGGTACGTCACCGGTCGCACGCGCTTCATCGGCTTCCTGGGCGGCTTCCACGGGCGCACGATGGGCGCGCTGGCGTTTACGGCCAGCAAGTACACGCAGCAGTCGGGCTTCTTCCCCACGATGCCTGGCGTCACGCACGTGCCGTATCCCAACAGCTACCGTCCGCTCTTCGCCGGCGCCGATCAGGGCAAGGCGGTGCTCGACTACATCGAGAACCACCTGTTCCAGAACAACGTGCCGCCCAAGGATGTCGCGGCGATTCTCGTAGAACCGATTCAGGGTGAAGGCGGCTACATCGTGCCGCCCGATGGCTTCCTCGCCGGGTTGCGCGCGCTGTGCGACAAGCACGGCATTCTGCTCATCTTCGACGAAGTGCAGGCCGGGATCGGCCGCACCGGCAAGATGTTTGCGTCGCAGCACTGGGGCGTGGTCCCCGACATCATGACGCTGGCCAAGGGGCTCGGCTCAGGCATTCCTGTTGGGATGGTGGTCGCCAAGAAGTCCGTGATGTCGCAGTGGAAGAAGGGCGCGCACGGCAACACGTATGGAGGCAATCCCATTGCCGCGGCCTCGGCGCTCGCGACGCTGCACCTGATTGAGCAGGGGCTGGCGGACAACGCGGCCACGGTGGGGGCGTATTTCATGGAACGGCTGCGCGAACTCCAGACGCGCCACGCATGCATCGGGGAAGTGCGCGGCAAGGGGCTGATGATCGGCTGTGAGTTCGTGAAGCCCGACGGCACCGCAGCGGCGAAGCTCTGCGACGATATCATCGTGCGGGCGTACCATCACGGGATGCTGCTGCTCCCGTGCGGGCTCAGCACCGTGCGCTTCATGCCGCCGCTCGTGATCACCACCGATGACGTGGATGAGGCGATCGAGATGCTCGAGGCCGCAATCATCGAGGCGGAGCAGATGTAGCGTCGGTCCGCGCGCGCGGCCGTTGCCGCCGAGCCTGCGAGGTCTTGACGCCCCGCCTCGCGCCTATGGCGCGGTGCGGGGCGTCCGGCGTAATTGCGTGGCTTACGTTGCGCCCCCTCACACGCTCCCTCATCACGTGACTGCTTCAGCACCCGCGCCGCGCGAGCGCCGGAAGTTCGGCTTCTGGATGGCGACCGCGCTGGTCGTCGGCAACATCATCGGCTCCGGCATCTTCATGTTGCCCGGCGGACTCGCGCCGTTCGGCTGGAATGCCGTGTCGGCGTGGGCGATCACCTTCGTGGGCGCGCTCAGCCTCGCGTGGGTCTTCGCACAGTTGTCGCGGCATCTGCCCGAAGCAGGCGGTGCGGTGGGCTTTCTGCGGCTGGGCGTCGGAGAGGGCGCGGCCTTCGTTGGCGCGTGGGGCTACATCGTCTCCGTCTGGGCGGCCAACGCCGGCATCACGATTGCCGGCATCAGCTATCTCACGCGCCTCATCCCCGCGCTCGGCGCTACCCCGTGGGCCCCGCCAGTCGCGGCGCTCTCGGCGATCTGGCTCTTCACGTGGATCAACCTGCGCGGGTTGCGCACCGCGGGCAGCGTGGCGGCCGTCACGAGTGTGATCAAGCTGTTGCCGTTCGTTGCCGTGATCGGACTCGCCGTGTGGCGCACGGTCACGGCGGGCGCTGCGGCATGGCCGCCCATCACGCCTGGTGCCTTTACGCTCGCCGGCACCAGCGCCGCCGTGGGACTGACGTTGTTCGCAATGCTCGGCGTGGAGAGCGCCGCGATGCCCGCCGATGCCGTGGAGGATCCGGGGCGCACCGTGCCGCGCGCTACGATGGTGGGGGCGGGGTTGAGCGCGGTGGTGAGCATCATTGCCAGCTGCGCGGTCGCGCTGATGCTTCCCCTCGACCTGGTGACGGCGTCCACGGCCCCGGTGGCCGACTTCATTGCCGGCCCGTTTGGCGGGGCGGCCGGCACGTTCGTGGCCATCTGTGCCGTGGTGAGCTGCTTCGGCTGTCTCAATGGGTGGATGCTGGTCGGCGGCGAGCTTCCGGTGGCGATGGTGAAGGCTGGCGCTCTCCCGGCGTGGTTTGGCGCGCTCAACGCACGTGGCGCTCCCGCGCGCAACCTCGTGCTCTGCGCGGTGCTCACGTCCGTACTGACGCTCACCGCGTACACCAAGGTGGGGGTCGCCGCCTTCAACTTCGCCATCCTGATTGCGACCGCCGTCAACCTGCCGCTCTACCTGTTCGCCGTCCTTGCCGCCGTGCGCTTCATGCGCGAGGGACGCGTGCCGCGCTCCGCCGGGCTGATGATCGGGGCGGTGCTCGCGTTCATCTTCGTGCTCTGGGCCTGCTACGGCGCCGGGTGGGAGTCGTTGGTGTGGGGGGGCGTGCTCACCGCGGCGGGGTGGCCGATGTACCGGTGGGCGCGGCGGACGGCGCGGGCGTCGGCGCCAGCCGTCTGAACTCCTCGCTGCCGGGGACGGGCGTTCGCGCGAGCGTCTTGAGGTCCAGTCGGTACAGGCCGAACCGCCAGCCGTAGCCTTCGGCCCACTCGAAGTTGTCCATCAGCGACCAGTGGAACGCGCCACGCACATCGGCGCCTTCGGCGATGGCCTGCTTGATGGCGTACGCGTGCTGGCGCACGAACATCGGGCGATACACGCCCGTCGAGTCAGCCACGCCGTTCTCGGTGATGACGATGGGGAGCCGGTACCGCGTCCACGCCTCGCGAATCAGCGCCAACTGCCCCGCGGGATAGATCTCCACCTTCGCGTCGCTCAGTGTGCCCGGCCCGGCACTGATGTCAACCATCCCCGGCGCGCTTGGCTTGAAGCGCACGAGATTGCGGCGGTAGTAGTTGAGCCCCACCCAGTCGATCGTCCCCTTCAACTCCGGCGCCGGCGCATCGAGCGATGGGAAGCCAGGCATCGCGAACAGGTGACGCCCCCGAGCGATCGACTCGTAGAACGACCAGTTGAAGCCGTTCGACGCCGACTTGGCCACCACGTACTCAATCGGATTCCATCGATTGGCCGGCTCAAACCAGATGAGATTCTGCGCCAGCCCGATGAACGCATCGGGATCGCCGGCGCGCAGTGCTGCGGCCGCCAGGCCATGCGCGCGCAACAAACCTTCGTACGCCTTCACGGCCTGCGCATTGTCCTTCACGCCCGGCGGCCACGCCCCCGCCACGTAGCCGAAGAACATCTGCACGTTGGGTTCGTTGACGGTGCACCACCACCGCACCTGCGGCCCGAGGCGCCGTGCGGCCTCGGCGGCGAAGCGGCCGAACTTGGCGGGAAAGTCCGCCGCCGTGGCGCCGCCACGGTCGGCGATCCAGAGCGGCAGCGAGAAGTGGAGCAGCGTGACCACGGGCTCCTGCCCGGCGGCGCGCAACTGCGACAGCTCATCCACGTAGTGCGTCCACGCCGCGTCGTCCCACTGCCCGTCGGCGGGCTCGAGCCGGCTCCACTCGATGGAGAAGCGGTAGGCATTGGCGCCGAGCGTGCGCATCAACGCGATGTCCTCGCCCACCTTGTTCCAGTGATCTGTGGCGAGCCCGCTCGTGTCGCCGTGCGCGATCTTCCCGGGCTGGTGCTCAAAACGCCACCAGTCGTTGAGCACGTTGCCGCCCTCAATCTGATGCGCGGCGGTCGCGGTGCCCCACAGGAACCCGGCGGGCCACTCGGGCGCGAACGCCCTCTCCGAGGCGGCATCGAGCACCGGGCGCGGATTCGTGCGTTGGAAGTAGAGCGTGGTGGCGAGATACCCGAGGATCAGCACGCCGGCAGCGCCCGCGGTCCAGCGCACCCCCTTTGACGATGTGCTCGGCATACAACGCTCCTGCGAACGGGTGGCCCTGTGCTGCGGAAGGTGACGCTACGGCTTCTTCGGCGCGCTCGGATGCGGCACACGCTTGTCCTCGCGTGCACGGATCTCGGTGAGGCGCCGTGCGACATCGGGCTGCAACTGCACCAGATCCTTGGTCTCCCCAGGATCACTGGTCACGTTGAACAGCTGCAGGGTGTCGCGCATCCAGACCCCCTTCCATCCGCCGTGCAACACCGCGCTCTGGTTGCGGTCTGGCGAGAACCAGACGAAATAGTCGCGCTCCTTCACGGCGCCCTTGGCGGTCAGGGCCGGCACCAGCGACCGGCCATCCAGGGTCGGTGCGGCCTTCACCCCCGCCGCGTCAGCGATGGTGGCGTGCACATCCGTGAAGTCGGCGCGCACCGCCGAGCTGCTTCCCGGCTTCACGTGGCCCGGCCAGGCCACGATGCCCGGCACGCGAAGCCCGCCTTCATAGAGGTCGCCCTTGAAGCCGCGGAAGTTCATCGTGCCGTTGAACCAGCGTCCAATCAGGTTCGTCTTGCCGTCATCGGCGCTCTTGAGCATCGTGGCGCCGTTGTCCGACATGAAGACGATCAGAGTGCGCTTGGCAACGCCCAGTGAATCGAGCAGCGCGCGCAGGTGACCGAGGTCCTGATCGAGTCGCCGCACCTGGGCCGCGTAGCTCTTCTTGGCCATCGGCCACGGCTTGTCCGCATACGGGCCCAGGTCGGTGGTCTCATACCCGCCGTCATCGTAGCCGCGCGCGCCTTCGTTGTTGATGTGCGGCAGGTTGGTGGCCCAGTACAGCAAGAACGGCTTCTTGGCGTTGGCGCGCACGAACGCAAAGGCCTTGGCGCTAATCAGGTCGGGGGCGTACGCCACCCGGGTGGTGGCTCGGCCCGTCCCCATCGGTCCCGGCTTGGCCACGACATTGCCCGTCTTCAGCGAGTCGGTGTTGCTGAGCAGATACTCTGGGAAGTAGTTGTGCGCGTGCAGCTGGTCGCGGTAGCCGAAGAAGGCGTCGAAGCCCTGGGCGTTGGGCCAGCTCTCGGGCTGGCTGTCCCAACTCAACCCCCACTTGCCGAAAAGACCCGTGGCGTAGCCCTTGGCCTTGAGCCGCTCGGCGAGTGTCTGGTCGGCCGTGCGCAGGTAGTCGACGTCGTTGTCTTCCAGGCGGCAGTGCCCGTTGTGGTAGCCCGTCATCAACGAGCAGCGGGCCGGCCCGCAGACGGCCGCGCTCGAGCGCAGTTCGGTAAGCCGCATGCCATCGCGCGCCAACTGGTCGATGTTGGGCGTCAGCAGTTCCCGCTGGCCCCACGCGCCCAGTTCGCCGATGCCGAGATCGTCGGCCAGGAAGATCACGACGTTGGGCGGCGTCTGCGCCGGTGTGGCCCGCTTGGCCGGGGCGCGCCTGGTGGTGGTGGGTTTGCGCTTCGACGTCTGGGCGCTGGCCGCATCACACGGCGCGCAGGTGAGCGCGACGGCGATGGCAACCAGCAGCAGGAGAAAGCGACGCGGCATTCGGCGACTCCGTAGGGACGCGCAGCCGCGGGGGACGAGCGGCGCGCCAATCGTGACCCCCGAAACGTATCGACCGACGGCAGGGGCGAAAACCGCGTGCGGCGGCTATCGTATGTTTGTTCACCCCGCCGCCTCCCCGGAGATCCGATGCCCGTGCTGCGCCGTGTCGCCGTCGTGCTGCTTGTCGCACTTGCCCTGCCGTCTGCCGCCCTGGGGCAGGGTCGCGTGGGCGACAAGCTGGTCTTCATCGTCCGCCACGCCGAGAAGGCGAGCGCCACCGATCCCGATCCGTCGCTGAGCGAGGCGGGGGCGGCGCGCGCCGCCGCACTTGCCGCCGCGTTGCGCGATGCGCAGATCACGGATGTGCTGGTGACGCCGCGCAAGCGGACGCACGAGACCGTGGCGCCCACGGCCGCCGCGCGCACGCTGACCGCGCACGTGGTGGGCTTCGGCGCCAGCACGCCCGAACACGTGGCCGCGGTAGCGGCGGCGGTGCGCGCCACCCCCGGCAATGCCGTACTGGTGGCCGGCCACAGCAACACGGTCACGCTCATTGTCGCCGCGCTCGGTGGACCGCGTCTCCCCGAACTGTGCGACGCCGAGTACGCCAACCTGTTCATCGTCCGTCTGCCGGTTCGCGGCGCTCCCAGTCTGGTGCGGGCGTCGTATGGCGCCTCCGATCCCGTGGACGCCAACCGTTGCGCCGCCGCCACGATGCGTTGATGCGCTGAGGCGACGAGTTGCCGCCGTTCGCTGACGCGGCGTACAGGTGCCGCTCCTCGTTCGATTCGGATCCACCGTATGGCAGCCTTCATCCCCCGGTCGTATGCCACTTCGTTCCCTGTTCGAGAACAACCGCCGCTGGGCCGACCGCGTGGCCACCGAGGATCCCGGCTTCTTCAGCGAGCTCGTGGAGCAGCAGTCGCCCCAGTACTTGTGGATCGGCTGCTCCGATAGCCGCGTCCCCGCCAATGAGATCGTCGGCCTCAAGCCCGGTGAGCTGTTCGTGCACCGCAACGTGGCCAACGTGGTGGTGCACACCGATCTCAACTGCCTGTCGGTGCTGCAGTACGCGGTGGATGCGCTGCAGGTGCGGCACGTGATTGTCTGCGGGCACTACGGCTGCGGCGGCGTGCGGGCCGCGCTCGAAGACGTGCGCATGGGGCTCATCGACAACTGGCTGCGCCACGTGCAGGACGTGCAGCAGAAGCATCACGCACGACTCGCGACGAACGACGATGAGACGCGCCTGCGGCGGCTGTGTGAACTCAACGTGGTGGAGCAGGTGCGCAACGTCTGCGAGACGACCATCGTGCGCGATGCGTGGGCACGGGGCCAAGCGCTGACCGTCCACGGCTGGATCTACAGTCTGAATGACGGCCGACTCAAGGACCTTGGTCTCGCCGCATCATCGTGGGCGGAGTTCGAAGGACAGAACGCGGCGTTGCTGCGGGACGAGGGAGCGGGAAGTTGAGTAACTGATACCACGAAGTGTGAAGGGCACGAAGGAGCACGAAGTGAAAAACGGGGGAACTCACCGCGCCACGCGATGGGTTCCCCCTCGTCTTGCTTCGTGCCCCTTCGTGCCCTTCACACTTCGTGGTATCAGGTCAGCTAAGCCCCGCCTGCGCGCCTAGCCGTGCCGCGCCCGCCAGCGGCGCTTGGCTTCACCGAAGCTCACGAGCTTGCGCTGGTCCTCGTCGTAGAGCGCCAGACGCAGCACCTTCACGGCGTCGGGGGCGCGCAGCACCGGCGCCAGCTGGAACATGGGGTGCGAATGGTGCGCGGCCTCGAGCTTGTAGTTCGGCACCTTGGGGGCCAGGTGATGCACGTGGTGCAGGCCGATGTTCCCGGTAAACCACTGCATCAGGCGCGGGAGCTTGAGGTACGAGCTGCCACGGATCGCGGCGTCGGCGTAGTCCCACTCCTCGTGCTCGGCCCAGTACGCGTCCTCAAACTGGTGCTGCGCGAAGAACAGCCAAATGCCGCCAAAGACCGAGAGGTAGTAGGCCGGCAGGTACGTGGTCACCAGCGTCTTCGTGCCGAGCACCATCACGAGAATGGCGATGAGCCCAACGAGCGAGATGTTGGTGAGGAGCACGCTCGTCAGTTCGTCACGCGCCGCGCCCTTACGCAGCGACGGAAAGCGCTGGTGCAGGAAGAAATAGACCGGCCCGATGGTCAGCAAAAAGGCCGGCGTGCGCGTGAGACGGTACCCCAGGCGCGCCATCCATCCCTTGGAGAAGTACTCCTTCATCGTCAGGGTGTAGATATCGCCCACGCCGCGGCGGTCGAGGTCGCCCGACGACGCGTGGTGCAACGCGTGCTCGCGCCGCCACTTGGCGTAGGGCATGAAGGTGAGAAAGCCCGTCACCACGCCCACAATGTCATTGGCCCGGCGGCTGGTGAAGAACGAGCCGTGACCGCAGTCGTGCATAATGATGAAGGTCCGCGTGAGGAGCCCGGCCGTGGGCACCGACAGGGCCAGGGTCAGCAGGTACGACACGTCGCGCGACCAGTAGAGTGCCACCAACGCAACGCCGAGCAGGGTCAGCGTCGACGCCAGTTGGAAAATGGACCGGGCGCGCGAAGCCTGAGCATACGGCGCCAGCACCGCGCGCCAGTTGCGCGGGATCTGCGGCGTCGGAGCGGACTCGGACACTGGGGTGGCTTCAGCCATTCGGCGGGACTCCTGTGGGATGAACGACGAACCCTAAAGGTAGTCCGATCGTGTGGGGGACTCTACTGGCGGGACGAGAGGGATTCCCTGAACCGCGAACTGTCGCAAAATGCGGCAGTTCCCCGATGTGTTGGCGCGCATCCTACAGGCGCGTGCTGAAACACGACACACCCGGCGGGACGATTCCCGTCGGGTGTGTGCGAAAAAATTCCGGTGCTGCGTGAGCAGTGCGCGTGCACCGCGCGCGCGTTGCTCACGCGTGGCAGGCCGTCGTGCCTAGTTCTTCGGCTTCACGTTCGCTGCGTTGTCCACCAGCTCGGCCTTCGTTTCCGTGATCAACTTCACCTTCACCGCGCCACCAGCTTCGAGTGCGGTGATCGCCGTCTTGGCCGAGTCGAGCGATGCGGTCATCGAGACCGGGCGATCGAGGAACGAGGAGTCCTTCGGCATGATCTCGATGCCATAGAACTTCTTGATCTCGGCCAGCACCTTCCGTAGCGGCTGATGCGTAGCGGCGAAGTTGCCGTCGGCCCACGCGAAGATGAACTCGCCGCGGTCCTTGTCGAGATCCATGAACGTGCCGTTGTTCAGCATCAGCAGTGTGGAGCCGGCCGCGAGCGTTTTCTCCGTCTTGCCGAACTTCACGGTCAGCGTGCCAGCCGTCGCCTTGAGCATCATCGCGCCGCTGTCCTCGGGGAAGCTGCGAGCGACAAACTCCGCTTCCGACACGTAGAGCCACGCATTGCCCACCTTCACGAGCAGCGGCGAATCGGTCTTCGGCGCCTTGATGCCCGCCGTGCCGATGATCTGCAGCGCGTGCGCGTCGAGCGGATAGCTCTTGGGATACTTCACCGTGGTCGCAGAGCCGAGACGAATGACGGTGCTGTCTTCGAGCGTCACGGTGCCGCGCTGTCCGGGTTTGGTCACCATCACCTTGGCGTCTTCACGCCCGAGCAACTGACCAGCCTTCGTGGTTTCGGCGCCCTGGTTCATGTAATACAGCGGTACGGCAGCGCCGATGAAGACCACGGCGCCGATCGCCATGAACAGCCCGGTGCGCTTGGGCTGCGCCACGGCCTTCATATGGGCAGCCGCCTCGTGCCGCATATGCTCAGCGCGCTTGGCCGCATCGGTCGCTGCCGGCTGCGGCTGCTTCATTGCGCCCTGGACCTTGATCCACCACTGATCCACGGTCTCGGGAGCGGCGGCCGGTGCGGCCTTCGCGTGATCGCCGGCCATATGATGCGCGGCGGCGCGGCGGCGGAGTTCGTGGGTGGCTTCGCCATTGACGGCCTGATGCAGCGTCGACTCGAGCTGCGCGCTCGACTCGAGCTTGCCGCGGCGGTCCCACACGTCGAGGAAGGCGCTGGCCGCGACCTTCTGCGCGGCGGCGACGTCCTGGAGCTTCTCGTTCGCTTCCTGGGTGAAGGCTTCGAAGTTCGCGCGGAACACCTGTTCGAGCGCGGTCTCCTTGCCGCCCTTGAAGTCTGCAAAGAGCTCCGGGCTGATCGGGGCAAGGGAAGCAGGCATTACATCCTCCTGATGGATTTGATTGGTGCCAGAGCAATCGAAATCAGTGCCAGCAGGGGGGCCGACCCAGTCACACGACAACCGGGATTCGCCGTGGCGCACGCGTGACGGCGCGCGCCGGGCGGAGTACCTTCATCGCAACCGCACACGAGGTGAGCCATGATTTACACGGCGCCACTGCTCCTCCTGGCCGCTGCTGTACTCCCACAATCAAAGTGGCAGGAAATCGGCAAGACGTCCACAGGGAATTCGGTGTATCTTGACGGCAAATCTGTCAGGAAAGCACCTGACGGAATTATCACCGCCCGAGTGCGCGCGACCTACGATCCGCCGCTCGACACCCCCACCGGAAAGGTGACCAGCACCCGGGTGGTGGCGATGTTCGATTGCGCCGGCAAGAAGGTGGCCACCAAAGAGCGCATTCTCTTCATCAATGAGGCCAAGGGGATCGAGCACAGCCGCCGGACCATCGGCAAACCGGGGTTCGGCCCGGCCCTCTCGAGCACCTTTGCCGACGTGGCCCTGAAGCACCTCTGCGCCAAAAAGTGACGCCTCCGACTCCTCCCGTCCTATGACCACCCCGCCCGCCCTCCTCGCCGACGCCCATTGGCCGGACGTGGCCAACGCCGCGTATGACGTGGCCGTCCTGCCGTGGGGGGCCACCGAACCGCATAATCGGCACCTCCCCTACGCCACGGACAACTTTCAGTGCGACGGCGTGGCAGCCGAGGCGGCCGCGCGCGCCAATGCGCGGGGCGGCCGCGTGGTGGTGCTTCCGACCGTGCCGTTTGGCGTGCAGACGGGGCAACTGGACCTGCCGCTCGCCATCAATCTGAACCCCAGCACCCAGGCTCAGGTGCTGCGCGACGTGATCGATTCCGTGGAGCGGGCGGGAATCCGGAAGTTCGTGCTGTTCAATGGGCATGGCGGCAATGACTTCAAGCAGATGCTGCGTGAGCTGCAGCCGACGACCCGCGTCTTTCTCTGCGCGCTCAACTGGTGGCAGGTGATGGATGGACGGGCGTACTTCGACGAGCCGGGCGACCACGCCGGGGAGCTCGAGACGAGTGTGATGATGCATCTTCGCCCTGGCTTGGTGCGCCCGTTGGCAGAGGCGGGGGACGGCGCCGAGAAGAAGCCGACCATCACCGGGTTCCGTGAACGGTGGGTCTGGGCGCAGCGGCCGTGGACGACGGTGAGTGCCGACACGGGCATTGGCGACCCACGGGCGTCGACGGCGGAGAAGGGGGCGCGCTACGTGGATGCGGTCGCCGATCGCATTGCCCAGTTCCTCGTGGAACTCTCGCAGGGCGATCCGTCGTCGATGTACGCCTGATGCGCCGCGCGGCGACGATCGGCGCGATGGCGCGTATGACGTCGCGGTCGATGGCGTTGGCGCTGTCGGTGCTCGCCGCAGGGTGCGACGGGCGTTCGTCGTCGGCAGTGCCAGCGGCACAGCCCGCGGCGGTGGGCCCGGTGCGCCTGCGTGGCACGCTCCTCGTCCGCGCCGACAGTACGCTGGCGTTCGTGGGGTGCGGAACCACGACGGAGCGCGCGGTCATGGCGCCGCCGGCGTCGCAACTTGCCATCGCCATCACCGCGGTCAACGGGGCGCTGCATGACTCGGCGTGGGTGGAGTTCACCGCCGACACGGTGCGTGGCACGCTAACGGCGCGCGAAACGCTCTTTGCGACCACGCTGCTGGAGGGATCACGCTGCGATCGGCCTCGTCCGCTCGCCGAGTGGGAGGCGATTGGCGTGGAGCCGTTTTGGCACGTGACGGTGGATAGCACACAGCTGGTGCTCGAGCGTCCCGAACCGCCGCGCGAGTTGGTCTTTGATGCGCGGGCGCCCCAAACGCGCGGGGCGCTGACGACGATCATCGCCACGCGCGCCTTGGGGACGGTGCACGAACTCAAGCTGGGACTGCTGCGCGAAGCGTGTCGCGACGGAATGAGCGACGCCTGGTATCCGTTCCGCGCCGAGGTGCGGATGGGCGAAGTCGCCCTGCACGGGTGCGCGCGGCGGTAGCGCGACACACGCGGAACCTGCCGTCGGATTGCCCGTAGGGAGCACAACCTTCATGGGAGGGGCTGCGATGCGGTGTCACGCCCTGCTGCGCCGCGCGATGTGGCGCCATGCGATGCTGCTGACCGTGGGCGCACCGCTTGTGGTGCGTGCCCAGGACACCACAGCGGTGCAACGTTCCGTACTGGCGGCCGACCGTGCGGCCGCCGCGAGCGGCGCGGCGCTGACGCTTGCGCTTGCCCCGAGCGCCACCGTGCTGTTGCCTGGCCTGCCCGTGCTGGCCGGTGCCGCCGCGTATCGCGACCATCTGCCGGCGCTCGTCGCTG
This sequence comes from Gemmatimonadota bacterium, assembly GCA_031127085.1. GTDB lineage: Bacteria > Gemmatimonadota > Gemmatimonadetes > Gemmatimonadales > Gemmatimonadaceae > PNKL01. The sequence goes on along the minus strand of JARIEY010000018.1, from coordinate 6,033 downwards.
CGGGCGAGGCGGGGGCGGGGTGGACGCCGGTGCACGCAGTCGTGGCACGCGATGGCACGATGGGGTGCAGCACCGGCGTGCTGCGCCTGGTGGCCGCCGATTCCACGCGCCCCGCGACGGGCCGATACGCCGCGTGCTGGCGGCGCCAACGCGATGGCCGCTGGCAGTTGGTGGCACTGTCGCGCGCGCCGGCGCCACCGGCGGTTCGGTCGCTTCCAGACTCGCTGCCGGGAGCGCCCGGATCTTTTGGGCTGGCCGCGCCGCGCGGGGTGCAGGCCGCGCAGGCGATGGCTGACGCGGATCGCGCCTTCGGTCGGTTCAGTGCCGACTCGGGTGGTCCGGCGAATGCCTTTGCGCGCTGGATCGCGCCCGACGGGATGATGCTTGGCGCGCGTGCCGTGCCAGTGCGTGGCGCCGAGCAGGTGCGGCTCGCGTTCTCCGGCTTTCCGTCGACGGGGCAGTTTGCCTGGGCGCCGATCGACTCGCTCTCGCAGGCCTCTGACGATGGCAGTCTGGGCTTCACCATTGGCGAGGCGCACATCGCGGCGTCACCGACGGAGGTGTCGTACTCCAAGTACCTCACCATCTGGCGGCGGGAGGCCGATGGTCAGTACCGCTGGATTTTCGACATCGGGTCGGACCGACCGGCGCCTTCCCCGCCGCGCTAGATTTGGCGGATGCTTTCTGACGACCTTCGTGCCGCGGTAGACGCCGACCGGACCCGCGACGCCGGTGCGCGCTTCGTGGATCTCGTGGCGCGGTACTTCGAGCAGACGGCGCTGGGCGTCGGGGCTGTGTCGCCTACTGCGGGGGCCGTCTCGCGGCGCGCGTCGTTTGACGAAGCGCTGCCGATGCAGGGGCGTCCGCTGAGCGAGATCGTGGCGCGACTGGAACGCGAGTTCCTGGCCGACGCCAATCGATTGTCGCACCCGATGTATATGGGGCATCAAGTCGCGGCGCCGCTGCCGGCGGCGGTCTGGACCGAGATGGTGATTGCCGCGCTGAATAACTCGGTCGCCGTGGCCGAGATGTCGCCAACAGGGACGCTGGTTGAAGAGCGCGTGATTCGGTGGATGTGCGACCTGGCCGGGTTCGGCCCCGGCTCCGGTGGGACGCTTACGTCGGGTGGGCTCGAGGCCACGCACACGGCGCTGCTGGCGGCGCGCGCGGCGCTCGATCCCGACGCGTGGAAGCGCGGACTCACCGGCGCGCCGCCGGTCATCATCTGTGGCGAGCACGCGCATTACGCCATTGCACGCGCCGCGGGTGAACTGGGGCTTGGCACCGACAATGTGCGCGCCGTGCCGTCGAGCGACTTTGCGATGGATGTGGAGGCGTTGGCCGCGATGCTTGACCGGCTGGCCCGCGAACAGCGGCGGGTGATGGCGGTGGTGGCCACGGCGGGGCACACGGCAACGGGCGCGTTCGATAACCTGGAGGCCATTGGGGCGCTGTGCGACGCACGCGGGCTCTGGTTTCACGTGGACGGTGCCCACGGCGCGTCGGCGCTGTTCTCGGCTGCGCACGCGCATCGGCTGGCCGGGATCGCGCGCGCCCGCACCGTGGCGTGGGATCCGCACAAGATGATGCTGCTGCCGCTGGCGGCCGGGGCGCTGATTGCGCGCGATGAACGCGACCTGACCGCGGCATTCTCGCAGCAGGCCCCGTACCTGTTTCACGGGGCCGAGGGGGCGCGCAGCGCCGATCAGGGGACGCGCTCATTCATGTGCTCGCGCCGCGCCGATGCACTCAAGGTGTGGGTCGCGCTGCAGCGGTACGGCGCGTCGGGCATTGGGGCGATGTACGATCATCTGTGCGGGCTGGCGCAGACGCTGCACCGGCGGATGGCCCTGCGCCCCGACTTTGTCGCGCTGCACGAGCCCGAGGCGAACATCCTCTGTTTCCGGTGGCTCCCTGAAGGTGCGCACGACGACGAAACGCTGGACTGGCTCAACCAACGGTTGCGCGAGCGCTACAACGCGTCGGGGCGCGGCTGGATTACGTCGACGGTGCTGAACGGCCATCGCGTGCTGCGGGTGACGATGATGAATCCGCGTACGAACGAGTCGCACGTGGAGGCGCTGCTCGACGGTCTGGCCACCGAGAGCGCGCAGCTGCTGAACGAACCGGCGTAACTGAGGCGGGGCTCCTCCTACTAGCCCTTGAAGGCAGTCGCCATTAATCTTAGCACTAAGATGACACCTCCCATGACGGCCCCCCCGGCCACCGCGGCCTCTTCGGCCAGCGAGGCACCGAAGCGCAAGGCGCCCGATGCCGCCACGGCCACGGCGCTGAAGTTGTTTGTCGTGCTGGCGCGTGCGCAGCGCGCCATTCACGAGCGCACGCAGGCGAGTCTTGAGGCGCACGGCCTGACCGGGACCGAGTTCGCGATTCTGGAGGCGCTCTACCACAAGGGGCCGCTGCTGCTGGGTGAGGTGCAGCGCAAGATTCTCGTGTCGAGCGGTGGGATCACGTTTCTGGTGGACAAGCTTGCCGAGCGTGGGCTGGTGGAGCGCAAGCTGTGTCCCACGGATCGCCGGGCGCGCTATGCCGCGCTCACGCGCAAGGGCGAGACGCTGATGGCTGCGGTCTTTCCCGGGCATGCGGAGGCGATCTGCGAAGCGATGTCGGGGCTGAGCCGTGCGGAGCAGAAGCAGGCCACGGCGTTGCTGAAGCAGCTCGGGTTGTCGGCGGCGTCGCAGGGCGGGAAGGCATAAGGCACGCCGCGTCGCGCGCCGCACCGCACGTCGCGCGGCCGGTCGCCGCGTTGACGCCGGGGGCTTGACGGCCCCCTTTCGCGGCACTAATATCTTAGTAGTGAGATGTACGGTACAGTAATAAATAGGGCGCGTTGCCCGACATACCCCGCACGTCATTCAGGAGATCCGTCAGATGCAGTGGAAGCTCGACACGACGCACACGCAGGTTGGTTTTTCGGTGAAGCACATGGCCATTTCCACCGTACGCGGCCGGTTCACCAAGTTCGACGGCACCGGCGAGACTGATGCCGCCGGGGCGCTGGTGAAGGCGGCGTTCACCATCGAGACGGCGAGCATCGATACCAACCAGGAGCAGCGCGACGCGCACCTGCGGTCGGCGGACTTCTTTGACGCGGAGCAGTTTCCCACGATCACGTTCGAGTCGACGGCCATCGAAATCGACGGCACGGAGATCGAGATCACGGGCAACTTCACGATGCACGGGGTGACGCGGCCGGTGACGCTGAAGGGCGAGACGGCCCCGGTGGTCAAGGATCCGTGGGGGAACACGCGCACGGCGCTGACGCTCGAAGGCAAGCTGAACCGCAAGGAGTGGGGGCTCAACTGGAACGCGGCGCTCGAGTTCGGCGGCGTGATGGTGAGCGAGGACGTGAAGCTGTCGATCGAGCTCGAAGCGGTTGGAGCGTAACTGATACCACGACGTCTCCAAGAGCACGAAGGGGGCGCGAAGGAACGTCGGGGGGAACACCGTGCGGTGCGGGCGTTGTTCCCCTGTGGGTCTTTGCGCCCCCTTCGTGCGCTTCGTGCCGTCGTGGTATCAGTATTCCCCTACCGCTTTCCCCGAGTGATGCGTACCCTACTCCGGTCCACTCTCGGAGCCCCCCATGCGCCGTCTCGCGCTCGCCCTGTTGCTGCCTGTCGCCCTCGCCGCCCAGACCAAAGGGGTGACGTCGGGGCAGAAGCCGCAGCGCCTAGTCATTCGCAACGCCACGATGGTTGACGGCAACGGCACGCCAGCGCGCGGGCCGGTGGATATCGTCATCGAGAACGGACGCATTGCCGATGTGGTAACGCTCGATCCGGTGGCGATGCGGCGCGGCGACGGACGGCGCCCGACAGGGGACGCGCAGATTGACGCCACGGGCAAATTCGTCCTGCCGGGGCTGATCAACGCGCACACGCACATGCAGAGCAACCGCTCGGGGCAGTCGATGGGCGGGTTTGAGTATTACATGCTGCTGCAGCTGGCCAACGGCATCACGACCGTGCGCGAAGTAGGCGCCGAGGACGAGGCGCAGAGCGTGGCGATGCGCGACCGGCAGGCGCGCGGCGAGCTGGCGGGGCCGCGCATTCTCGTCTATCCGATGTTCGGCGGTGCGCGCATTCGCACCCCCGCCGATGCCCGCGCCCGCGTGCAGGCGATGAAGAAGCTGGGGGTGGACGGCATCAAGATCACGGGGCTCGACCGCGACATCATGCAGGCGATGGAAGACGAGGCGCACAAGCTCGGTCTCCCCATTGCGCACCACGTGGGTGTGGAAGAGACGAATGCCTGGGACGACATCGCATTCGGCACCCGCAGCATCGAGCACTGGTACGGCATTCCCGACGCCGCCATTCTCGACGGCCGCCAGCACTTTCCGAGCGACTACAACTATCTCGACGAGACCGATCGCTTCCGGTGGGCGGGGCGCCTGTGGCGCGAGGCCGACCCGGCGCGGCTCGACTCGGTGCTGACGGCGATGGTGCGAGCCAACGTGGCTTGGGTGCCGACATTCGACATCTACGAAGCGAGCCGCGACCTACAGCGGGCGCAGACGCAGCCCTGGTTCCGCGACCTTCTGCATCCGTCGCTCGCCAACTACTTCAAGCCCGATCCGGCCAATCACGGCTCGTACTTCATTGGCTGGAGCTCCACCGATGAAGTGTTCTGGAAGGAGAACTACCGCATCTGGATGGCGGCCGTGCGCGCCTTTGAGCGCAAGGGCGGCACGGTCGGGTGCGGCGACGATGCGGGCTTCATTTACCAGATGTACGGCTACGGCCTGATCCGCGAAATGGAGTTGCACGCCGAGGCGGGCTTCCATCCGCTGAAGGTGATTGAGCACTGCACGGGGAACAACGCGAAGATCCTGGGGCGCGACCAGGAGATTGGCCGCGTGCGCGCCGGCTGGGCGGCGGACCTGATCATCGTGGACGGCAATCCGCTCGAGGATTTGAAGACGCTCTATCCCACCAACCAGGTGCAGTTGCGCGACGGCAAAGAAGTGCGCGCCGGCCTTGAGTGGACGATTGCCGGCGGCGTGCCCTACCACGTGCCCACGTTGACGGCGCGCATCAAGCAGATCGTCGACGCGGCGAAGAGCAAATAGCGACGACGCCACCACCCGCCCGTCCGTCTCGATGATGAGTGCCACTGACCGCTGGCTGCTGGTGGACGTCGGCCACGTGTTGATCGGCTTCGATCACGCAGTGGTCGGCCGTCGGCTGGTCGACGAGCACTTCGCTCTGGAACGGCGCACCGAGGCGACACGCGCGGCGGTGCAGGCGTTCATTTTCCACGGCACCGGCGGCGTGGTGCCGAACGCCGAACTCGATCGCGGCGCGCACGACGTCGACTGGCTGTGCGCGCGCGTTTGCGCCGAGTTCAATGTGGCGGTCGCCGTGCCGGCGTTCGAGGAGATCTGGACCTCGATCTTTGCGCTGCAGCTGAACGCCGACGTCGTGGCCTGCGTGGATGCCCTGACCGCAGCGGGCGTGCGGGTGGGGCTGTGCTCAAACACGAACGCCTCGCACTGGCGGTTTCTGCGCCGGACACACGCCGAGTTCCGGCACCTCGACGATGCGGCCCGCCGGTTTGTGTCGTTCGAGATGGGGGCGGGGAAGGGCGAGCCGGGGTTCTTTGCGCGGGTCGCCCGCGAAACGGGGGCGCCGCTGGCGCGTCATCTTCTGCTGGATGACAAGCCGGAGAACTGCGCGGCCGCGCGCGCCGAGGGGATGCGTGCGCAGGTGCTGGACCCCACCGATGCCGCACCGGCGCTGCGCGCGGTGACGGAAACCCTGCTTGGAGAACTCGCTCATGGCACCTGAGATTGGCTCGCTCGCACAGGTCGCGGTGACCTTTCACGACGTCCCGCGCGCCGTGGCGTGGTATCGCGACGTACTCGGCCTTCCGCTGGTTTTCGAGACCAACGGTATGGCGTTCTTCGCGATGGGCGACGTGCGGCTCATGATAACGGCGCCGTCGAAACCCGAGTACGATCACCCGGCGTCGGTGCTCTACTTCATGGTGGCGAGCATCGATGCGGCGTAC
>JARIEY010000199.1 GCA_031127085.1 Gemmatimonadota bacterium | reverse complement strand
GAGGGAGAGGGAAAGATTGGAGATGTACGGGAACGGATGCCCGGGATCGACCGCGAGCGGCGTCAGGACCGGGAAGACCTGCGCATCGAAGAACGCATCGACGGCCAGGCGCTCGTTCGCGTCCAGATCGCCCATATCGAGCAGCCGGACCCCGTGCGCGCCCAGCTCCGGCAGCACTTCCTCCTCGAGGATGCGCTGCTGCTCGAGCAGCATCTCGCGCACCCGCTCGTCGATGCGGTCGAGCAGTTCGGCCGGCGAGACGCCATCACGCCCCGTACGGCCGAGCCCCGCCGCCACCTGCCGACGGACGCCCGCCACACGCACCATGTAGAACTCGTCGAGGTTCGTGCTGGCGATCGCCAGGAACTTCAGCCGCTCCAAAAGCGGCGTGCGCGTGTCCGCCGCTTCGTGGAGGACACGCGCATTGAAGGCAAGCCACGAGAGCTCGCGGTTGAGTGTCCCGATCACCGAGGACACGGCGAACCGCCTACTTGGTGAACGGCAGCATGCAGGCGTACGAGATGGCCGCCACCGTCGCCGCGGCCGGGATCGTCAGCACCCAGGCCCACAGAATCCGGCCAGCCAGGCCCCACCGCACCGCCGAGAGTCGGTTGGTCGCGCCAACGCCGACGATCGCGCCGGTGATCGTGTGCGTCGTCGACACCGGGATTCCCATCTTCGACGCCATCATGATCACCATCGCCCCGCCGGTCTCGGCGCAGAAGCCGCCCACAGGGCGCAGCCGCGTGATGCGCGAGCCCATCGTGTGCACGATGCGCCAGCCGCCGAACAGCGTGCCAAGCGAAATGGCGGAGTACGCGCAGATTTCCACCCAATACGGAATGACCTTGTTGTCTTCGATGTAGAAGTGCGACAGGAATCCCGTCTGGCCGGCGAAATACTGCTTCGAGGCCACCAGCAAGCCCACGATGATGCCCATGGTCTTCTGCGCGTCGTTGCTTCCGTGCGCAAACGACAGCATTGCCGAACTGACCAGCTGACCCGGCCGGAAGAGTTTGTCGATGCGGTTGGGCGTCGCCTTCTGGAAGACGTTGAGCACGATCACCATCAGCACGAACGCCACCAGCATACCGAAGAGCGGCGAAAGGGCGATGGCCGAAAGCGTCTCAATCCACTTCTTGCCCCAGAGGAGCGCCGGCAGTCCGCCCTTGGCCACCGCAGCCCCGGCAAACCCACCGATCAGCGCGTGCGACGAGCTGGACGGAATGCCGTACCACCAGGTGAACAAATTCCAGATGATGGCGCCGATGAGTCCGGCGCAGATCACCCAGGGATCGACGAAACTCTGGACGACGAACCCGCTGCTGACCGCCTTCGCCACAGCCGTGCTGCCGAAGAAGGCCGCGGCAAAATTGAAGGTCGCGGCCCACAGCACCGCGGCGAAGGGACTGAGCACCCGGGTGCCGACGATCGTGGCGATGGAGTTCGCGGAATCGTGGAACCCGTTGATGAAATCGAAGATGAACGCGATGAGGACAATCGCGAGAACGAACGCAATCACGGTCAGCCGTTCTTGAGGGAGATGCTTTCCAGCACGTTCATGACGTCCTCGCACTCGTCGAGCGCGTGCTCGAGGTTGTCGTAGAGCTCCTTCCACTTCAGCACTTCAAGCGCATCGGCGCCCGGCTGGCGGAAGAGCGAGCCCACCGCGTCGGAGTAGATCGCGTCGCCCTCTTCCTCGATCACCTTGATGTCGCGCGCGGCGACCGCAATCGCCTTGGGATCGCGCACCTGCTTCACCGCCTGCGCAATGCGCTCGGCGGCGCGCAGAATCAGCCCAGACAACGCCTTGGCCGGCTCCTTGCGATCCGTGACGTTGAACATCAGCGCGCGGCGCGCCGTACCGTCAATCAGGTCGACCACCGTATCGAGCGACGTCGCGAGCAGGTGAATGTCTTCGCGGTCGAGTGGCGTCACGAAGCTGCGGTCAATCCGGTTCATCACCTCGTGGGTGATCTCGTCGGCCTCGCGCTCGATCAGCTTGATCTGTGTCGCGTAGAAGTCCATGCGGTTCGGCTCGGTGAACAACTGGTCGAGCACGGCCGCCGACTTGGCGATCTTCGTTCCGATCGCATCGAACAACTCAAAGAAGCCTTCGTCCTTGGGAATCAGACGCACGGGCGTCGCTCCAACGGCATGGTGTTCAGGGCTGGCGCACCCGGCAGCCGCCGGGCGTCAGAATCGGAGCGCTGCACAAACGTGTAACGCTCCAACAGCACTGAAACTTACGACGCCACAAGGAGATGCGCCAAAAGGCACGCGGCAGTGCGGCGCGGATGTAACGAAACCGTTACAAAGGGGCGACTTGGGAGCGACAGCAGGAGACCACTATGCCAGTGCGTCGAACTCCTTACGAGACAAAAGGATAGAGCGCCGCCGCTCAGCCAGCACCGGGTTTTCAAACCAGCGGATCAACAGCACGCCGGCCACGAATCCACCCACGTGCGCCCAGACGGCCACGCCGCCTGCAAGCTCCGGACTCGGCGACAAGAGCTCGGGAATGCCGCTCAGCAACTGGAGTGCGAACCAGTACGCGAGCACCACCCAGGCCGGAAGCGGAATGACCTTCAGGATGATCACGAAGAAGAAGAGCATGCGCACGCGCACCTTGGGGAAGAGCACGAGGTACGCCCCCATCACCCCCGACACGGCGCCCGAGGCACCGACCGTCGGGATCGGCGACGCCGGATCGATGGCGATGTGCGCGGCGGCCGCAGCGAGGCCGCACACGAGATAGAAGGTCAGAAAACGCCACCGCCCCGTCACGTCCTCAATGTTGTTGCCAAAGACCCAGAGGAAGAGCGCGTTGCCGATGATGTGCATCCACCCTCCGTGCAGGAACATCGAGAGCACTGGGGTCAGCACATTGATGCGCTGGTTGTCGACAATGCACGCGAGGTCATTGCCGAGCGGCACGCCCGAACCCAGCGGGGCCATGCGCGTCAGTTCACCAGGGACCATCCCGAGATTGCAAACACTGGCGGCCAGCAGTCCGTCGTCGAACCCTGCCCCTTGCACCAGCACCCACACGGCGAACATCGCGACGATCACGAAGAGCGTCGCGACCGGAACGCGCACCGTTGGATTGTCGTCGCCAAGTGGAATCACAGGAACCGAACGGCGAAGGGTGGACAGGAGAAGGCGAACAGTAGACGGCGGGCGCCACGCAGCAGCGTGAGCACGACCGCCCCCAATCTGCCCTTAGACGCTCTCCCCCCTCCAAAAGGTTTCGCCGAACCTGCCGTTCCTGCACTCTGCCACCACGCAAGTCGTTGTCCTGCCATAAGTAACAGGTCTCTCGGGCCATTTTCTGTCATTTCGGCAGTTGTTTGTGGCCTCACCCTTGCCTTACAGAACGGTCAGTCGGCGAAACCGGCGCCCCCGACGTGCCGTTGGGGATCTCCGCGGCAGGGTTGCCGTAGGACCATTTCAAGACAGAGGACCAGATGGCAGACAAGGTCATTGGCATCGACCTCGGCACTACGAACTCCGTGGTGGCCGTGATGGAAGGTGGCGATCCCGTCGTCATTCCCAACGCCGAGGGCGGGCGCACGACGCCGTCGGTGGTCGGCTTCACGAAGGACGGCGAGCGCCTGGTTGGGCAGATCGCCAAGCGTCAGGCCGTCACCAACCCCACCAATACCGTCTTCTCGATCAAGCGCTTCATGGGACGCAAGACGTCCGAAGCGACCGAGGAGCAGAAGCGCGTCCCGTACAAGATCGCCCGCGGTTCCAATGACGTCGTGATGGTCGAAGTCCAAGGCAAGACGTACTCGCCCCCCGAGATCTCGGCGATGATTCTGCAAAAGATGAAGCAGACCGCCGAGGACTATCTGGGCCAGGGCGTCACCAAGGCCGTCGTCACGGTGCCCGCCTACTTCAACGACTCGCAGCGTCAGGCCACCAAGGACGCCGGCAAGATTGCCGGCCTCGACGTGCTGCGCATCATCAACGAGCCCACGGCGGCCGCGCTGGCGTACGGCCTCGATAAGAAGGGGAAGAAAGACGAGAAGGTGGCCGTCTTCGACCTCGGCGGCGGCACGTACGACATCTCGGTGCTCGAACTCTACGAAGTGGACGGCTCCAAGCAGTTCGAGGTGAAGTCGACCAACGGCGACACCCACCTGGGGGGCGACGACTTCGACCAGCGCCTCATCGACTGGCTGGTGACCGAGTTCAAGAGGGACCAGGCGATCGACCTCTCCAAGGACCCGATGGCGCTCCAGCGCCTCAAGGAAGCCGCGGAAAAGGCCAAGATCGAGCTGTCCGGCACGCAGAGCACCGACATCAACCTGCCGTTCATCACGGCCGACCAGTCGGGGCCGAAGCACCTGAACTACCAGATGACGCGCGCCAAGTTCGAGCAGCTCGTGGATGACCTCATCCAGCGCACGCTCGAGCCGATGAAGAAGGCGCTGAAGGATGCCGGGATGGCGCCGAACGAGATCGACGAAGTGCTGCTCGTGGGCGGCTCGACGCGCATTCCAAAGGTGCAGGAAGTCGTCAAGAACTTCTTCGGCAAGGAGCCCAACAAGGGCGTCAACCCGGACGAAGTCGTGGCCGTTGGCGCCGCCATTCAGGGTGCGGTGCTCACCGGCGAGCAGAAGGACGTGCTGCTGCTCGACGTCACTCCGCTTTCGCTCGGCATCGAGACGCTCGGCGGCGTGACCACCGTGCTCATCCCGCGCAACACGACGATCCCGACCAAGAAGTCGGAGATCTTCTCCACGGCCGACGACAACCAGACGACCGTCGAGATTCACGTGCTGCAGGGCGAACGCGAACTGGCACTGCACAACAAGACAATCGGCAAGTTCCAGCTGACGGGCATTCCGCCGGCAGCGCGCGGCACGCCGCAGGTCGAAGTGACCTTCGACATCGACGCCAACGGCATTCTGCACGTGACGGCGCGCGACAAGGCGACCAGCAAGGAACAGAAGATCCGCATCGAGGCGTCGAGCGGCCTGTCGGACTCCGAGATTGACCGCATGGTGAAGGACGCCGAGAAGAACGCGGCGGACGACAAGAAGCGCCGCGAAGAAATCGACACGCGCAACCGACTCGACTCGATGACGTACGAGGTAGAGAAGAACGCCAAGGAGTGGAGCGACAAGGTGCCCGCGGATCTCAAGACGCGGCTCGACGCGGCGGTGGAACGCGCCCGCAAGGCGCACCGCGGCGAGGACTTTGCCGAAGTGAAGGCCGCGCTCGAGGAGTTGAACGCGGCGTTCCAGGCGGCGGGCCGTTCGGTCTACGAACAGCAGGCGGCGAGCGAGGCCCAGCAGGCCCCGCCCGCGGACGCCGAGGCGCCGGCCGCTGAAAAGAAGGACGATGGCGTGGTTGAGGCGGACTACGAAATCGTGGATGACAACAAGAAGTAGGGCAAGAATGGTGATGGCGGCTGGGTGACGTCAGATGGCAGATGGCGGATGGCAGAGAACGCGCTCCGCTTCTGCCATCCGCCATCTGCCATCCCCCCCACCGCGCGCAGGAACTTTGCCAACTCCTAGCGTGTCTTATACGGCGAACCACTTAACCGTATCATTCATCTCATGAACCTCCACTTCTCGCGTTCCAAGATGGCGGCCATTGCCGCCTCCGCCTTCATTGGCGGTGTGTTCTTCGCCTCCTCGCTCGACTGGACCCAGGGGCTCTTCGCCCAAGGCGGCGGGAAGGTCAAGACCGAAACCATGGCGCCGCTTCCCGCCGGGGCGCCAGCCGAGGGCTTTGCGGCCATCGCCGAGCGTGTGACGCCGGCGGTCGTCTCGATCCAGGCCGAACGCGACGCGCGGCAGTCGCGCGGCAACCAGCAGCAGCGGCGCAACGTGCCGCCGGGCTTCGAGGAGTTCTTCAACCAGCTCGACCCGCGGCAGCAGGGGCCGTCGGAGTCCAGCGGATCGGGCTTCATC
>JARIEY010000198.1 GCA_031127085.1 Gemmatimonadota bacterium | reverse complement strand
CAACATGAAGGTCGGTGCCGATGGCGCCTACCTCGCCACCACGTGGCACGCCGATGCGGCGCGCACCGTGGGCGAAGTGGTCAAGGCGGCCTCGGCCAAGACGGGCGAGAACGTGGTGCTCAACCGCATCGCGCGCTTCAGCGCGAAGGCCGGTGGGGCGGTGGGCTTCTACCTGCACTTCAACGGCAAGGTGGGCGTGCTCGTCGAAGTCGCCGGCATCACCGGCGCCGCGGCGACGACCCTGGCCAACACCATCGCCGAGCATGTGGCGGCGGGCGTGCCGGTGCCGGCCATCGCGGTCAGCCGTGCGGACGTCGATCCGGCCGTCGTGGCGCGCGAGCGCGAGATCTTTGTGGCCCAGGCCGTCGAGAGCGGCAAGCCGCAGGCGATCGCCGAGAAGATGGTTGAGGGGCGCATCAACAAGTTCTTCGGCGAAATCGTGCTCACCGAGCAGCCGTGGGTCCGCGAGGACAGCAAGACCATCGGCCAGATCATCGCCGAGGCCGGCGCTGGCGCGTCGGTCGTGCGGTTCGCTCGGTTCAAGATGGGCGAGGCGTAAGCCCCGTGGCGGCGCTCAAGTACCCGCGCATCCTGCTGAAGCTCTCCGGCGAGGCGCTCGCCGGAGACAAGGGCTTTGGGTTCGACTTCGACGCCATCAAGCGTTTCTCGCACCAGATCCGCACCATTCACGCGATGGGTGCGCAGGTGGCGGTGGTGATTGGCGGCGGCAACATCGTGCGTGGGTCGCAGATCTCGCGCATGGGCATGGATCGCGTGAGTGCCGACTATATGGGCATGCTGGGCACCGTCATCAACGCGCTCGCGCTCCAGGACGTGCTGGAACGTGACGGATTGGACACGCGCGTGATGACGGCGATCCGCATGGAGGAACTGGCGGAGCCGTATATCCGCCGGCGGGCCCTGCGTCACCTGGAGAAGGGACGCTGCGTCGTCTTTGCCGGGGGGACGGGAAACCCGTACTTTTCCACGGACACGGCGGCGGTGCTGCGAGCCATTCAGATGAAGGCGGACGTCATCATCAAGGCGACGAGCGTCGATGGCGTCTACTCGGCCGATCCCAAGAAGGATCCGACGGCCACGCGGTACGATCGCATCAGCTACCGTGACGTGATGCTCGAGGAGCTTGGCGTGATGGACCAGACAGCGATCACGCTTTGCAAGGAGAATTCGCTGCCGCTCATCGTGCTCAACATCAACACACCGGATGCCGTGTCCGATGCGATCCACGGCAAGCCGGTCGGAACCCTGGTCTCATGAATTCGATTCCTGAAATCCTGAAGGACTGCAAGGCGCATATGGAAAAGGGCGTCGAGGCGGTCAAGCGCGAGTTCACGTCGGTGCGTTCGGGCAAGGCGACGCCGAGCATGCTCGACACGGTGAAGGTCGAGGCGTACGGCGCGCTCGTGGCGCTGAACCAGGTGGCGTCGGTCAACGCCCCCGAGCCGCGCGCGTTGCTGGTGACGCCGTTCGACAAGGGCCAGGTGCGCGCGGTGGAGAAGGCCATCCGCGAGGCGGGGCTCGGCTTCGATCCGGCCATCCAGGGCGCGATCGTGCGCGTGCCGCTGCCGGCGATGAACGAGCAGCGCCGCAAGGAGCTGGTGAAGGTCGTGCACAAGTTCGTGGAGGAAGGGCACATCGCCATTCGCCACGCGCGGACGCACGCCCGCGAGCTGCTCAAGAAGCTCGACGGCGTCTCCGAGGATGATGTGAAGCACGCCGAGAAGGACCTCCAGAAGATGCACGACGAGTACATCCACAAGGTGGATGCGCTCAGCAAGGCGAAAGAAGCTGAAGTCATGGAGGTTTGAGCGGGCGATGAGCGCCGCCGACCAACTCCTCGCCCAGGTGAAGGCGCACGGCGTGGTTCCACGCCATGTGGCCATCATCATGGACGGCAATGGCCGCTGGGCGCGCGAGCGCATGCTCCCGCGCCCGGTGGGGCACCGCAATGGCATGAAAGCGGTGCGCGAGGTGGTGGAGGCGGCGATTGCCGCTGGCGTCGGGGTGCTGTCGCTGTTCGCGTTTTCGCAGGAGAACTGGCAGCGCCCCGCGACCGAAGTCTCGGCGCTGATGGCGCTGCTCGAGGAGTACATCCAGAAGGAGGCGCGCGAGCTCGACGAGCAGGGCGTGCGTGTGGTCTTCCTCGGCGACCTCGACCGTTTGCCTGGGCCGCAGCGCGGCGCGGTGGATCGAGTGATGGCGCTGACCGCGCACAACAGCACGCTGGTGCTCAACCTGTTCATCTCGTACGGCGCGCGGGCCGAGTTGGTGCGTGCCGCACGGCTGATCGCCGAGGACGTGGCGGCCGGGCGATTGGCCCCCGAGCAGGTGGATGAGGCAGCGGTGGCCGGACGGCTGTTCACCGCCGGGTGCCCCGATCCGGATCTGCTGATCCGCACCTCCGGCGAAAAGCGCATCTCCAACTTCCTGCTGTGGCAGCTCGCGTACACCGAGTTGCACATCTCGCCGGTGCTCTGGCCCGACTTCGGTCGCGCCGAGCTCTACCAGGCGCTGGTGGACTTCCAGAGCCGAGAGCGCCGTTTCGGCCGCGTGTCGGCGTAACCGGAATTCCCGTGAAAGAGTTTTCGAAGCGACTGATCGTCGCGGTCGTGCTCATTCCGATCGTGCTGGGGCTCGTCTGGGTCGGCGGCCCTGCGCTGGTGACGCTGCTGTCGCTCGCCTCCGGGCTCGCCGCCTGGGAGTTCTTCCGCCTCGCGGAAGCCAAGGGCGTGCGTCCGCTGCAGGGGCTGGGGATCGCACTCAGCGCACTCGTCCCCGTGATGGTGCACGCGCGCTACCTGGGGCTCTGGGTGCCCTCGCCGAGTGTCGTGCTGTTGCTGGTCCCCGTGTTGATGACGGTGGTGCTGTTCGCTCGCGGCTCTGACGGCCACCCGATGGGCGCGGCCGGCGCGACGATCTCCGGGGTGCTCTACACCGGCGGGATGTTGAGCTTCGCGTACGCCCTGCGCTACCACGGCTACGTGATTGATGCGCGCGGTGGCACGGCGCTTGTACTGCTCCCCGTGGTGGTGACGTGGCTGAATGACTCCGGCGCGTACTTCGCGGGACGGCGCTGGGGCAAGGCCAAGCTGATGCCGTCGGTGAGCCCCGGGAAGACCTGGGCTGGCGCCTACGGCGCGGTGGTGGCCAGCGTCCTGACCACGTGGGTCTTTGCGGCGTTTGTGCTTCCGCCGATGGCGCACCTCACCCTGCGCCCGCTGGGCGTGCTTGTGGTCGGCGTGGGGCTCAGTGTCGCCGCGCAGGTGGGCGACCTGGCGGAGTCGATGTTCAAGCGCGAGGCGGGAGTCAAGGACAGCTCGCAGCTGATCCCCGGCCACGGTGGCGTGCTGGATCGGGTGGATTCGCTGCTCTTCACGCTCCCCGTGGGGTTCGTGCTATTGAGCAGCTTCCTGACGTACCGCCCCTGAGGATGATGCAGGGCGTCGCGATTCTCGGGTCCACCGGGTCCATTGGCACCACCGCGCTGCGCGTGCTGGCGCGGCATCGGGACCGCTTTGCGGTGCGCGCCGTGACGGCGCACGCCAACGCGGCGCTGCTCGCCAAGCAGGTGGGCGAGTGGGCGCCGTCGTACGTCGCGCTCGTCGAGGGAGACGCCGAGACGCCGGCGGCGTGGCGGCGCGGCAGCGCCTCGCTGGTGGAAGCGGCCACGCTTCCCTCGGTGGATGTGGTGCTGAACGCGATCGTCGGCGCGGCCGGGCTCGACGCCACGCTGGCCGCCCTTGGCGCCGGCAAGCGCGTGGCGTTGGCCAACAAGGAATCGCTCGTCGTGGGCGGGGCGCTGGTCGACGCGGCCGCCACGCGCGGCGGCGGCACGGTGGTCCCGGTCGACAGCGAGCACTCCGCCATCCTGCAGTGCCTGCACGGCCGCGGGGCCAGCGACATCCGGCGCCTCGTTATTACCGCGAGCGGGGGGCCGTTTCGCGAGTGGCCTGCGGATCGGGTGCGGTCGGCCACCGTACAGGATGCGCTGAACCATCCCACGTGGTCGATGGGGCGCAAGATCACCGTGGACAGCGCGACCCTGGCCAACAAGGCGCTCGAGGTGATCGAGGCGCACTTCCTGTTCGGCGTGGGGTACGACCAGATCGAGGTGGTGGTGCACCCGCAAAGCATCGTGCACTCGATGGTCGAGTTCCGCGATGGCAGTGTGCTGGCGCAACTCGGGGTTCCGTCAATGGAACTCCCCATTCTCTACGCGCTTTCACATCCTGAGCGGCTGGAGGATGCGGGGATTCCCGTATTCGACCCGGTGGCGGCGGGACGGTTGACCTTCGAGCCCGTGCGGCACGACGCATTTCCGTGCCTCGGTTTAGGTGTGGCGGCGGGGCGTGCGGGCGGCGCCGCGCCGGCGGTGTTCAACGGCGCCAACGAGCAGGCCGTGGCGCTGTTCTTGGACGGACGGATTCCTTTCGGCGGCATCGCCACGGGGATCGAGCAGGCGCTGGATCGTCACGCCGGACTGGCCGGTGGTGACCTGGAGTCGTTGTGGCACGCCGACGCGGCAGCGCGTCGCTCCGTGCGGGAGACGTTCGGATGCTAGCCTGGCTCGCCCCGATCCTGGTACTCGGGCTCGTGATCTTCGTGCACGAGCTCGGCCACTTTCTTGCTGCCAAGTGGACCGGCGTGTATGCGCCGCGGTTCTCGCTCGGCTTCGGTCCCGCCCTTTGGCGTCGGCGCCGTGGTGAGACGGAGTACGTGCTGGCCGCCCTGCCGTTGGGTGGCTATGTGCGGATGGCGAGCCGCGACGACGAAACGATGGCGATGATAGAGGGCGGCACGCCCGAGGGGCAGGCCGCGGCAGCCGGAGCCGCGGACGCCGTGCGGGAAAAGCCGGCAGACTGGGACGAGGAGGCGATGGTCCCGTTCGGCCCCAAGCCCGTGCCATCGCACCGCTGGTTCGAGAGCAAGCCCCTGTGGGCGCGCCTGGTCATCCTGCTGGCCGGTGTGAGCATGAACGTCGTGCTGACGCTCGTGGTCTCGACGGGTGTCTTTGCGTACTACGGGCGCCCCTATGTGCCGGCGGTGGTTGATTCGCTGGTCGCTGGGATGCCCGCGCAGCAGGCGGGGCTGCAGCCTGGCGATTCGATCGCCGCCATCAACGGCACCAAGATCCGCGCCTGGAACGACCTGCTGGGGACCATTACCAAGTCGGCCGGTCAGGAGATCCGGATGGACATCGTGCGCGGCGGTGCGCCGCTGAGCCTGACGATGACGCCCGTGGCGCAGGACGGCGCTGACCCCGCGACCGGGGCCAAGGTCACCGTGGGCCGGGTGGGCGCGTATCCCAAGGATCGCGTGGAACGCGACCGGCTGGGACTCGTCCCGGCGACCGTTGCCGGCGCCACGGCGACGTGGGCGATGGGGAGCTCGGTGGTCGGGGTGGTCGGGGGGCTGCTGCAGGGGTCGATTTCGGTGAAGAACCTCGCCGGCCCGGTGGGTATCGTGCGCACCTCCGTGGCGGCCGCGCGAACCGGCTTCGAGTCACTCTGGGCGCTGATCGCCTTCCTGAGCATCAACCTGGCGGTCCTGAACCTGCTGCCCATCCCGATCCTGGACGGCGGTCAGGTGCTGATGACGATCGCCGAGTCGGTGAAGGGATCGCCGTTCTCGATTCGCACCCGCGAGAACGTGATGCGGGTGGGGCTCGCGGCCATCGTGACGCTGTTTGCGGTCGTGATGTTTAATGATATCATGGCGTTGTTCAGATAGAGGATTGGGAAATCGGATTGCGATTGAGGATCGGGATCGCGGATTTCGAATCGGTCGATTGGTAGCACCGGGGACCGAGTCGTAGCCGTCGCCCAGTCGCCATCCGGAATTGAGATCCTGATTCCCGATCCGGATTCCCGATTCTCGATCGTATTGGGGACTGGGAATCCGGATTGCGATTGAGGATCGGGATCGCGGATTTCGAATCGGGCGATTGGTGGGGCCCGGGACGAGGCGTAGCCGTCGCCAGTCG
>JARIEY010000197.1 GCA_031127085.1 Gemmatimonadota bacterium | reverse complement strand
CGGGGGGCCCCGCCTCTCGTCTTGTCTGACCAATCACGCCTCAGCGGCAGCGCGGATAGGCCGGGTCGTTTCCGGTAATCACCGGCCGTGTCGCACGCACGGCGAGCGCCATCATCACGTCGTGAATGAAGCGGCTGGCGCGCGCCATATGCTCGTAGTCCGCGTACCGCGGCTCATCGCTGGGCATATGGTAGTCCGGCGAATAGCCCGTGGAGAAGTAGGTGACCGGGATGTTGTTGACGACGTAGTTCACCTGGTCGCTGCGGCAAAAGCGATTCATCGGATTCGCGGTCACGTCCCACGACTTGTCGAGCGCCATCACTTCGGCGCGCACGGCGTTCACGCTGTCAATCACGTCGCCGAACTCGCGCGAGAGCCGGCGCGCGCCGAGCGTCTGCAGGCTGGCCGGGCCGCCGAACTTCACCTGATCGGCGCGCCCTTTGGCGAGCATATCGATGTTGTGCGCGGCGACCACGTCCTTGAGCGGCACCGTGGGGTGATCCACGAACCACTTGGAGCCGAGCATGCCAGCTTCCTCGCCCTGGTGCGACACGAAGATGATGGAGCGCGCCGGCTTGGCGGCGGCGAAACTCTCGGCGATCTCGAGCAGCGCCATCGTCCCGGAGCCGTCATCGTCGGCGCCGTTCATTATGGTGTCGATGCGCGCGGGGCGGATCGAGCGCGCACGCGCGATGAGGGCATTGATGCGGCGCTGTTGATCGGCCGTCGGGCGGCAGGCCGGATCATTGGCCCCCTGCCGACGCGTCACGAAGTTGACGGCGCGCAGTGAATCGTGCTCCACCGGCGCGGTGGCGCCCATATGGTCGTTGTGCGCGCCGAGCAGCACGTACTCCGCCGCGAGCGTCGGGTCACTGCCCGGGCGCAGCGCGACGACATTGCGCGCGGGCGTGTCGGAGAGCGTCCAGCTGTACGTCCACTGCGCCGTCACGCCCTGCCCCGCGTCGCCCGCGGCGAGCTGATCGACCGGCTTCCCGAACAGCGCAGCAGCCGCCGCCCGCGAAATCGTTGCGGCCGGCAGCGCCGACGGTGCGTCGGCGGCGGGCTGCATGGCCCCACGTTTGGTCCACGCGGCCGCCAATGTGGCGGCCGGGATAGTCTCTTGGCCGATCACCAGCACCGCCGCCGGCGCAACTGCCGCGATGCGCGTGTCACGCGGTAGCCCGGCAGCGGCTGGCCGCGTGGCGCGAGGCGTCGTCGCTTCGACGAGGGCGGCGGCCTGTGCGCCGAACTTGTCGGGGACAGAATCGCACCGCAGCATCGGAACCGCCGGTCGAGGCACCACCGGCGGCGCGAGGAAGACCGCCACCTTGCCGCGCAGCTTCATCGCGTCGAGCGCCACCGTGTCGCCCCAGCGGCCGGCGAAGACCGCGGTCACCCCGGAGACGTTCGCCTTGCCGGCAACGCCAAGCCCGGCATTGGGCGCCATCGGCGCCCAGTCCGCGCGGCGGGAGATAGGCCGTCCGCCCGCGGCAAGCACTGCGGTGGCACTGTCGAAACCCGTGGGTCCGAAGGGAAGCACCTGAAAGTAGGTGCCATTGTCGCCGGCCGGCTTGAGTCCCATCCGTTTGAACTCGCGCGCGATGTACTCCGTCCCCTTGAAGTTCCCTCGCTCGCCGATCTTTCGCCCTTGCATCGAGTCGTCGGAGAAGGCGTAGAGTCGCGTGCGCAGATCGTTGGCCGTGATCGCGCTGACCGTCGGGCGCGGTGCCCACGTGGCCGGCCCCTCGTCGGGCCAGACGATTTTGGAGGCGGCAGGCTTGGCCTGTGCGCCGAGCACGCCGGCAGCGGCGGCCATCAGAACGGCAAGACGGGGAATGACGGTCACGAGAAAGTCCGGTGGAAACGAGGCAGATGACCGGGGCAGCCCCGGCAGCGGTGACAGTCCAATTACGGACCGGGCACGCGCGTCGTTCAGCGCACCGGCAATGGTAGCAGCGTGATCATCGGTCGGCCACCGGCAGGCCACCTCGCTCGGCGCCGCGACCGCCACCTCGCAGGCCACCTTGTCTGGCCACCACCCGGCGCGGTACACTCGACGTAACCGACTCTGAGGATTCCATGCGCCGCACACTCGCCCTGCTGCTCTTCGTCGCTCCCATCGCCGCGCTGGCGCAGGGTGCTCCCGTCCCTCCGCCGCAGACGCTCGCCCCGGCCACGCCGGATGCGCGTGCCCCGCTCTTCGTGAGCGTCGAGTGGCTCGCGCAGCACCTGCGGGACCCCAACCTCGTGTTGCTGCACGTGGGAGAGGCTGCGGCGTATCCCACCGCGCACATCGAGGGGGCTCGACTCGTGGCGGTGAGCGACGTCGCGATCGGTGAGCGAAATGGCCCGGGGCTTGGAGTGGAGATGCCATCGCCGGACACGTTGCGCGCCCGACTCGAGCGGCTCGGGATCTCTGACGATTCGCGGATCGTCGTCTACTACGCCAAGGACATGGTGTATCAGGCGGCGCGCATCGCGCTCACGTTGTCCTACGCCGGGCTCGGCGAGCGCAGCGGCCTGCTGGACGGCGGCCTCGCCGCGTGGAGCGCGGCGGGGCATGCCCTGAGTGCCGACAGTCCGGCAGCCACGGTGGGCACGTTGGCGCCTCTGCGCATCCGCAACTTCGTGGTGGATGCCGCGTACGTGCAGTCGATGCTGGGGGCGCCCGGCGTGTCGATCGTCGATGCGCGCGATACGGTGTTCTATCACGGCACCCGTGCCGGCGGGAGCGCGACGGCGCCGCAGCGCGCGGGGCGGATTCCGGGGGCGAAGAGCGTACCGTGGTCCACGCTCACCGACGAATCGCTGCGCATCCGGTCGGCGGCCGCGCTTGCCGAGACGTTTGCTGCGGCCGGCGTCCGCGCTGGGGATGTCGTGATCGGGTACTGCCACACCGGGCAGCAGGCCAGCGCGATGCTGACGGCCGCGCGGTCGCTTGGTTTCCGGGTGCTGCTGTACGACGGTTCGTTCCAGGACTGGTCGGCCCGCAGCGAGCTTCCCGTGGAGGTGTCCCCAGCGAAGGCACCGTGACCCAGATCACCAGAAGTGCGCGACATAATCCCTATCCGCGCGGGGTGGGAAAGCCATAGCTTTTCACTACTGATAGATCACCGACTCCGTGACAGACTGTGCGCCCCGCCGACGGGGCTCAAACTGTCCGCGATAGTTCCAAGGATTTCCCCGCGTGCTACCCGCCCCGCATGGTGTTCGCCGGCTCCTGGTCCTTTGCGCCGTTCTCGCGGCGGCGATCATCAGCAGTTGTGGACGAGAGATCACCGCGCCGCTGGGTGGCGTGGTGCGGTTTGCGAGAGGGCTCTCGCTGGTCGGCAACTTCCCGCCGGCGTATCAGGTGGCCGGCGGGGCGAACCTGGTGCCGTTTTCCCGCGTGCGCATCGTCCTGCTGCACGCCGACGGCCGCGTGGCGCTGGACACCACGGTGGACTTCCCGGCGAATGCTGAGACGCTCACGCTCAGCCTGACCGTTCCGCTCTCCCCCGGTGCCCCAGCGACCGGCGAGCCGATGGCGGCCACACTTGGGTACATCAACGCGCAGGGCGACACCGTCTTCAAGGGCTCCGTGCCCGTGGTGGTGACGCCGTCGGCGCCCGGCGCCCCGCCGCCGGCCCCCGTTCAGGTGCCGGTGCAGTACACCGGCACGGGAAGTGACGCCGGAAGTGTCGTCGTCGCGACTCGGAGCGTCGGCGGTCTCGCCGGCGGTTCCGTCACGGTCTCCGCGCAGGTGCTCTCCAAGACGGGGCAGGTCCTGTCGGGGACTCCGCTTGTCTTCTCGTCGTCGCGGCCGTCGGTGGCCGCCGTGAATAATCCGACGGTTGGGACGGTGACGCTTGTCGCGCGCGGCCAGGCCTGGGTGCGCGCCCAGACGCTGACGGGCCAGGCAGACAGCGCGCTCGTGACCGTCACGCTCCCTGCCTCGCAACTGACGCTGGTCTCGGGGAACACGCAGACGGCGAGTGTGGGGGGCACGCTGACGCAGCCCATCGTGGCCAAGGTGGCGGCGAACGACGGCATCGGCGTGGCTGGTGTCAGCGTGACGTTCGCGGCCGGCAACGACGGCCGCGTCTCCCCTGCCAGCGCGGTCTCCGACGCGAACGGGCTCGTTTCTACGACGTGGACGCTTGGCACCGCGCCCGGAACTCAGGGGCTGACCATCGCCGCGCCGTCACTCTCCGGCGCGACCGTTCCCGTGTCCGCCACCGCGCGCACGCTGCCGGCGACCCGCTTCGAGTTCGTCGCGCAGCCATCGAGCGCGACGGCCGGCACGTCAGTGGGAACCGTGCGCGTGCAAGCGCTCGACACGTACGGCAACATCGACCGAGAGTTCAACGGTGACGTGACGGCCGAGTTGCTCGGCGGCGCGGCGGGCGCGGTTCTCGCAGGCACCAGCACCGTGTTTGCGTCGAGTGGCGTGGCGACGTTTACCGGACTGTCGGTGAATCGCGCCGGGTCGGGGTACGCGCTGCGCTTCAGCGCGCCCGGCCTGACTCCCATCGTCAGCGTCACGTTCAGCATCGCGGCCGGCCCTGCCAATCGTCTGCTCTTCACCACACAGCCCAGCGGGTCGACCGCCGGTGGTGTCATCACACCCGCCGTTGCCCTCCTGGCACAGGACGCGTTCGGCAACACGGCGTCGTCGTTCAGCGGCACCGTCACGATGACGCTCGCCGGCGGCGCCGCAGGCGCCGCACTTGGTGGCACGAGGACGCGCGCGGCCAGTTCCGGCGTGGTGCAGTTTGGTGATCTCGTCGTAAGCAAGGCCGGAACCGGCTACACGCTTACCGCGAGCGCGGAGGGCGTGAGTGGTGCGACGAGCGATGCCTTCGCCGTACTCGCCGGCTCGGCCACGCGACTGGCAGTTGAGCCGCTGCCGACGTCGGTGGGCGCCGGCACAGCCATCGCCCCACCGATTACGGTGACCGCGCAGGACGCGCAGGGGAACGTGGTGCCATCGTTCACCGGCACCGTGACGGTGGCGCTGAACGCGGCGGCGGGCGGCGGCACCCTGAGCGGAACGCGCACGCGCACGGCCGTCGCCGGCGTCGCGCGGTTCGACGATCTCTCGGTCGACCTGCTCGGGACCGGATACACGCTGACATTCAGCGCGCCCTCGGTGACCAGCGTCACGTCGACGCCGTTCGCCATCGTGGCTGGCCCGGCACGGCAGTTGGTGGTCGGTATGTCGGAGCCAACGTTGACGGCTGGCGTGCGCCTGTCGCCCGCTCTCACGGTCACCGCGCGCGATGCGCAGGGGAACACCGCCAGTTCGTTCTCCAGCAGCGTGACGATCACGCTTGGCGCCAATCCCGCCGCGGGGACGCTGGCGGGCACGACCACGCGCAACGCGACCAACGGCGTTGCGACCTTTGACGACCTGACGGTGAGCAGGGTTGGCAGTGGCTATACCTTCGTCGCCAGCGCCACCGGCATTCCGACGGCGTCGAGCGCCCCCTTCCAGGTGGTCGCGGGCTCCGCGGCGAAGCTCAACGCCATCGTCGGCGATGAGCAGCGCGCCGCCGGCGGCGCCGCGCTGACGCCGATCACGTTCCAGTTGACCGACGCGCCGGGCAATCCGATCGCCGGGACGAGCGTGGCCTTCGCGGTCGCCACGGGGGGCGGCACGGTGACGCCCACGACGGCGACGACGGATGCGAGCGGAGCGGCCGTTGTGAACTGGACGCTCGGCCCATCGGCGGGCGCGCAGTCCATCCGCGCCACGGCAGCGGGAATCACCGGGACCGCGAACGCGACGGCGACAAGCACGGTTACCAATCGTCTGGTGCTGACCACGAATCCCGGCAACGTCTCGGTCACCGCGGGCGCGACACTGCCAGCATTCGTTGTCTCAGCCTACGACGCGGGCAATACGCAGCTCCCGTCGCTGACCTTCTCGGCCAGCGTGAACGTCGCGAGCGGGCCCGCCGGCGCCATCATGACGGGCACCACTGCGGCGGGTGGCACGGGATCGGTCACGTTCAACAGTCTGCAACTGTTGA
>JARIEY010000017.1 GCA_031127085.1 Gemmatimonadota bacterium | reverse complement strand
CCAGCCACAGGACGGTCGCGCCCGCCACCGGCTGCCCGCCGGCGTCGACCACTTTGACCGTGAGCAGTTCAGGCAGCGCGGCGCCGACAATGCCGTTCTGCTGGTTGCCCGAGAGGAGCTTCAGGCTGGAAGCGAAGTCTTGCGGCTTCACCGAGGTGGGACCCGTGGTCGCTTCTCCGCACCCGCCCATAATGGCGAGTACGGCAAGCGTGGCGACGGTTCCAGTGGTGAGAAGCTTGCGGCCGTGCATTCGCACTCCGTGCTGAGGAGAACGGGGGAGACGAATATCGTAATCCAATGGACGCGCAGCAAACGGGCACTGCCTGCAGTGCCAGTTCGCTGCTTCCTGTAGACGGGCCGGGGCGTCACGAGGTAACTCCCGGACCCGGCGTTGGGTCGCCGTCCCTGCTATTATATAGTCTTTCCCGCCCTTTGCCCCATCCAGTGACGCACCGCAGCCACAGTTCGGCCACCACCAGCACCCCGGTCACGGACGCCCGCCGGGCCGCCGCCGACGTGTGTGCGGACCTGCGGACGGGGGTGCTCCTCGACGCGGCCTTCGACCGCCGCACCCACGCCCTGGACGGCCGCGACCGCCGCTGGACCCAGGAACTGGTCTACGGCATGCTCCGCCGGCGCGGCTGGATTGACCACGCCCTCCTGCCGCGCGTGCGTGGTGGCCTGGCGCGGCTCGACGCCGACCTGGCGGACCTGATCCGCCTGGGGTCGTACCAGCTCCTCGAAATGGGCAGCGTCCCGCCCTACGCCGCCATCGCCCAGACCGTGGAGCTGGCCAAACAACGGCACGGGTTGGGAGCAAGCAAGCTGGTCAACGCGGTGCTCCGCCGGCTCGATCGCGAACGGTCGTCATTGGGCGCCGACCTCCCAACCGATCCCATCGACGCTCTCTCCACCGAGTTTTCTCACCCGCGCTGGCTCGTGGCGCGCTGGGTGGCCCGCTTCGGACCGGTCGAAACGCGCGCCCTGCTCGAAGCCAATAACCGCGAGGCGCCGGTCATCGTGCGGCCATGGGGGCTGGTGCGCGAACAGCTCGAAGCGATGCTCGAGACCTCGGGCGTCCGCACCGACGAGGCCCCGCTCGCGGACGACTCGATCCGCATTCACGGCCCGGTCTCGCTGTTCGAGCTCTCCGCCTTCACCCAGGGCTCGTGCTTCGTGCAGGACCCGGCCGCCACCATGGTAACGCGCTATGCGGCGCTCCCGGCCGGTGCCACCGTCGCCGACCTCTGCAGCGCCCCCGGCGGCAAGAGCATTGAGATGGCGCGCACCGCCGCGCTGGTCATCAGCGGCGATCTCTCGGCGTCGCGGCTCAACCGGCTGGCGCAGACGAAGCGCCGGCTGGAGCTGCCAAATGTCGCCCCGGTCGCCTTCGACGCCCGGCAGCCGGCCATTCGCCCGGTCGATGCGGTGCTGGTGGACGCCCCGTGCACCGGCACGGGCACGTTCCGCCGGCATCCCGACGCTCGCTGGCGCCTGCGCCTCAGCGATCTGGCCGTCACGGCCCTCATGCAGCGCGACATCCTGCGCTCGGCGGCACGACTGGTCAAACCGGGTGGCCTGCTAATCTACTCCACCTGCTCGCTGGAGCCGGAGGAGAATGAAGCGCAGGTGGAGGCCTTTCTCGCCGCGCACCCCGGATGGCGGCTCGACCCGCCGGGCGAGGGTACCGTGCCAGCCGCGACCATCGACCACGGCTACCTGCGTGTTCTTCCCCACACCCACGGCGCGGACGGCGCATTTGCCGCCCGCCTGAGGAGCCCTGCATGAGCGCCCCCTCCGTGCGCATCGCCCCGTCGCTGCTGAGCGTCGATTTCGCCATGCTCACCGATCAGCTCGCAATGATGGAAGCAGGCGGTGCCGACTGGCTGCACGTTGACGTGATGGACGGGTGCTTCGTACCCAACCTGACCTTCGGCGCCAAGGTGATTGAGACCTGCCGCCGCGCCACGCGCCTGCCGCTCGACGTCCACCTGATGGTGGTGGAACCGGAGAAGTATTTCGACGCCTTCGCCAAAGCTGGCGCCGCGGTGCTAACCATCCACGCCGAGGCGGCACCGCATCTGCATCGGCAGGTGGCGGCGATCAAGGAGTTGGGATGCCGCGCGGGCGTGGCACTCAACCCGGCCACCTCGCTCGAAAGTGTACGCGAGGTCGCCGCGGAACTCGACCTGCTGCTGGTGATGTCCGTGAACCCGGGCTTTGGCGGGCAGGCCTTCATCCCGTCATCCGTGGACAAGATTCGCCGCGCGCGCGCCTTGCTGGACGCCGCGGGGAGTCTGGCGCTGCTCGAAGTGGACGGCGGCATCTCCCGCGACACCATCACCGAGTGCTGGCGCGCCGGCGCGGACACGTTCGTCGCGGGCAACGCCATCTTCGCGGCCTCCGACCCCACCGCCGAGGTTGGACAGTTGCGGGCGCGCTGCGCGGTGCAGGCGTGACGTCCCGCACGCAGTGGGGAATCGTCGGCGGCGTGGTGACGGTCATCGCCATCGCGCTGTACGCGGCCACGCGCACCTTCGGCGCTGACCTGTTTCCCGTCGCGCCGGGATCGAAGGCGCCGGCGTTCCACGCCGCCACGATAGCCCCGGGCGCGGCGCGGACCAAGAACATCACCGACTACCGCGGCCAGGTGGTGCTGCTCAACCTGTGGGCCACCTGGTGCGGGCCGTGCAAACAGGAAATGCCCGGCATCCAGGCGCTGCACGATACGCTTGGCCCGCAGGGATTGCGCGTCGTGGCCATCAGCGTGGATGACCCGCAGTTCGGCGATGCGATCCGGGCTTTTGTTGCCGAGCACAAGCTGACGTTCGAGGTCCTGCACGAGGGGACCGGCACGATTGAGCGCGACTACCAGACCAGCGGGATTCCCGAGACGTTCCTGATTGGCAAGGACGGCGTCATCCGCAAGCGCGTCATCGGCGCGGCGGCGTGGAACTCCGACGCCAACATGGCGCTGGTACGCGGACTCCTCGCCGAGGACGCGCCGTAGTATGCGCGCCATTCGCGCGGCGTCGCGAGGGTAGCATGCGCGTCCTTGGCATCGAAAGCTCGTGCGACGAGACCTCGGCGGCCGTGGTCAGCGGCACCGGCGATGCGGTGCGCCTCGAGTCGCTGGTGATTCTCTCGCAGGACGTCCATCGGATTTTCGGCGGCGTCGTCCCTGAGATCGCCTCGCGCGCCCACCTGACCGCGGTCGTGCCGGTGACGCGTCAGGCACTCACCGATGCCGGACTCCCGCCCTCTGGCGAGGGGATCGATGCCATTGCGGTGACGCACGCCCCGGGACTCGTGGGCGCCTTGCTCGTCGGCGTGGCGTATGCCAAGGCACTTGGCGCGACGCTGCACGTGCCGGTCATCGGGGCGCACCATATGGAGGGGCACCTGTTTGCCACGGCGCTCGACCACGCCGACGCGGTGCCTCCGTTCACGGCGTTGCTGGTCAGTGGCGGGCACACGTTGTTGCTCGACGTGGCCGCGTGGGGCGACTACCGCCTGCTCGGCAGCACGCGCGACGACGCGGCGGGCGAGGCGTTCGACAAAGTGGCCAAGCTGCTCGGGCTCCCCTACCCCGGCGGCCGCCCCATCGAGATGGCGGCACGCGACGGCGATCCCACGCGGCACCGCTTTGCGCCGCCGATGCTGCACGGCGGGCAGAAGCCCGGGGACGAGGACTACTACGACCTCTCGTTCTCCGGTCTCAAGACGGCGGTGCTGCGCACGGTGCGCGCGGCCGACGCCGAGGGGCGATTGGCCGACGAGTTGCCGCATATCGCGCGGGGATTTCAGGACGCGCTGATTGCGACGCTCGCCGAGAAGACGGCGCGCGCGGCGCGCGCGTTCGGCCGCGCGCGCGTGGTGCTGGGCGGTGGCGTGGCGTGCAACCGTGCGCTGCAAGCCGGAGTCCAGCGTGCAATCTCGCCGTATGGCGGCACGGTGTACGCTCCGACGCCGAAGCTTGCTACGGACAATGCGGCGATGATCGCGCGCGCCGGGCTCTGGCGATTGGAGCGCGGCGAGCGCAGCGATGCGTCACTCAATGCCTACGCGTCGCTGCCGATTCCCGGCCTGCGGACGTCGTAGCGCCGCCGTCGGATGAGAGCCACTCTCATCCGGTCTTGTCAACAGTCGCGCATCACCGCACGTTTTACTCGGTAAGCCGGTGTGGCGCCCCCCCCGCCGGACGATTTCGACTTCGTGCGATGCGGCGCGACCCCACCGAAATCGATACTGCCGTCCCCGGCGCGAACCGCCGGGCTCATCACCCCAGGACACCTACATGGCGAGGGACCACTTTATGTGGAATCGAGCGTGGCACAGCATTCGCTGGTGCCTCTCACTCCTCACGCTCTCGGCGGCTGCAACCGCCGGAGCGCAGCAGGGCACGGGCACGATCACTGGCACGGTGATGGAACGTGGGGCTGAACGTCCCATCGAAGCCGCCCAAGTGACGGTCGTCGGCACGCGACTCGGCGCCGCGGTGAATGCGCAGGGCGCGTTCACCATTCGCGGTGTCCCGCTGGGCGCTCAGAAGGTGCGCGCGCAGTTCATTGGCTTTGAACCGGTGGAGCAGACGGTCAACGTCACGGCTGCAGGCGCCAAGGTGACCTTCACTATGACACGCGCGGCCTTCGCGCTGAGCGGCGTTGTGGTGACGGCGACGGGCGAGGAGAAACGCCGCGCCGTTGGCACGGCGATGGCGACCATGGACACGATGTCGATCGCCCGCTCGGCGGCCACGAACCCGCAGCAGTTGCTCGCCGCGGCGAGCACGGGCGTGAGCATCCTCGCCAACTCCGGCCAGCCGGGCGCCGGCGCGACCATGCGCCTGCGCGGAGTGAACAGCGTGAGCCAGGGGAACAACCCGCTCATCTACATCGACGGCGTGCGCGTCTTTAACGGCAACGGGCCGGTCGCCACAGGTGGCGGTCAGCAGTCGTCGCCGCTGAACGACATCTCTCCGGACGACATTGATCACATTGAAATCGTGAAGGGGCCGTCGGCCACGACGCTCTACGGCACCGAAGCGTCGGGCGGCGTGATCCAGATCTTCACCAAGCAGGGTCGCAGCGGCGCCGCCCAGTGGTCGGCGAACATCAGCACGGGCTTCAACCGTCAGGGCCACGTGGGCTCGAAGGACGACGAAACGGGGATGTGGTTCAACAAGTGCCGCGGGCCGCTGAACGTGAACGGCAACGGCGTCAAGTTCGAAGATCCCAGCTGCCCAGCCAGCGGCAGCTGGCTGAGCGATGGCCCGGTGCAGCGCTTCAGCATCAACGTGCGCGGCGGGACGCAGGGCGGCACGACGTACTACGTGGGCGGCAACTGGGACGACGAGAAGGGCACGCTGCCGCGCAGCGCGGCGCACAACCGCGGCCTCCGCGTCAATCTCGGCTTCGCTCCGGCCAAGGGGCTGACGCTCGCCGTCAACTCGTCGCTCGCGCAGAACGCCAGCCAGGGCTTCGCCGATGGCAACAGTGCCGGCGGCGCAGCGCTCAACATCTCGCGCGGCACCAACAGCAACTACAAAGGCACCGGCTGCTCCGACGCCACGGTGACCTGCGTCAACAACGCCGACCTGTTCCGGTCGGACGTGCTGAACACCACGTACCACTTCATCACCGGCGCCACGCTCACGTACCAGCCGGTGGAGGGCTTCACCAACCGGCTGGCGTTCGGCTATGACAACAACAATGCCGAAGTCAACTACGTGGTGCCGTTCGCCAACCTGCGCCTTCCGCTCGGCGCCATGTGGCAGACGCTCTGTCACCGCCAGATGATCACCGCCGACTTGGCCAGCACGTATCGCCGGTCCATCAGCGAGACGTGGTCGACCTCCACCTCGGTGGGCGCCCAGGTCTTCGACAGCCGTCTCTACTCCACGTCGCTTGAGACCGACAACTTCTCGGGCCCCGGCTATCCGACGCTGATCAGCGGCTCCACGCGCCTGATCAACGACGTCAACAGCCAGCGCGTCATCAACGCCGGCTTCTTTGGGCAGGAGATGATCGGCTGGCGCGACATCCTGTTCATCACGGCCGGCCTGCGCATCGACGGCAACAGCGCCTTCGGCAAGAGCTTCGGCCTGCAGTCGTACCCCAAGATCAGCGCGTCGTACGTGATTTCCGACGAGTCGTTCTGGCCCCGCCAGTGGGTGCCTTCGCTCAAGCTGCGCGCCGCCGTCGGTTCGTCCGGCAAGGCGCCGGGCGCGTTTGACGCCGTCCGTACGTGGGATCCGGTGGCCGCGGAAAACGGCAAGCCGGCCTTCGCGCCGAACCAGCTGGGCAACGCGGACCTCGGCCCGGAGCGCTCGACTGAGACCGAGTGGGGATTCGACCTCACGGCGCTCGACAACCGCATTACGCTGGCCTTCACGCACTTCGACCAGCAGACGAAGGACGCCCTGATCCCGGTGATCCAGGCGCCGTCGCTCGGCTTCAGCAGCAGCCAGCTGACCAACGTTGGCACGCTCGAGAACAGCGGCAACGAAGTGACCTTGAGCGGCGAGATCGTGCGCCGCGACAACGTGAAGCTCTCCGCCAAGATCGGCATGACGACGCTGAGCAGCAACGCGGTGGACGTCGGCGGACAGACGCTCACCATCTTTACGAACGGTCGCACGTACGTGCAGGCCGGGTACCCCGTGCCGTCGTACATGGGCAAGCGCGTCACGAACCCCGACGCGTACGCCACGCCGATCTACGAGACCTTCGGGTACGTGGGTTCGGTGTTCGCCACGCGCACGTACAACCCCAGCCTCACGCTGCAGCTCTTCAAGCGCTACACCATTGAGGCGCTGGGCGAGTGGCAGTTGGGCGGACACAACCTCAACGCGGCGGGCTACCAGAACGCCAACCTCCGCGTCTGGCGTCCGTGCTTCGCGGCGCAGGCCGCGCTGGTGAAGGCGGCGGCCGGCGACTCATCGGCGCTGGGCGCGTTCACGGCGATGGAGCGCGCACGCTGCACGATCACCAGCTCAGAGCGTGACTACGCCCTGTGGGTCGAGAAAGCCGACTTCTTCAAGCTGCGCAGCATCACGGCGACCATCGACCTGCCGACCAAGTACCTGCCGGGTTCGCGCAATGCGTCGCTCACGATTTCGGGGCGCAACCTCTTCACGAAGACGGATTACACGGGCTTCGACCCGGAAAGCGCGGACAAGACGGACAACACCTTCGGACGGCGTGACTACTACACGTTCGGACCGTACAAGACGTTCCTCGTCTCCCTCCGCGTGGGATTCTGACCATGACCAATACCTCACGCTTCCTCACGTGGCGCCGCGCGGCGGCGCTGGCCGCGCTGGCGACCATGACGACGGCCTGCGAAATGACCGTCACCAATCCGGGCCCGATTCAGGACGACGCGCTGAACGTGGCGTCGGCGGTGCCCGCGATCGTCAACGGCATGTCGGGCAACCTCTCCCTCGCCCTCGGCGGCATCACGCTGCGCACCGGCCTCGCGTCAGGTGAACTGACGGCCGCGGGCAACTTTGCCGACGAAGGGTTCTACTACGCCGGCACCTTTACCGGGCTCAACGCCAACACCGATTGGGCCAACATGCAGCGCGCGCGCTGGACCTCGGAGTCGGGCATCGAGCGCATGAAGACGGTGCTCGGCACGGGCTTTGAAGGGCACGCGGACACGCCGCGCGCGTACCTCTACGCTGGCTTCGCCAATCGCATCCTCGGTGAGAACGTCTGCACCGGAGTGATCGACGGCGGTCCGGCGCAGAGCGACAGCGTCTACTTCCAGCGCGCCGATTCGCTCTTCACCCGTGCGCACGCACTGGCCACGGCCAGGGCGAACACGTCCGTGGCGAACGCAGCGCTCGCTGGCCGTGCCTCCATTCGCGCCTGGCTGGGCAACTGGACGGGCGCCGTGGCCGACGCGGCCCTCGTGCCGAACACTTTCGTGTTCAACGCGATTTACGGCATCGGCACGAGCCGTGAGAATCTGTACCTGGCCGAGCAGACGATCACCCGCCGTGAAGTGACGGTGTGGGGCACGTACTGGGCGTCCATCTACAAGGATCCGCGCTTCCCGTGGGACACGGTGAAGACTGGGTCCACACTCACCAAGGGCCAGGACGGAAAGACGATCTTCTTCCGCCAGACCAAGTACAAGGACCTCGGCGCCGCGGTGCCGCTGGTCAAGGGCGCGGAGATGCTGGTGTTGCGCGCCGAAGCCGCGCTGCGCGGCGGCGACATTCCTGGCATGACAGCCCTGCTCAACACGGCCCGCACCCTGTATGCGGGGCTCACGCCCCTCACGGCGCCGGCCACCACGGCGGCGGCGTGGACGATGTTGCAGAACGAGCGTGGCGCCGTCACCTGGCTCGAAGGACGCCGCCTGTGGGATCAGCGGCGCTGGTTCGCGGCCGGTACGAGCACCTTTCTGAACGGGCGCAACAAGTGCATCCCGATCAGCGACAACGAGTACGCGGCCAACCCGAATCTTCGCAAGTAACCGCACCCGCTGGCAGAACACGACGGGCTCCCTGGCGACAGGGGGCCCGTCGTGCATCGGGGATGCACGGGGTGCATTCCGTCGGCAACCGCTGGCGGCGCCCCGCGGGACGCGCAAATTCTCCGTGGGCACCACGCCCTACCACTTTCGCTCAGGTCGGTCTCTATGCTCGCCCGTTCCCTCGCCGCGCTGCTCCTTCTTTTCGGCGCCCTCGCCGCCAACGCCCAGAGCGAGGCCGGCTGGATGCGGTACCCCGCTCTCTCGCCCGATGGGAAGACCATCGTCTTCACCTACCGCGGCGACCTGTACCGCGTCGCGGCAGCCGGCGGCACCGCCACGCCACTGACGCAGCACGCGGCCAACGACATTATGCCGGTGTGGAGCCGCGATGGATCGCGCATCGCGTTCGCGAGCGATCGGCACGGCAACTTTGATCTCTACGTGATGCCCTCGAGCGGCGGCGAAGCCCAGCGCCTGACGTTCCACTCGGCGGCCGAGTACCCCTATAGCTTTACGCCCGACGACCGGGCCATCGTGTTTGGCGCCGCGCGAATGGACGCCGCGGCCAATCGGCAGTATCCGGCCGCATCAATGCCGGAACTCTGGCGCATCGCAGCAACGGGCGGACGGCCCGTGCAGCTGCTCACCACGCCCGCCGATGACGCGCGGTACAGCCGCGACGGCCGCTTCCTGATCTATACCGACAACAAGGGACGCGAGAACATCTGGCGCAAGCACCACGTGTCGTCGGTGGCGCGCGACCTGTGGGTGCACGACGTGAAGGCGGGGACACACCGGCAGCTCACGACCTTCGCTGGCGAAGACCGGCAGCCGGTGCTCGCCGATGGCGATCAGAGTGTGTACTTCCTCAGCGAAACCAGCGGCACGTTCAACGTGCACCGGATGCCGGTTGCCGGTGGCGCGTCGACGCAGCTCACCTCCTTCACCGGACCGCCGGTGCGCTTCCTGAGCATCGCCGACAACGGCACGCTGGGCTTTGGGCACGACGGCCAGTTGTACACGCTGGCGCCGGGCGGTGCCCCGCAACGCGTGGCCGTGCGCATCGCGGCCGACGCGAAGGGCAATGCCGACCTCGTGCTCGCCGTGACGAGCGGCGCGCGTGAACTCGCCGTCGCCCCGAGTGGCAAGGAAATGGCGTTCGTCTTCCGCGGCGACGTGTTTGCCGCCAGCGTCGAAGGCGGAGTGACCAAGCGCATCACCAACACCGCCGCCGTCGAAACCGGGGTGCGTTTTTCGCCCGACGGCAAGGCACTGGTGTACGCGTCCGAACGCGGGGGGACGTGGGCCATTTACGAGGCGCGCCGCACCCGCGACGCCGAGCCGTATTTCTACGCATCCACCGTGGTGCGCGAGACGGCGCTTGTCGCCAATGCCCACCAGAACTACCAGCCGCTCTTCTCGCCCGACGGCAAGGAGCTGGCGTACATCGAAGATCGCAACACGCTGCGCGTCCTGAATCTCGGCACCAAACAGACGCGCACGTTGCTTGATGATCGGTCCCTCTTTGCGACCACGCCCAACCACCACTTCACGTGGAGTCCCGACGGCCAGTGGATGCTGTTCGACCTCTCGGTGCCCGGCATCGCGCCGGGTGAGGTGGGGCTGGTGGCGACGGACGGCAAGGGGAGCGTGATCAACCTCACGCAGAGCGGGTTCAGCGACGGCGATGCCACCTGGATTCTGGGCGGCAAGGCGATGCTGTGGCTCAGCAACCGCGATGGTCTCAAGGCCGTGGCACAGTCGGGCGGTGCCCAGCGCGATGCCTACGCGATGTTCCTCACGCGCGACGCCTGGGATCGCTTCCGCCTGACCAAGGAGGAGTACGCGCTGGTCAAGGAAGGCGAGGACAAGGCGAAGCCCAAGCCCGACACAGCCAAGGCGAAGCCCGACAGCGCCGCCAAGCGCGAACGCGTGACGTTGGAGCTCGACGGCATCGAGTCGCGCAAGGCGCGCCTCACCATTCACTCGTCGTCGCTCGGCGATGCGCTGGTGAGCAAGGATGGCGAGACGCTCTATTATCTGGCGCGCTTCGAAAAGGGGATGAACCTCTGGTCCACCAACCTGCGCACCAAGGAGACCAAGCAGGTGCTCGCGCTCAACGCCAACGGCGGTTCGATGGCGTGGGACGGCGAGCAGAAGAGCATCTTCCTGCTCGCCGACGGGTCGATCGCCAAGATCGACCCCGTGGCGGCGAAGCGTGAGCCCGTCCCGCTTGGCGGCGAGATGACGCTCGACGTGGGCGCTGAGCGCGAAGCGATGTTCGACCACGTCTGGCGCAAGGTGCGCGACACGTTCTACACCCGCGGCTATCACGGCGTCGACTGGACCGCGATCCGACCCACGTATGCCAAGTACCTGCCGCACATCGGCACCTCGTTCGAGTTCGCCGAGATGCTGGCGGAGATGCTTGGCGAACTGAACATCAGTCACAGCGGCGCCACGTATGCGGCGTCCACGCCGGCCGATGACGCCACGGCGTCACTGGGCGTGCTGCTCGACCAGAACTACACCGGCGCTGGCGTGAAGATTGAGGAAGTGCTCGTTGACGGCCCGCTCGACAAGGCCGGGATGTCGGTGAAGGCCGGGACAGTGATTGAGTCGGTGGATGGACAGCCGATCACGCCGGACCGCGACATCGCGCAGTTGCTGAATCGCAAGGCCGGCAAGGCCGTGCTGCTGAGCCTGGTCGACGGTGCCACGCGCACCGAGCTGGCCGTGAAACCCATCGGGCCCGCTGAAGAGAACCGATTGCTCTACACCCGCTGGGTGCGCCGAAACGCCGCCGAGGTGGATCGGCTGAGCAACGGAACGCTGGGGTATGTGCACATTCCGGGCATGAACGACGGCGCGATGCGCACGACCGTCGAAGACGTGATGGGCAAGTATGCCACGCGACAGGGCGTCGTCGTCGACACGCGATTCAACGGCGGCGGTGATCTGGTGGCCGACCTCGCCATGTTCCTGAGCGGCAAGAAGTTCTTCGACTACACCACCGACACACGAAGCAGCGGCTACGAACCGAACTTCCGCTGGAGCAAGCCCAGCGTCTCCCTGGCCAACGAGGCCAACTACAGCGACGGGCACTGCTACGCATACGCCATCAAGGACCAGAAGCTTGGCCCGCTCGTGGGAATGCCGGTGCCGGGAACCTGCACCTTTGCCGGCTGGGAAGGACTGGAGGGCGGCATTCGGTGGGGCGTGCCCGGTGTTGGCGTGAAGGACGCGGTGACCGGCAAGTATTTGGAAAACCTGCAGACCGAACCCGACATCCGTGTGATGAATGAGTATTCGGTGGTCAACCGCGGCCGCGACCAGCAGCTGGAGGCGGCCGTCACGGCGTTGCTGCGGCTGGTCCGCTGACCAGTCCGCGGCGGCGGCGCCTCCCCGAGACGCACGGCCTGCTGTCGCTCCCCGCGCGGCGCGCGGCGCGCACGGTGGCGCGCACGCGTCTGGAGCGCGCGCTCGAGAAGGCGGCACCGTTGCTGGTGCCGATCGACGGGGATGTGGCCGCCACCGTGGCCAACGAGGACGTACACGGTTTCCGCGTGGCGCTGCGGCGGTTGCGCAGCTGGCTGCGGGCAACGCGCGACCTGCTGCCACACGACATCCCGCGCGCCCGGCTCGCCGCGCTACGGCGCATCAGCCAGCGCGCCGGGGCCGCGCGCGACGCGCAGGTGCAGTGGCAATGGCTGACCGCGCCGACCGCGCCAGCAGCACCGATGAACGCCGCGGCCGCGCGCGCGGCCCAGTGGCTCGCCGCTGACCGGCTGGCGGCGTACACGGCGGAGCGACGCCGCCTGCAGCACCGCGCGGCGGCGGCGTGGCCTGCGCTCGGCGCCGCGCTGGCCGATGCGCTGTCGGCCAGCCGTGATCCGCAATCCGCGGACGGCGAGAGTCTGGCCGAGCATCTCGCCCCCGCGCTGGTGCGCCATCTGCGCGTGGCCGAGCGTGCACTCCGGCGCATCACGCACCGGTCGCAGGTGGCACGCATCCACCGCGCGCGCATCAAGGTGAAGCGGCTCCGCTATCTCGTGGAGGCCATCGATCCGCACTCACGTGCGGGGATGCGCGCCGTACGCGCGCTCCGTGCGTTGCAGGACGCCCTGGGCGAGTTGCACGACGCGCACGTGATGGCGGAGTTGATTCAGCCGCTCCTGGACGCGCCCGCCGCGACCGTCGCGCGAGCGCCCCGTCAGCCGAGCGCCCGCCGTGGCACGCATCAGCCGGCGCGACGCGATGTCCTGGCGCTGCGCGCGGCCGTACGACGGCGGGAGCTCGCGATGTTCCGTCAGTCGATGGCGCTGGCCGCGGCCGCGGCGAGCATCTGGCGCGACCCCGCGCGCACGGCCCGCACCCTGTTGTCCGGCGCGGCCTCGCGCCAAGTTGCAGTCCGAACGCTCACGCGACCGCCCGCCTCTCCCCCCGCCGCCAATGCGCCTGCTCTTCGCCGAGGATGACCGTCAACTGCGACAGTCCGTGGTCCGCGGACTGCGCGAGGATTCGTACGCTGTCGATCAGGCCGAAGACGGACGGCAGGCGCTTGATCTGGCATCGGCCCACGAGTACGACGCGATCGTGTTGGACATTTTGATGCCCGGTATCGATGGTATCGAGGTCTGCCGTACGCTGCGCGCTCAAGGGAACACCACCCCGATCCTTATGCTCACGGCGCTCGATGCCGTGGAGCAGCGCATCGCCGGGCTCGACGCCGGAGCCGACGACTATCTCACGAAGCCTTTCGACTTTGGTGAGCTGCAGGCACGCTTACGCGCCCTGACCCGTCGGCGCGGCGAAGTGCTTGCCGCCGATCTCGTGGTCGGCGATCTGGTGGTCGACACGCGCCGCCACGCCGCGCGGCGCGGGACGCGCGAGATTTCGCTGACCGCCAAGGAGTTCGCCTTCCTGCTGCACCTGGCGCGCAATGCCGGCCGCGTGGTGAGCAAGGCGGAGTTAATGGCGCACGTCTGGGATGACAGCCGCGAATCGTACTCCAACATCATTGATGTCTACGCCAGCCGCGTGCGGCGCAAGGTCGATGAAGGCGAGACGACCGCCCTGCTCTCCACGCACCGCGGCGCCGGCTATATGCTGGACGCTGCGCGCCCGGCGGCAGCGGGCGCGCGGCGCCGGAGCTAGTCCGTGGCCGCCTGGCCCGCCTCGCTCCGGGCGCGCCTGACGCTCTGGTTTACGCTCGTGTTGGGCGCGCCGCTCGTCGCCTTTGCTGTCGCGTCGTATGAGATCTTCGAAACCACGCTGCTCGACCGCACCGATCGCTTCGTCAGCGACGCGGTCGACGCGTTCGCACGTGAACTCTCAGCGGAGCGGCGCAACCTGCCAGACGCGCCGGCGGCCGCGCGAAAGACGGTGGAGGAGGTGCGCTTCCGCGACTTGCAGGTGGTGATTCTGGACTCCGTCGGCGGCGTGGTGGCTCGCGGCGACACCGGTGCGCCTGGCGCCGCCACCGACCATCCGCCTCTCGATGTCGCGCAGCTCGCCCGCGTCGTGGGCGGCGCCCCGTGGACACCAACGATGCTCACGCTGGACGACGCCACCGGCGGTTTTCGGGTGCACGCACGACCGTTACAGCTCGAAGGCACGCCGCTGCGGCTGACCGCGGCCTTTCCGCTGCACGATGTGGACGCGATGCTGGAGCGGATCCGTCGCGCGTTCATCGTTGGCCTCCCGCTGCTCCTCGCCTGCGCGGCAGCCGGTGGCTATTTCCTCGCCCGCCGCAGCCTCTCACCCGTTGCCGTCATGGCGGAGCGCGCCGGCGCCATCAGCGCCTCAACGCTGCACGAGCGGCTCCCCGTGCCCACCGCGGGCGACGAACTGGGTGGCCTCGCCACGGTCATCAACGACCTGCTCGATCGACTGGAACAGTCGTTCCTGCAGCAGCGGCGCTTCATGGCCGATGCATCGCACGAGTTGCGCACCCCCACGGCGATTCTGCGTACCGAAGCCGACGTGACGCTCTCGCGTGAGGAGCGACCGGCGACGGAGTACCGCGCATCGGTCGGCGTGATGCGCGACGCCGCCCGGCGGCTGACGCGCATCGTGGACGACCTGTTTCTGCTGGCGCGCGCCGATGCGGGCCATCTCCTAGTGCGCGCGACCGACTGCCATCTGGAAGACGTGGTTCACGACGCGGTGCGCGGCATTCGGCCCATCGCCGACCAGAAAGGGGTGACGGTGGAATTCCAGGGAATCACCGAAGCGCCGGTGCACGGCGACGCCGATCAGCTGGGCCGACTGGTGCTCAACCTGCTCGACAACGCGGTGAAGTACGCCCCTGCGGGGAGCACGGTGGACGTGGTGCTTGCTCCCGCCCCGCACGGGTGGTCAGTGCAGGTCACGGATCATGGCGAGGGAATACCCGCCGACGCGCAGGGGCGCGTTTTCGAGCGATTCTTCCGCGTCGACTCCGCACGTTCGCGCGTGGAGACCTCGGCCACGAGTGGCGCCGGACTGGGGCTGGCCATCGCGCGGCACATCGCGGAAGCCCACGGCGGCACGCTCGTGCTCGCGAGTTCTGGCCCGGGACACACCACGTTCAAGGCGGACATTCCGTCCGGCACCGCACGCCGCCCCGCGTAGCGCGGCCAGCGGCGAGGGCGTACGCGCTCTTTCAGGTAGCGGGCCTTGTCGCGATCTTTCAGGGATCGCGATTCCCAC
Source organism: Gemmatimonadota bacterium (assembly GCA_031127085.1). Taxonomy (GTDB): domain Bacteria; phylum Gemmatimonadota; class Gemmatimonadetes; order Gemmatimonadales; family Gemmatimonadaceae; genus PNKL01. The sequence continues at coordinate 14,328 of JARIEY010000017.1, read as the reverse complement.
GGGAGCTCCATGTCGCACGATGAGCACTTCGTCCTGCTCGCCATCTTCGCCACCGGCTTCGAGGCTGACCTGGCGCGGGCGACGCTCGAGGCGGAGGAGATCCCCGTCCTCGTCAAAGGCCCGCAGGTGGGCATTTTTGGCTCGGGCTTCCAGGGAAACGTGCTCGGCGGCGTCGAGCTGCATGTACCGGCCAGTGCGCTGTCCCGTGCGCGCGAGTTGACCGAACCCTGACCCAATACTCTTCTGTGCTGAACAATTTTCTCCTGCATATCGCCGCCGCTGGCCTGTGCCTCCCGTTGGTCGCGTCCGCGCAGGGCGCCGCGCTCCGCGTCGAGCGCGACGGCCGTCCCCCGGTCTCGTTGACACGCGAGGCGCTGCGTCGCCTCCCCACCGACACCGTGAGCCTGGCGTCGCACGGCGATGCCCCCGTCCGATTTCGCGCCGTGCGGCTGCTCGACGTGATGGCCGCGGCAGGCTCTCCCATCGACTCGCTGCGCCTGGGGCGCGCAGGGTGGATTGTCGTCGCCCTCGCCACGGACGGCTACAGCGCCGTCTTCTCGGCGGCGGAGATTGAACCCAAGCTCGGCCCGACGCGCGCCTGGGTGGCATTTGAGCGAGACGGGGCACCGCTGACGGAGAAGGAGGCGCCGTTCCACGTCATCGTCCCCACCGACGCGCACGGCACGCGCAGCGCGCGGATGGTCACGAACGTGCGGATCTTCGACGCGCTGCGGCCAGGCGCGGGCACTCCGTGAGGAAACTCCCGGTCTTGGCCGCTCCGCGCCTCACGCTGCGGCCGTTCCTCCTGAGCGATGCGCCCGTCGTGCAGCGTCTGGCCGGTCAGCGGGCCGTGGCGGACACCACGCTCACCATTCCGCACCCGTATGGCGACGGCATGGCCGAGGCGTGGATTGCGACGCACGAGGGCGAGTGGACGCGCCACGAGGGCGCCACACTGGCCATCTCTGAGCCGGAGCTGGGTCTCGTCGGCGCCATCCACCTGCGCATCGAGCTCGCCCAACGACGCGCGGAGTTGGGGTATTGGATCGGCGTCCCGTTCTGGAACCGCGGGTTCGCCACGGAAGCGACCCGGACCGTTATCGACTTTGGATTCTCGCGGCTGTCGCTGCAACGCATCTACGCGCACCATATGGTGCGCAATCCCGCCTCCGGGCGCGTGATGGAGAAGGCCGGGATGCAGCGCGAGGGGGTGCTGCGCCGCCACTTCTACCGCTGGGGCATTCCGGAGGATGTGGCGATCTGGGGCGTGCTGGTGGAGCCCTCGGTCTGACGAAGCGCGGAACCGCCGCATGTAACGGCGCGTATGGGAGTCAGAGGGGCCAGCCGACGGTTTGCCCTGCCGCCCGCTGGCCCTGCGCTGTCCCCAATAGGTATCTTCGGAATTGGAAGTGTCCGCATCGCCCCCCGGAGGACACATGGTGGTGATTCACGAAACCCCGACTGGCGGCATCCCCAGAAAGCCACGGGACAGCGAGCTCGACGTGTTCGGCGTGACAAACGTCGGCAAGGTTCGCGCCGACAATCAGGATCACTTCCTGATCGCGTCGCTGCACAAACGCCTCGCCATTCATCACACCAGCATCCCGCTCTCGAGCCTGAGCTCCAGCGACACGGACCGCCTGGCCTTTCTCGCGATGGTGGCCGACGGCGTGGGGGGCAGCGCGGGCGGCGAGGAGGCGAGCCGGTTCGCACTCGACGCGATTACCGCGTACATCACGCGTTCCATGCACTGCTACTACACGGCAGATCCGCATGACGACGCCGAGTTCGTGCACGTGCTGCAGGAAGGCGCCATGCGCGTGCATTCACGGCTGACGCAGCGGGCTACGGAGAAGGAGCGCGCCGGGATGGCGACGACGCTCACCGCCTTTCTCGGTGTCTGGCCGCGCGCCTACATCCTGCAAGTGGGCGACAGCCGTTACTACACCCTGCGCAACGGCACGTTGCATCAGGTGTCGCGCGACCAGACGGTCGCCGAGGACCTGATTGCCGCCGGCGTCATCCGGCGTTCCGATCCCGGCCACGAGCGCTGGAAGCACGTGCTCTCGAGCGCCATCGGCGGCCCTGAGGCTTCGCCGGTGATCACAGCCGTGGAGAACGATTGGCACCACGTGCACCTGCTCTGCAGCGACGGACTCACCAAGCACGTCAGCGACGAACAGATCGCACACCGGCTGCGCACGATGACCTCGTCGCACGCCGCCTGTCAGGCCCTGCTGCAGGATGCGCTCGACGGCGGCGGCACGGACAACATCACCGTCATCGTCGGCCGCGCCGTGCCGGCCGAGGCGTAGCACCGATGGCCTCCAGTGCGGCGACCACGGTTGCCACGTATCTCGCCGAACTCCCGGCCGAACGCCGGGCAGTGGTGCGCGCCGTGCGCACCGCCGTGCGGCGCGCCATGCCGGCCGGCTACAAAGAGGGGATGGGGTACGGGATGATCACTTGGACGGTGCCGCACCGCATCCTTCCCGACACGTACAACGATCAGCCGCTTTGCTATGTGGCGCTTGCCGCGCAGAAGAACTACTACGCGCTCTATCTGATGGGACCGTACGGGAACGCGGCGCTGATGAAGGAGCTTCGTGCGGGCTACAAGGCCGCGGGGATTCGGCTGGACATGGGCAAGTCGTGCCTGCGCTTCAAGGCGCTCGACGGCATCGCGCTCGACGTCGTGGCGCGGGTCATCGCGGGGGTGCCGATGGCGCGCTTCGTCGACGCGTACCACGCCAGTCGGCGCCGCTAAGGCGCTCGTCCGACGGCCGTTGCGCCGCCCGGGACGTCGCTCGCAGGTGGCCGATGGGTAACGCCAGGGGGGCGCGGCAGGTCGCGCCGAGGCGCGCCTTGCCGCTATTTTCCCTCAATGCCTCCAGCATCCATCGTCGTCCAGCCGTTCGAGCTGCACCTTGGCCCGTTAACCCTCACGGGGTTCGGCATCGCCATGTTGCTCTCGTTCCTGGTGGCGCAGTACATCGGCCAGGTCGAGTTGGAGCGTCGAGGCCACGACCCGGAGATCATGGGTGACGTGCTGGTGGCGGCGGTGATCGGCGGCCTGCTGGGCGCCAAGATCTACTACGCCATCCTGTACCAGGACGTCAGCGCGCTCTTCCACACGGCGGGCTTCGTCTTCTGGGGCGGCCTGATTGGCGGCATCGTCGCATCGGCCGTCGTCATTCGCTGGCGTGGGCAGACCTTCACGCGCATCAGCGACGTGTGCGCCGCGGGGTTGGCCGCCGCCTACGCCGTTGGTCGGTCCGGGTGCTGGGCCGTGGGCGACGACTACGGCCGCCCGTGGGATTCGCGCTGGGCCGTCTCGTTTCCCAACGGCTATCCGCCGTCCACGGTGCAGAATCTCGTGGAGCAGTTCGGCGTCACGGAACTCGCCGGCCGGCCTCCGCTCGAGGTCATTTCTGTGCATCCCACGCAGCTGTACGAAGTCGCGATGGGGATGCTGATGTTCTGGATTCTCTGGAAGCTGCGCGACCACAAGCACGCCGAAGGGTGGCTGTTCGGACTCTACTGCGTTCTCGCCGGCCTCGAGCGCTTCGTGGTAGAGTTCTTCCGCGCCAAGGACGACCGCTTCCTCGGCCCGCTGACCGTCGCCCAGACGATCGCGCTGCTCTTCGCCGTGGGCGGCCTGGTCTGGATGCAGATGCGCCGCGAAACGGGCGAGGGACGGCCCGGCATTTACGCGCGCCGGCGCCCGAGCGCCCACTAATCTGCTTCGAGCACCACCACGGCCCCGGCCGTGGTGTCGGTGTGCGAGAGGGTCAGGAAGTGCCGGCGCACCCCAAGCACCTCGGCGCGCTGCTGCGCGCGGCCGTGCAATACGAGTTCCGGCGCGTGCCCCTGGCGGGACACGACCTCGATGTCCTTCCAGCCAATCAGCCGCGCGCTTTCACTGCCAGCGAGCGCCTTGAAGGCCGCTTCCTTGGCGGCCAGCCGGGCGGCCAAGTGCATCGCCGGACGCGCCCGGGCCGTCGCATACGCGACCTCACGCTCAACGAACAGCCGAGCCAGCGCCCGGTCGCCCTTGCCGTGCAGCAGGCGCTCCACCCGCTCGATCTCCACGAGGTCAAACCCCACTCCCACGATCACGGCGTCTCCCGCGCGACGAAGAGCTTCACGCGTGTACGTTCGCTTCCGCTCTCGGCCAGCACCAGATACGCGCCATTGGGGAGCACCTGCGCCCCCAGCGCCCAGGTCGCATCAGCGTCTCCCGCGCGCACGTGGTGCGTCCAGACCAGGCGGCCGGTGAAATCGTACACCATCAGCCGGCCCACGCGCCCAGCGTACGGCCAGACGAAGGTCACGGCGTTTCCGCGCACCGGGTTGGCCGATGGGCGCAGACGCACTGCCGGCTCGCCAGGTTCACCGCCCGTGGCCTTGGCACCGTGCGCAAAGAGCGTGATCTCGTCGAGCCACCACGGGAGATTCGACGCGATGAACGACACGATGAGCCCCTTTCCGCGCACGCCACCGATGCGCACGTCTTCCGGATACCACTCCGCCGCGGCGCCGGCCATACGCGCCACCACGTCCCACGTGCGCGCGCTGTCAGTCGAAACGCGCACAAGACCGAACGGACTCTGCGAGTAGCCGTCGCCGTTGAATCGCGTCCAGAAGTTCAGACTGACGGTGTCGATGTTCGCAGGAACGGAGAGCAGCGGCGACCGCAGTTCCAGATTGCCGCTCAGACGATACGCCGCGCGGCCGGCGAATCGCTGGCTCGAGTCAAACGCAAAGCCAGGAGGTGACCAGGTCGCGTCGCCCGTCTCGGCGCCGGCGGCAAAGAGCTGCGTCCAGGTGACGCGTTCCGCACCCTGCGCCACGCTGATGGTCTGCGGGCGCCCGTTGCCACCGCTCAGCGACACCAGACGACGCGCGTACTTGCCGCCCGACGCGCTGTCGAGGCTCACGGGCACCGGCTGTCCAGAAGCCGTGAGCGCGGTGGTGGCGGCGAGCGCCGCGGGCACGCGCACGCGCAGCGACTGCGCCCCGCTCTCCAGCACCCAGCGGTCCGCACGCAGCCCGGTGGATGGGCTGCGATACGCCGCCGGGTCACGCGCCATCTCGATGGCGTCGAGCGCAAACGGGAGGTTGTCGGTGAACAGCTGCTGCAGCAACGACTCACTGTCCGGAAACTCGAAGCCGTAAAAGCCGGTCGCGCCGTATCCGCTCGTCAGTTCGGGATTGATGGCGATCGTGCCGAAGGTCGCACTTGCCCAGTCCGTGTATTCACCGTTCGTCGGATACAGCATCCACGCCGTCCCCGGCGAGTAGAAGCTGCGCGCCGAACCCGGCAGGCGATCGATGGCCGCCGGGTGCGCATTGGTGCCACCCAGCACGCGGTAGGCATCGAGGTCGGCAGCCAGCACGCCATTGCGCGCCCCCGGCGGAAACAGGAGCAGCCCGGCGTACGTGTGGTACGTGATCGCGATCACCGGCGGATGCAGCACGTGGAACGCTTGCAGCGCCGCCGTCTCGGGCTCCGAGGCCGCAGCCGGGCCGCGGTAGATCTCGGAGGACGGCGTGGGCGACGACCCGAAGTTGTCGAGTCCCCAGTTGTTGCTGTGATTGCGGTTGAGATCCACCCCCACCACGCCCCCAGGCATCGGGCGGCGATTCTTCCGCCACAGGCGGTCGTTGGTGAAAGTGTACTGGTAGCCGTCGGGATTCACGACAGGCACCACCCAAATATCCCGCTGGTTCACCAGCGAATCGGTGCGCGCATCCGTCGCCGTCGCCAGACGGGTGATCAATCGCACGGCCATCTCGGTGGCGGCCCACTCGCGGGCGTGGTGTGTGGCCACGAACAGCACGTTGGGCCGCGCGGGCGAGTCGCCGCGCGGTCCAATCTTCACGGCCAGGATCGGACGCCGCTCGAACGACAACCCCACCGTGTCCACACTCACGCGCGGGTTGGCAGCGGCCAGCGAATCGACCCAGGCCCTGATGCCGCGACGCGGATCATCATAGGGCCGGTACACCACCGGCGTGGCCGCCACCGCGGCCATCTGCATCAGGCGGCGCGCGTCGGTACCGGGCGCCGTCAGCTGCTGCGCCTGACCGCCGAGCCCTTGCAGACGCGTGAGTTCCGCGGCATCGACGATCACCACCGCCGCACCGCCGTCCGTTCCAACCACATCGAAGCCGGCGGCCTGCAACGCGCCGGGCGTGAGGCCGCTTACGCGATACGTGAGATGCTGCTGTCCCTGAAGCGGCGTTGCCGCGAGCGCGAGCGGAGCGAGGGCCAGGAGCAGCGCGAGGCCGAGCGAGCGCGCGCCACGCCCGCGGCCCACGGCGCCGTCGCGCTGCGCAACAATTGCCACCCACCAGCTGTCGGCGGCGAGGAACAGCCGCTGCAACGTTCCCACCCACGCATTCCACGCCGCGCCGCGCACCGGCGTCCCCGCGCGCGTCACCACCAGCCCGTGTTCCTCCAACGCGTCGAGCGCGCTCCACACCGGCGCCCCCGCGTCGGTCACCCACGCCACCAGCGCGCGGCGATCGGGGGCAGACTTCGGATGACGCGCCGCCGCCATCTGCTCTACCGCCTCGTTCAGCGCGCGACGCAACCGCTCGGCCTGGAACGCAGCCACGTGCCCTTCGGCCGTGCGCACGCGCGCCGCGTTGCGACGCGCCGCCAGCAGCGGCGTGAAGAAGCGCGCGTGGTCCGCATCGCGCAACCATCGCGCGCTGCCAAGGGCGCGCAACGGGCGCGTGAGCTCAGGGAGCGTGTGATCGGCGGCGCGGTCGGTCATCACCTTAGCGCAGTGACCCGCGCAGCGAGTAGTCGCCCGCGGCCTCGCGCACGCTTACCGCCGCGCGTTCACCCGTGCGCGCCTCGTACCGTGCCACGAAGTCGGCGAGCCGCTCGGCCGTGAACGCCGCGCGATCGAGTTCAAGCGCCGCGATCACGGCATCGATGGCCGCCGGCTCGCCCTCCACCTCGAGTAGCACATCCATGCGCGGATAACGTTCGATGCGGAGCGTCACGTCCTGCCACGCGAATTGCTCGATCTCCCGGTCGATTTCGTGGATGGGGTGATACCCCAGCTGCTCCACAATGCGGCGCATCGCCGCGCCATCGCCGCAGGGCGACGAGATCTCCTCACGCACCTTGAAGCCGTCGGCCTGGCTCGTCGGGCCCTTCCAGTCAACGACGGCCTCGCGCGCGCCGGTGCGGCGCAGGCGCAGCACGTGGTCGACCGCGAGCAGCGCCCCCTCGTGCGTGTCGAACCGCACGTCGGAGAGCGCCCCGCTGTAGACTTCTCGCGCCCCCGCCGCGAGCAGCCGCTCGCGCAACGCCGCGGGATCCGCGACGACGCCCTTGACCTCGACTTCACGCATCGCAGATGGCGACGACCGCCGCCGCGACATCAGTGAAATCATCGAAGACCGCGTGCGGCGCGTGCGATGCGAGGTCGGCCGCGCTGTAATGCCCCGTCGCCACCGCCACGGCACGCGCACCGACGCCGCGACCGCAGGCGATGTCGGCCGGCGTGTCGCCGATGATCACCAACGAACTCCCGGCGACGTCCCGGCCGAGCCACTCCGCCGCGCGACGCTGAGCAATGGCGGGGAGCTCCGGCCGGTGCTCGTGGTCCGAACCGAACGCGCCAACGAGGAAGCGCGCCGGCGACAGCCCGGCCGCGCGCAGTTTGAGCGACGCGCCAGGCGCAATGTTGCCGGTGAGAAGACCAAGCAACACATCGTCGCGCGCTTCGAGCGCGTCGAGCAACCCGGGAATGCCAGCGTGCACGCGCACACCGTGCCCGTCGGTGGTGACTGTCTGCGCGAGCCGCGTCAGGTAGTCGGCAAGGAGCGACTCCATCCGGTCATCGATGTCGGCATCCGTGAAGCCTGACATACGCATCGACTCGCGCGCAATCTGCCGGTCGGTCTTTCCGTCGTACCGATAGCCGCTGGGCCCCGCCGTGCCGAAGTGCGCCAGCAGCGCCCCTTCCATGGCGCGCCGTCCCGCGCCGCCGCTGGCCAGCAGCGTCCCATCGATGTCAAAGAGGACGATGCGCGTCATGTCCTGGTCAGAAGCAGGCCCGTCATCACCGCAGCCGCGCCCACGCCCTGCGCGGGGGTCGGCACCTCGCCGAGGGCGGCCCACGCCACCAGCACGGCGATGATGGGTTGAAGGTTGCTGTACATCGAGGTGCGGGTGGGACCGATCAGCTTGACGCCGCGATACCAGATGAGGTACGCGATCACGAGGGCGAACAGCGCGCCGTACAGAATCGACGCCCACGCCATCGCCGGCAAGGCGGTCCAGTCGGTGCGCAGCACCGAGGGGGTGGCCAGCAAGCAGAGCGGAATCGCACCGCCAATCATCGTCAGCGCCGAGACCAGCACGCCATCCACGTGGTGCGTGTACGGCTTGAGCAGCACGGTGTACACGGCCCAGGTGAGCGAGCACAGCAGGATAAACGCATCGCCGGTCAGCGACGCGTCACCCGCCGTCGCCGCCGCCGTACCGGTCATCACGACGCCGATGCCACTGACGGACAGCGCGATCCCCACGTAGCCGCGGGCGTGCACCTTCTCCACCCCGCGCAACCGCCCGAGAATGGCGATCAACGCGGGCGTGGCCGCCATCAGCAGCGAGGCGTTGCCGGCGCGCGTGCGCGAAATGCCCTCCACGAACAACGCCTGATACACGCCATTGCCCAGCACGCCGAGCGCCAGCAGCGTCAGCAGCTGCGGCCGCGGGGGGAGCGTCAGCCGACGCACGCGCGCGATCAGCACCAGTGCCACGCCGGCAATCACCACGCGCACGGCGTTGAACGCCATCGGTTCCACATAGCGCATGCCGTACTTCACCACCGAGAAGTTGACCCCCCAGATGGTGGCCATCAGCAGCAGCAGCGCGTCGGTCACCCAGACGCGATGATGCGGGTGCCCCTCGTGGGTTGCGGACGTGGACATCCGGCGAAAGCTAATCCCGCGGCGGCGCCGAGGGCGGCACTTCGCCCGACGAGCCCCCGGACCAGCGGAAGAACATCACGGTGATGATGCCAAAGATGACAACGGCGCCCGCCAGCTCCATCACGCCGCCGGCCAGATGCTGATCCTCCAGCGGCGACCAGGCCGACCACGGCGGTGCCAGCTCGTAGATGCCGTACATTGGGAAATCGCGCACGAGCATCACCATCGCGATGCCGGTGTGCACCAGCGTCGAGAGAAACAGATACAGCATCCGCACCGGCACGCTGAACCACGGGCGCACCGGCTCCGGCACCACGATGGGCCACCAGAGAATGAGCCCGCCCACCAGCCACGCCACGTCGATGACGAACGCCCCGACCTGGGTGGGCATCAGCGTGTCCACGACCACCGGCACGTGCGTTGCGATGGCGACGAGGTTGAAGAGCACGCCGGCAATCAGCGGCTGTGTCACGAACTGCACGACACCGCGCGCCGCGCCCCGCGCCGGCAGGCCGGCGGCGAGCGGACGCCGCGCCGCCAGCAGCAGCAGCGGCGGGGCCAGCAGCGCGAGCACCACAAACTGCACGGCGTGTGCGCTCGCCAGATAGCCTGCCGCAAGCGGCCCCAGCGGCCAATCGAGCACCTGCCACACGAGCCCCACCGCGGTCCAGCCACCCCAGAAGGCGAGGCGCGATTCGCCCATGGCGCGTCCGCGCTGCGAGAGGCGGTGAAAGGTCACCGCGAGAATGGCGGCCAGCAGCCAGACGCCGGGATAAAACTGCGGCTCCCACGTCCACGGCTTTCCTGAGGCGGAGCACCACCACTGCATCGTCAGTTCCCCGGAAGCGGGCGGACCTTCAACAGCCGCGGAATGTCATCGGCCCAGTCGGACTGCCGCGTGCCAAACGGATACAGCACGTGCGCCGAGTCATCCGCCGTGAAAACGATCACCGTCGCGGGATGCCCCACCTCATAGCGCCCGTCCGCGCCGGGCGCCGAACGGATCGCCGGCGGCATTCCGATGGCCGACATGATGCGCATCACCTCGGCGTCGTCGCCACGCAGTCCAATGAATGAGGCGTCAAACTGGTCGAGCCACTTGCGAAGCGCGGGCAGGGTGTCGCGCGCCGGATCGGCCGTGACGAAGACAAAGCGCGCCTTGCGCTGGTCCTCAAACGGCAGCGTGTGCAACACGGCGGCCACATTTGCCACCTGCACCGGGCAGACGTCCGGACAGTTGGTATATCCGAAGAAGAGAAACGTCAGCAGTCCGCGCGTCTCTTTGCCGAACTCAAAGGCGGCGCCGCGGGTGTCGGTCAGCGTGAAGTTCGGCCGCGGCAGGGCTGGTTCGACGGCCACGCCGTGTCGAGGGGCCGGGGCGGCGCACGCCGCCGCCAGCGCAACGGCGCACGAAACGAGATAACGCGAGGGGGACATATGGAGAAAACTAATCATCCCGCCCCGCGACGGCTCGCCGCGCACGGTGCCGCGCCGTATGTTCTCCGCATGTATTGCTCCTTCGCTCTCTTCGCCGACGCGGCCAACCTCTCGCAGGAAGGCAAGCTGAACGTGCTGGGCGTCTTCGATGCGCTCCATGTCGCCAGCGTCCCCGCGGTCCACGCGCGCGCCACCCTGGTCGTGCGGCTCAAGGCGAGCCCCGACGACAGCGGATCGCACGCACTGGCTCTCACGTGGATCGCACCGGGCGGCGAGGAGATCTGGTCGTCGAATGGCGAGGTCGAGGTCCACGCACAGCCTCCCGGCGCCACCGAAGTGGACATCCCGGTGATCGCCGCCATCGACCTCCCGATTGCTGAAGGGGGGATGCACGTGATGCGAGTGGAACTCGACGGCGAGATCGAAGCGGAAGTAGGGCTCCACGTGCATGTCGGCGGGACGGTCGCCCCGCTGCCGATCGGCGGGTTGGTCTCCTAGCCGCCCAGCCCGGGCACGCCGTCACGCCCCACCGCGGTGCGGACGGCACGCTCGATCGCCTGCTCGAGCGCCGACACCGCGAGCATCTCCGCACGCACCGGATCGGCCGCACTCCCTGTGAGCGGCGCCAGCGCGAAGATCACATCGCCGTCGACCAGCGATCCCGCAGGGCGCACGCGGCGGTGCAGCGCCGCGCCGGCCGCGCGCGCCACACCCTGCAACGCGAGCTTGTCGAGCACTCCGTCGACGATGACGACAGCCACCGTGGTGTTGTGCGCCCCGCCAAAGGCACCGGCCATACCCTGCTCGGCGAGTACCTGCTCGGTCCCGGGCATCGAAGCGCCACGGCGTGCACCGGCGATCACGCGTCCCTGATCGTCACACACATCGCCAAAGGCATTCACGGCGGCTATGGCGGCCGCACCGGCCGAACCGGCGTGCACCGTCGCGATTCCCACCCCGCCCTTCACGCAGGAAGACGGCCCGAGCGCCTTGCCCACCGTGAGCCCCGTGCCTGCCCCCACGCACCCCTCGGCGATTCCATTCGTCGTCGCCGTGGCGCACGCCTCGTATCCCATCGCGCTCGTCGGACGGGCAGTAAAGCGACCCAACGGCTGCAGGTCAAACAGCACCGCGGCGGGGACGATCGGCACCACACCGGCCCCCACGGGGAACCCGCGCGACTGCTCCTCCATCCAGCGCATCACGCCGTCCGCCGCCGCGAGCCCGTATGCCGACCCGCCGCTCAGCACAATCGCGTCGACCCGATCGACCAGATGCCCGGGTTCGAGCAACGCCAACTCACGGGTGCCAGTGGCGCGCCCAAACACCGCGCACGCTCCGCGCATCGCCATCGACTCGCCCCGCACCACGGTGCACCCCGTCGCCCCGTCGGCGTCGGTCGCGTGCCCCACGGCAATGCCAAAGCGCCGCAGATCGGCGCCGCCCTCAGGCACGCGCGTCACCGCGCCGGCGCCGGCGCAGAGGCCGGTGCGGGATCGCCCTCGCGCGGCGGGCCCTTGGCTGCACACGCCGCGCAACGAATCACGCCCTTCAGCTCGCACATATTGCAGATGAAGGTGCCGCATTCCTGGCACGGATATCCCTCGGAGGCGCGCTCCTCGCGCCCGCAGGCGCGGCAGACCATCGCATCGCGTTCGCTCATCGCTCAGTCTCCTCAGCCGCGGCCGCGCGGGCGCTCGGACAGCTCGTACTCGCGAATCTTCTTGATGAGCGTCGCCCGCGCGATGCCCAGTTCGCGCGCTGCGTGCGTGCGATTGAAGTGGTGCGCCTTCAGCGTCCGGTCGATGTGCGCCTTCTCGACATCGGCCAGCGTGCGCGGCGTGTGATGCATCACGTCGGCGCCGCTCGCCGCGGTGATCTCGCGCGCCAGATGCCGCGGCTCAATACGCCCGGCCCCGCGCGCCATCAGCATGGCGCGCTCCAGCGTGTTGCGCAGTTCGCGAATATTGCCCGGCCATCCGTAGCGCAGAATCGCGTCGAGCGCTTCGTCCGATACGGTGGTCGGCGCGTCGGGCAGCGCCGACGCGAGATCGCGAAGCACCTGGCCGATGAGCTCCAGCACATCCTCGCGCGTCCGTTCACGCAGCGGCAGCAGGCGAATGGGCATCACCGACAGGCGGTAGAACAGGTCCTCGCGGAACCGGCCAGCGGCCACTTCGTCGCCCAAATCACGACTGGTCGCGGCAATGACCCGCGTATCGGGGATGATCTCCACCGCGCCACCGTGCCGCCGGAACCCGCGCCCCTCGAGCGCGCGCAACAGCTTGGGCTGCAGCAACGGGGCCAGATCGCCCACCTCGTCGAGGAAGAGCGTGCCGCCGTCGGCAATCTCGAACAGCCCGCGCTTGGCCGGCCGACCGCCGGCCCCCTCTTCACCAAACAACTCGATGTCGAGCGACTCGGCGGTGAGCGCCGCGCAGTTCACCTCCACGAACGGCCCCGACGCACGTGGACTCTGCTGATGAATCAGTTCCGCCACGCGCCCCTTGCCCGAACCGCGCTCGCCGATCAGCAGCCCCGTCGTCTTGTCGCTCTGGGCCAGCCCGCTCACCTGCTCCGCGATTTCCTGCATCGCGGGCGACGAGCCCACGATCACGCGCGACGCCGCATCGCGCTTGTCGGCGAGATAGCGGTTCATCTTGCGCAGGTGCGACTTCTCCAGCGCGCGGTCGGCGGCCGCCGCGAGGTGGCTGAGGTCGACCGGCTTCGTAAGGAAGTTCTCCGCCCCCTTGTGCAGCGCATCCACCGCCATCGACACGTCGCCGTACGCCGTCACCATGATCACCACGGGGTCGTCCTCGCGGATCTTGGCGAGCACGTCGAACCCGGTCATGTCGGGCAGCCGCACATCCAGCAGCACGAGGTCGGGACGCAGGCGCCAGTAGGCATCCACGCCTTCGCCGCCCGTGTGCGCTTCATAGACGACGTGCTGGCCGTCGTGGCGGAAGAACATGGCGAACGCCGCGGCGATCGCGACTTCATCGTCAACAATCAGGATGCTGGCCATCGGTCAGGGAGCGGCAGGTGGAAGCGGAAGCTCGACTTCGAAGGTGGCGCCCTGGCCCGGTTCGGACAGGGCGCGCAGCGTCCCTCGATGTTCGCGAATGATGCCGTCGGAGATGGAGAGGCCGAGGCCGGTCCCCGCGCCGCGCGGCTTGGTGGTGAAAAACGGATTGAAAATGTGCGGCAGCGCCTCGGGGGCGATGCCCGGGCCGGTGTCGCTGATCGTCACGACGAACAGACCGCCGCGCACCCCACTGCTCACCGTGATGCGCTTGTCGCCCGGCTGATGCGCCACCGCCTGCTCGGCGTTGGCCAGCAGGTTGATGAAGACCTGCTGCAACTGGAACGGATCGGCCAGCACCAGCGGCGGCTCAGGCATCAGCGCCACCGACAGCTTGATCTCCTGCATCCGCAGCGCGTAGCGGCGCAAGTCGATGGTGTCGCGCAGCGCCTGGTTGACGTCGCTCGGGATCCGCTCGGGCTGACCCTGCCGCGCGAACGAGAGCAGCTTGCCCACGATCCGCGACGCGCGCTTGGCCTCGCGCGTGATCGTCTCCAGCGCCTTGGCGGCGTCCTCGCCGCCAACGCCCCGTTCGAGCACCTGCGCGTACGCCAGAATGCTGGTCAGCGGCGAGTTCACCTCGTGCGCTACGCCGCCCACCAGCTCGCCCATCGCCACCATGCGGTCCTGCCGGATGGCCTGGTCGAGCAGCAGGCGCTCCTCGGTGACGTCGCGCGCAATCGCAATAACGCCGGTCACCCGGCCGGCCTCGTGAATCGGCGCCGTCACCAGCGTGGCGAAACCCCGAACGCCGGCGGGCTTCGAGAACCGGATCGTCTGCCGCCCACGCTCGCCATTCAGCGCGCCAACGAATGCCTGCCACATCGTGGGACGTTCGGACTCAT
>JARIEY010000196.1 GCA_031127085.1 Gemmatimonadota bacterium | reverse complement strand
CTGCAGTCCGGCAACTTCACCGGTGAAGGCGAGACCTCGACGTTCTTCGACCGTCCGCAGTACCTCTCGGGTCGCCGTTCGATCAACGGCGGCGTCTCCATCAGCTTCTAATCCGACGGTGCCGGCGGGGACGCCCCGCCGGCCGCACCTGAATCAGGAGTGCCCCAGATGGATCGGTTTGGACTCATCTCCCTTCGTCGCCTGATGGCCGGCCTTGGCGCCGCGCTCGTATTGAGCGCCGGCGCCCTGCAGGCGCAGGCGGCCGCGGAAACGCATCCGGACGACGAGCCGGTGCCCACGCTTACCAAGAAGCCGTTCGGGTTCGGGTTGTACGGACTCGGCGATTTTGCCCTCACCGGCATGCGCCAGGGCGGCAACTCGTGGTGGAAGACCACCTCGAACGGCCCCTCGGACGACAACACGCTCTATAGCGCTGATCTTCCGGGCCGCGTCTCGACCCTGGGCGGCAACGGCGGCTTCTTTGAGCTGCAGTTGTGGATGGCGGCATCCAAGGGCGACTGGTCGCGGTTCCGCGACATCGTCCCGTCGCTCGAGAACGTGAAGGGCGGCGGCTGGAACCACCGCACGCAGCTATCGCGCTGGACGTCGGACCGCCGCGAACTCGCGTTCACCGGTCGCGACGGCTCGGTTGGGTCGCTGTTCAGTGGCGTGACGACCGAGTCCGGCACCGGCTCGTGCCGCGACAACAGCACGCGCGCCAACTCGTTCATCGCGGCGGGCCTTCCGTTGCTCGCCGGTTCGGACTGCCCCGACACGTGGGTCGGCAGCACGTTTGCCGGCGAGCGCCCGGTCCCGGACTCGGTGTGGCTCAACACCTTCAAGTCCGACCCCAGCGGCTTCACGTGGGACGACTGGAAGATCAACCCCAATCGCCGCGCGCAGGACAAGCTCTACGGCGCGTTCCAGACCTTTGGCTCGGCGGTGGACTACGGCCGCGAGCAGCGCTCGTACTTCGGCTCGGTGATCCCGGGCGGTAGCGGCGCGCCCATCAAGGAAGGCTACCCGATGGGCATCGAGTGGCGCTTTGAGGCATGGTCGTACGCCGTGCCCACCGTGGCGGACGCCATGTTCTGGAAGGCGAACGTGATCAACCGGAGCGCCGACGTGTACGGCGTGGGGTTGAACTACGACTCGCTGTATCTGGGATTCATGAACCGCCCCTTCCCGAGTTCGACGCAGAGCCCCGCGTTCTACCTGGATCTCAAGCGCCAGGCGTATATCGGCTCGATGATCAACCAGAACGCCACCAACTGCTACGGCGCGAACCACGGCGCCAACGTCACCGGCGGGTACACCGCGGGCGGCCTGCTCGTCTCGCGCCTCTGCCTCTCCAACACATCGGGCGCGCGTGGACCGTTCGGTTCCTATCAGGCGATGGTCGTTTTCAAGAGCCCGCTCGGCGACTTGCGCAACAAGAAGTTCACCGATCCCTCGTCGCCCTTCTACAACCCGTCGCATCCGAACCGCGGCGACACGCTGAACATCAATCAGGCGGTCGCCTGCGGCTTCACCTGCATCACGTCCAACGGCATCGGCGTCCGCGCCCGCGCCACCTACGGCGTGCTGACGAATAACGAAGAGGACATCTTCGCCGCGACACGCCCGGCCTCGGAGTGGACGCATCAGGCCTACTTCGACATGTTCCACAATTATGACTTCCCCACGCGGTGGTCGCCGCAAACGGGGCGCGCGGGCGGATTCGCGAGGTACATCCCGCCGGGCAACTGGGACTACAACCACGACGGCAAGCTCGACACACTGAAGGTCTTCCACTGCACCGACCCCGTGGCCTCGCAGAACCTCAACGGATGCGTGGTTCCGTTCTCCGACACGACGCTCGGCGGCTTCCCAGCGACCATTCACAACAACTATTTCGCGGGCGTCGGCCCGGTGAAGCTCAAGGCCGGCGACACGACCAGCTTCTGGGTCGCCTATCTCTCGACGACCGACTCCGTCGCGTTGGAGAAGCTCATCGACAATGTGACGGGCCTGTACCAGAACTTCTGGCTCAGCCCGGAACCGCCCTGCCCCGTGAACGTCGTCTCGGCTGTGCCGACCGGCGGCAACCGGCAGTTCGACACCTTCCTGCGCCTCTACTTCGACCAGCAGCACAACGAGTGCCAGGACAAGTTCCTCATTGAGCAGGCCAAGATCCTGAAGGCCAGCCGCACCGCCGGCGACGTGCGATTGAAAGTCTTCAATCCGCGCATCGTCAACAACATCCGGAAGATTGCGCTCCCTCGCGGCACGATCCTGCGGGACACGGTCGCCATCGACACGATGCCGGCCACGCTCAATGCCTGCTCGTCGTCGGCGACGTACTCGACGGCGCTCTGCCGGATCATGACCGATACCGCCGTGGGCGTCATCGACTCCCTGCTCGTCTTCAAGAGTTGCACGGGCGGCGGTTCGTACACCTCGTCCACCGGCGTCGCCTGTTATCCCACGGTGTCGCGCGACGCAGCCGGCGGCGCACAGCGCTATCCGTGGCAGCGCTACTCCACGCTGGTGCGCGGCAGCAACGGCCTCTGGCCCTCGGTCTATAGCGACGGCAGCATCACCGGCGGCCTGACCTATACGTATGTCTTCGTCGGCCAGTCGTTCCCGGCCTCGTGGGACATCGTGGAACTCAACAAGACCGGCCAGTTCGTCAACAGCAAGTACACGATCCGCCCCGCGACGCTCAACGGCCTGTCGGCCAATACGGCCAACCGCAACGTGGCGTCGGTCTACATCCCCGTCAGCCGTCAGGCGGGAGCGACGGCATCTTCCATTACCCTGACGCCGCTGGCCAACGACACGATCGCGTCATACTCGATCACCACGCGCGTCGAGAAGACGGTGCGCGGCAAGGATCCGGTCGTCGGCCGCATGGTGCTCTCCGACTCGGCCGAGGTGGAGGCGTTCTACCAGACTGCCACGGCCGCGTCGCCGACTCGCACCACCGTGCGGCTCTTCCAGCTTGGCGACTCGGGCACCGTGGGGGCCACGCGACGCTTCGCCGTGCGCAAGGAGGAGTACACGGTGAACGGCGCGGTGGATGTCGCCGGCAAGCCGACCGTCACCGAAGTCGTCAGCGGCGCCAGCAAGACGGTCTTCTCGCGCTTCCGCACGCCGGCCACGCGACGGCTGCAGCTGACGTTCCTGCAGGGCGGCGTGCCGATGTACGTGTCCGATACGATTTCGGCCTCGGACGACAACACGCCGGCGGCGACGCTCGCGAACCCCAACTATGTCGGCATGTTCTTCGTGCTCGACACCACCCGACAGCGCACCCTGCGCAGCACCTTCTGGCAGGCCGAGGGCATTCCGGTGCAGCTCTCCGGCACCGCACCAACCATCGGGTGGGTTCCGGGGACGCAGCGCGACACCGTGGCGTACAACCGCTATCAGGTGTCGTTCGCCGGCAAGGAGTTCGGCCCGGGCTATCCGTTCACGTTCGACCGCACCAACCAGGCGAAGCTCGCCGCCGACTATGCGGCGTCGATCTCCGCGCGCACCAACGCCGGCAAGACCGACAACTCGGCGGCCGCGGCCGCCGCGCTGAACCTGGCGCTCGGACGCACGAACATCACGGTGGACTCGCTCGCGTCGATCGGCATTCCGTTCAGCGTGAAGAACACGTTCCTCAACGCCAACGCCTCGGTGGCCGTGCTCAAGAGTGCGCGCGCCGCCACCGTGCTGCTCGGCACCAACGCCGACACGCTGCGCGTGCCGGTGCCGGTCGATCAGTGGATTCCGGGCGATCCGCTGTACTTCATTGAAACGTTCAAGGTGGTCCGCCACGACACGGTGACGGCGACGCCGCTCGTCCGCCGCATTCGCCTCGTAAACGGCGTTCCGGACTCGGTGAGCGTGACGCGCGTCACGTGGGGCCCCACTTCGCTGGCCTGCGGCACGCCGGCGAGCTGCAACCCGCTCAGCGGCATTGGCGGCACGGGCTTCACCGGCACCAACGCCAACCAGACGCTCAATGTGCTGTACTATCGCCCCATCCGCGGGATGCCGGCGTTCACCTACAGCATCGCGCCGGACGTTGCCGGCGAGAACATCGCCAGCGTGAAGGAAGGCGACCTGTCGCTCGTGAAAGTCGTCCCGAACCCGTACATCATGTTCTCGCACTATGAACAGACGGCGGGGCTCTCGCGCCTGATGTTCACCCACCTGCCGCCCACCGGCACGATTCGCATCTACACGGCCTCTGGCCAGCTGGTGCAGCAGATCAAGTGGAATCCGTCGGACCTGCAGCGCAACTGCCGCGCGACGGTGAACACCACGCAGTGCAATGACGCGGGTGATTTGCAGTGGAACATGCGCACGCGCGAAGACCTCGAGATCGGACCGGGGTTCTACGTCTACGTCGTGAGCACCGAGGTCGGCGGCAAGAAGGTCGACAAGCTCGGCAAGTTCGTGATCATCCGCTAACCGGGGCGACGCATATGACTTTCAACTCCATGCGCCTGGCCGCGGCGGCGCTCGCCCTCCTCTGGGGGGCGCCGCTGGCGGCGCAGGGCACCATTATCGTCCCGGAAGCGACCGACCGCACATCACGCGTCGGCACGCGCGGGGCCAACTTTCTCGAGATCGGCATCGGCGCGCGATCGACCGCGATGGGTTCGTCGGTCGTCTCGATGTCCGAGGGGCCGGAGGCGATGTTCTGGAATCCGGCCGGCATCGTCGTGCGCGGCGAAATCTCGGCGCTGGTGAGCTACATGCAGCTGTACGGCAGCAGTAGCGGCATCACCAATACTGCCGCCGCGCTCACCATGCCGCTGGGTCAGGGGGCCATCGGGTTGGCCTTCACGCAGTTCACGTCGGGCTCCATCGACCGCACGACGGAAGTCGCGCCCGACGGCGACGATCCGGCCTTCCCCGGGCAGTTCCAGTACACGGGCTCGGCGTTGGCGGTGCAGTATGCACGCAACATCACCGATCGCCTCTCGGCTTCCGGGGGGCTGCGGCTCGTACAGGAAGGCATCGACTTCGCGCAGAACCGCTACTTCGGCTTCGATCTGGCCACCCGCTTCCGCACCGGCCTGTACGGGCTGAGTGTGGCGGCGGCCATCACCAACATCGGGCCGAGCAACCGCTTCACCGGCAGCGGCATTCAGCGCCGCGTCTCGGCCCCACGCGAAAATGGATTCGCCACAGGCGGCAGCATCCCGGTGCAGTTCAACACCCGGCAAGTGCAATTGCCCACTGGCTTCCGCGTGGGCCTGCAGTCGAGTCTCGTCGGCGACGCCGAGGCGATGTTCGGCGCCAGCAAGAAGCACACGCTGATGGGCGAGCTCGACTTCTTCGACGCCATCGACACCGACGTGCAGCCGTCGCTCGGCTTCGAATACGGCTACAAGGCCAACTATTTTCTCCGCGCAGGCAAGCGGTGGTTCAATGAACAGCACGCTCCCTGGAAGTTCGCCGACGGCCTGTCGTTCGGCGGCGGCGTGAAGATTCCGGTGCTCGGCCGCAAGCTGACGCTGGACTACGCGTACACCACGATGGGCGAGCTGCAGAACAATCAGGTTCTCAGCTTCGAAATCGGCCACTAACCGGGAGACCATCACTCATGCGCAGACTCATCGCGCTCGTCGGTGCCGTCCTCCTGGGCGCGCCGGCACTGCAGGGCCAGACGCAGGCCAAGATGTTCGATCTGGGCGTCCATCTTGGGCAGCAGACCTTTGACAAGGGGACCGCGCTCGAATCGACCCCGTTCGTTGGACTCGACGCCACGTACCAGCTGCCGTGGAATCCCCTCAAGCTCGCGGTCAAGGGATCGACCTTCGGCGTAGGGCTCGCGGTCGACGTGTCGCGACCGGTGACCAATGGCGAGCAGTTCCCGCTGGTGGCATTTGACTTTGGCGACACCACCTTCCTGTACGCGGTCGCCCAGCGCATCACGCTGGTGCAAGCCGGCCTGCAAGCGGTCGTCGGCGTCCCCATCGGCAAGGCCCGGCTCTACGGCTTCGTGGGCAGCGGGATCTACTCGATGTTCATGGATCCGCGCGCCGAGCGCCACAATCACAAGGTGACGCATCCCATGGCGTCCTT
>JARIEY010000195.1 GCA_031127085.1 Gemmatimonadota bacterium | reverse complement strand
CTGTACGTAGATGATGGGAAATGACGTCGGATTGGCGGCGAACCAAGCACTGGACGGGAAGCCGGTCCCCGACCAGTCCGACGTAAAATCGGCAGTGAACGCGGTGCCGTTGTAGATCGCCGGCCAGTCAATGGACGACGCCGCCGCGGCCGCCGCGGGATTGGCACCGATGTACGAGACCAGCGGCGAGCCGGTCAGCGGGGCCGTGGAGCCATCGTATCCTGGGCCGCCGTCCGACGCCACCGTGGGCACGGCGACCGCCGCGATGGTCGTCCCAGTCCCACCGCTGGCCACCGGGCACTGGTCGACACCGCTGATGGCGCCAGCCGCACCTGCCTTGTTCGTCCCGTTGTACCCGGTCAGCGCGCTCTGCACCGACATGTGCCCGTTCAGCCACGTGGCAAGCGACGTCACGGTGTATTCCGCCGCGGGCCCGCCGCCGACACCCGTCCGCGTGACGACGGCGTGCGAGCGCAGATAGTACAGCGACGGAATCGTCGTCCCGCTTCCCGGACGCAGGCGCGTCGTAATGAGATCGTAGTATCCGCCCGAGAACGTGACACGCGTCGAGTCGGAGCCACCAGGCTGGCCCGTGAGGCCGAGTGCCGCGCGATCGCCCGTCAGGCGTTGCAGCCCCGTTTCGGCGTAGGTCTGCGCCAGCAGCGACGACTTGCCCGCATCATCGAGCGCGCGCTCACCGCGCGCGAGCGCCACGCCACCGGCAAAGCTGGCACCGAGCACCAACAGCACCACGATGACCATCGGCAGCGCCATCCCTCGACGCGCACGACCCAAGCGTGTGGAGAGCGTCATGTCAGTTCACCCGGTTGCGGAAGAAAATCGCGGTCTTGATGCTCACGGACTCCGGCGTCGTCTGCCCGCCGGTACGGCTCGCGCTCTGCGCATCCAGTTGCAGTTCGACGCCACGGATGTCCGAGATGGTCGGCACCGTGGTCTGCGCCGTATCGGCGTACAAGTTGTAGTAACGGAACTTGGCCGAGGTGTCGAACGGCGCGAGAATCTCCTCCGCCGCGCCGCTTCCGATCCGGCGGTACAAGCCGCGCTTTCCCGGCACAATGGCCGACGCGCCGAACTTGTATGTGACCACCTGGTAGAGGAACATCGGCGAGGCGGCCGTGCCGGTTACTGCCGGGGAAAGCGTGTAGTAGCCGCCGTTCGCCGGCGCCGTGATGCTGGTCGGCGAACCCGTACAGTTGGCGGCCGTCCCGGCCGTCGGCGCCGTCGTGGTGGCCGTGTACGCATAGATCCCGTTCGACGAGGTGTCCTTGATGGCATACCCCGCCAACGTCGCCATCGCAGTCATCGCAGAATCATACGGGAGATACATCATCGTGTTCGACGAGCAGTAGACACCCCAGACGTACGGCAGGCGCACGCGAATGGAGTCGGTGGACGCGGCGGTGACGCCGCCGCCGGCCTCGACCATCGAGAGCTCGGTCTGGATGATGTTGCGCGCGTTCCGGGTGACCGAACGTGCGTCCTTCTGGCCGGCCAGCCGCGAATAGAAGCGCGTCTGGCTCATCAGCAGGCGGCCCGCGGCCGCGCCAATGATCGACACGAGCACGAGCGTGATGAGCAGCTCAACCAGCGAGAAGCCGCGACGCACGCGGCGAGAGCGGTTAGCAGTCATCATCCGAGAGGGCTGGAGGTGACCCGCTTGACACGCGTCATCACGATAGTGTCTGGCTTAATCGCGGTGTTCGTCGGCGTGAGGATGAGCGTGACCGTGCGCGTGGAGCCGCTGCCGGTCACGGCAACCGTGCGCGTATTCGGAAACGCGCCGCTGCTCGTGGTGAACGTCCCGGCGCGCCCCGACAGCGAGTCAAACGGCACCGACATCAGCCGGTTCATATACTCCGACATCGCCGCCGAGCGCGCCGCCCCGGCACTGATCGTCTTCATCCGCACCGCATAGCGCAGGGTCACGGCGGCGTACGACGTCGCCACGGCCGCGAAGATGACCATCGCGAGCATGATCTCGGCGAGGCCCGCGCCACGACGCGCCCGCCGTCCACGAACGCCACGGACCCCTTGACGCGTCGTCATGACTTGGTCACCAGACCGGCACGCGTCATCGAGACGGTGCGCGTGAAGCTGCCATTGCTCACGGTCACCGTCACCGAGGCCGTGGAAAGCCCCATCGGGAAGATCGTGATGCCGGCGCTCGGCGAGAACGTCACCGCCGTCGTTGAAAACGTGGTGCTCTGCCCCAGGTACCGCGTCTTGAGCGCCGTGCCCGTAGCGCGATCGTTGACGGAGAGCACCTGAGTGGACGTGCTGTACGTGATGGTCACCGGCTTGTGCTCGCGATTCGCCAGCGCGAAGGCGAGCTCGAGGTCCGTGGCCACCGCCCCCTGCAGCTTGCGAATGCGCTCCTCGGCGACCACGCGACTGATGCGCGGCATCACCGCGGCCGCCATCACGCCGATGATGGCCATGACGATCAGCATCTCGATGGCCGTGAAGCCACCGCGCGCACTGCGTCGACGCTGGGTCGATGCGGTCATCCGTGATCTCCAAGAAGCCGGGTGGCTGCACCCGGCGCTGCTCCTACCGAAACCGTCAGCTTCGACGGCCAACGAACGCGCGCGCCTCTTCGAGCACTCGCGCCTTCACCTCGTCAAGCGTCCCGGCGATCAACGCTCCGGACGCCCGCGCGTGGCCGCCTCCGCCAAACCGGCGGGCGAGCGCATTGCTGTCGACTTCCCCAACACTGCGGAACGAGACCTTCACCTTGCCGTGACCGAGGTCACGGAAGAGGAGGGCCAAACGTGTCCCCTCTATAGATCGGGGGTACTCTGCCACCCCGTCAAGGTCCTCAGCTGTCACATTGTGACGGTCGAGTAGTCCGTTGTGCACATCAACCCAGGACAACCCGTACCCCTCGTCGACGCCAAGCGTCTCCAGCGCGTCACGAATCAGCGCCAGGCGGCCGCGCGGAACCGACGCGTAGATGCGCTGGTACATCGTCTCGGGGTTGACGCCGGCGTGCAGCAGCGCGGCGGCCACGGCGTGGCAGCGGGGCGACGTGTTGGCAAACCGGAAGCCGCCGGTATCGGTGAGCATCGCCGTGTAGATGGCCGTGGCGATGGGGGGCGTGAGTGTGGCCCCCATCACCTGCGAGACGTCATAGATGAGCTCGCCGGTCGCGCAGGCTGTCGTGTCGGTGACGTGCAACGTTCCCGGGGGCTCATCCCCCGGCAGGTGATGGTCGATGACGAGCGGCGGCTTGGCGAGTGCACGCACCGCATCGGCCAGCACGCCGAGGCGCTTGACGTCACTGATGTCAAGCACGATGAGCCGATCGGCCGCCGCCAACGCCTTGGCCCCCTTGGCGCTGCGGTCGTCGATGCCGCCCTCCTCCAGGAGGTAGCGGAACATCGCAGGCCACGGCGTGGGATTAACGATAAAGGCCGCGATGCCCCGCTGCGCGAGCAACCCGGCGAGCGCGGCTTCCGAGCCGCACCCATCGCCATCGCTGTTGATGTGCGTGGACAGGGCCACCGTCTGGCCGGGCGTGAGCTCGGCAAGCAGGCGTTCGATGTCGGCGCGGCGGCCGGCGGGGACGGCAAAGAGATCGAAGGTCACGTGCGGTCGGCCAATGGGAAAACAGAGCGGCGGTGCCCGGAGTGTCGGGCACCGCCGCAAAGATAACCGATCGGCCCTAGCGCTGGGCCTGCTGCAGCTTGGAATGACGACGGCTATACACGAAGTAAATCACCAGGCCGGCTCCCATCCAGATGATGAGCCGCAGCCAGGTATCACGCGGGAGGTTCCACATCAGCCAGCCACAGACGAGAATGCCGCCGATCGGGACGAACGGCACGAGCGGCGTCTTGAATGGACGGTGCAGTTCCGGTTGCACGTAGCGCAGCACCAGAATGCCGGCGCAGACGATCACGAACGCCAGCAGCGTGCCGATGGAAACGAGTTCACCCAACAGCCCGATGGGGAATGCGCCCGCCACGGCAGCAGCCACGATGCCAGTGATGATGGTTGCGAGGTACGGCGTCTTGAACTTCGGGTGCACCTTGCCGAAGAGCGGCGGGAGCAGCCCATCGCGCGACATCGCGTAGAAGATGCGCGGCTGGCCCATGAGCATCACGAGCACGACGGACGCCAGACCGGCCACGGCACCGATGGTGGTCAGATACTTGAGCCACGCCAGCCCCGGGCCCGCCGCGTCGAGCGCCACGTAGACGGGATCCGGCACCGCGAGGTTACGGAACGGCGTCAGCCCGGTCATCACCAGCGCCATCAGGATGTAGAGCACCGTGCAGATGGCGAGCGATGCCAGAATGCCGATCGGCAGATCACGCTGCGGATTCTTGGCTTCCTGCGCTGCCGTCGAGACGGCGTCAAAACCGATGTACGCGAAGAAGATCACGCCCGCGCCGGCGAAAATGCCCGGCCAGCCGAACTTGGTGATCCCTGTGTCGACGCCGGCGGCGTCGGTCACGTGCTCGAGCGCCGGAATGAACGGGTGCCAGTTCGCCTGGTCGATGAACATGAAACCGAAGCCAATCACCAGCACGACGATGGCGAGCTTGACCGCGACGACGACGTTGTTGAAGCGTGCCGACTCCTTGATGCCCACCACGAGCAGCGCCGTCAGGGCGAGCACCAGCACCACGGCGGGGAGATTGATGATCGCGCCGGTGCGCACCAGCGTGTGCGTCCCTTCCACCTTATACGGCGCGTTCGACAGGGCCGCGGGAATGGGGTAGCCGAGGTCGTTCATGATCCGCGAGAAGTAGCCGGCCCACCCCACCGCGACCGTCGATGCGGCGAAGAGGTACTCGAGAATCAGGTCCCAGCCGATGATCCAGGCAAAGAACTCGCCGAGCGTGGCATACCCGTACGTGTACGCGGAGCCGGCAATGGGAATCATCGATGCAAACTCGGCGTAGCAGAGCCCGGCAAAGGCGCAGCCGAGGCCGGCGCAGATGAACGAGATGACGATGGCCGGTCCCGCGTGCGTGGCCGCGGCCGTGCCGGTCAACACGAAAATGCCAGCGCCGATGATGGCTCCGATGCCGAGTGCGGTCAGGTTCAGCGCGCTCAGGGAGCGCTTGAGGGAGTGTTCCCCCTCGCTGCTGGCCTCCTGCATCAGGATGGACATCGGTTTCTTGACGAGCATTCCCATGCGGAAACTCCAGTGTGGAAATGGAAACGGCAGGGTCGATGGGGCGCTGCCGTTGGGGGTGCCACCGCGCGACGGGAGAAGCTGCGGTGCGGTGCCGCGATCCGTCAATGCAGCGCGGCGACCCACTGCATACGGGGCGCCGTCCGCAAACGCTGGGGTCGCCGCGGCCCGCGCCGCGCGGCGGCGTCTGGGAGCGGCGGCGTCTGGACGCGTGGGCCCCCTCGTGTCAGCTTTGTCCGATTCACCCCAGACCAGGAGCTGTCCCTTGGCCTCCAGCGGTTCCGGCAATTCCAACGAAGCATGGGGCAGCCGCATCGGGCTGATCCTCGCGATGGCGGGCAACGCCGTCGGACTCGGCAACTTCCTGCGCTTCCCCCGGCAGGCGGCCGCGAACGGCGGCGGCTCGTTCATGATCACGTACTTCATCGCGCTGCTGCTCCTTGGCATTCCGCTGATGTGGATCGAGTGGGGCGTGGGCCGCAACGGCGGCCGCTACCGCAAGGGGCACCTGCCCGGCATGTTCGCGGCCATCTGGAAGCATCCCGCCGCCAAGTACGTGGGCGTCGTGGGGATGATCGTCCCCATGATGGTGATGATCTACTACACCTATATCGAGAGCTGGACGGCGGCCTTTGCCTGGTTCTCGCTCACCAAGGATTACTGGGGCATCACCACGCAGGAGGGGATGCTCGGCTACCTGAAGTCGTTCCAGTCGATCGCGCCTGAGGGAGCGACGACGTACCACCATCAGTACACGACGTACGGTTTCTTCCTTGCCACGCTGTTCATCAACATCTACGTGTTGTCCAAGGGCATCTCTGGCGGCATCGAGAAGCTGGCGAAGATCGGCATGCCGATTCTCTTCATCTTCGCCATCGTGCTGGCGGGCGTGGTGCTCTTCC
>JARIEY010000194.1 GCA_031127085.1 Gemmatimonadota bacterium | reverse complement strand
ACTCAACAGCATGATGAAAAGCCGCCAGCCGTGGCGGGACACCGCCGCCGCCACGGCCTAATCTCCACTTCTTCATCACGGTTGCTTCGTGCCCTTCAAACTTCGTGGTAGCAGTACCGTCGTCAGGCCAGCTCGTTCACCGCATCGAGGTACGAGACGCCCTCGGTCATCCGCTGATAGATCTGTCCGATCACCTCGGCCGATCCGAGCAGGAACCGGCAGTACGACGCACCGTTCGAGCGGCACTCCACCTCGTAGCAGGCCAGCGGGGAGCCGGCCAAGCGACCGAAGAAATCGGCCAGCAGGCCCATTGAGAAGTAGCAGGCCGGGAAGCCGATATTGAGCGTCGGGTCGGCCTCAGACCAGTCCGACGTGTCGAGTGTGATCACCACGTCTTGCAGCGATCCGATGGCGAGCGTGCCCCATCCGGCGTCACGGAAGAACTCGGCCGCCAGCCCCTGGAACTCGGCAAAGCCCACCGCCTCGGCGTTTTCCCCGCGTGCCGCGAGCCACTCCTGGAACGATCCGAACACGGCTTCGCCACCGGCGTAGCCCGCTTCCTGGAGGTATGTGGCGTAGCCGCCGCCGAGGTCCCGAATGAGCGCCGCGCGGAGCGCGGCCAGAGACTGGCGCGGGAGCGCGACGAGCGGCGTCGAGGCGAGCGCGAAGTTGGTGGCCATATCCGTCAAAGAAGGGGTCAACGCCCAACGCGGCGCAAGAGCTCGGCTTCGTCAATCACTTCGACGCCGAGCGCCTTCGCCTTGTCCAGCTTGCTGCCGGCGTCCGCTCCGACCACCAGGAAGTCGGTATTCTTGGACACCGAGTCGGTCACCTTGCCGCCAGCGCCCTCGACCAGTTCCTTGGCCTCGGTGCGACCAAGCGTCGGCAGGGTTCCGGTGATGACGATCTTCAGTCCGCGCAGGGCACCATCTGCCTCGGCGCGCGTCGGCTCTACCGTATTGACGCCGCGGGCGATGAGCGCGCGTACCAGCGCCTGATTGGACTCGGACGCAAACCATCCGTGAACCGACGCCGCGATCGACGGCCCCACACCGTGAAGGCCTTCGATCTCCGTTGGCGCGGCCTGCTGCAGCGCCTCGGCCGTACCGAAGTGCCGGGCGAGCAGCTTCGCCGTCTCTTCGCCGACATCCGGGATGCCAAGGCCGAAGAGCAAACGCGAGAGCGGCTGCGTCTTGGAGGCGGCGATCGCCGCCACCAGCTGCTGGGCACTCTTCTCGCCAAGCCGCGGCAGCGCTGCCAGCACGTCCTCGGTCAGGTCATAGAGCGTTGCCGGGTCGCTGATGAGCCCGGCATCGAGCAGTTGCCGCACGCGCTGTTCCGAGAGGCCGCGAATGTCCATCGCGGCGCGCGCGGTGAAGTGGATCAGCTCCTCCAGATGTCGCGCGGGGCACCGCTCATTGGGACAGCGCACCGCCACCTCGTCGGCGATCCGCACCACCGGTGTGCCGCAGACCGGACAGGCAGTTGGCGCGACGAACGGCGATGGCGGCTGCGCCGCATCGCGCCGCTCAGGGACCGGCCCGAGGATTTGCGGGATCACCTCGCCCGCCCGCTTCACCTGCACGACGTCGCCGATGCGCAGGTCCTTGGCCGCGATGAGGTCGAAGTTGTGCAGCGTGGCGTAGGTGACCGTCGTCCCGCCGATCTCCACCGGGTCGAGCACGGCGCGCGGCGTGAGCACGCCCGTGCGGCCTACCTGAATCTCGATACCCACGAGGCGTGTCTCGGCCACGTCGGGGGCAAACTTGCGCGCGATCGCCCAGCGGGGCTCGCGTCCGCCCGCGGTCGAACCCAGGTCGGCCTGCGTGGCCAGCGCGTTCACCTTCACTACGCCGCCGTCGATCGCGAACGCGAGCTCGGCGCGGTGCGTGCTCTCCAGCGCATGGGCCCACGCGTGCACCTCGGCCAGCGTGGCACAGAGCTGACGATGCGGGGCCACGGGAACGCCCCAGCTGGCCAGCGTCTCGAGCAGCTCCCACTGTGTGGCGAACGGGAGCGTCGTGGTACCGGGGACGGCGAAGGCGTAGCCGAAGAACCGCAACGGCCGACGGGCCGTCACGGCGGGGTCCTTTTGACGAAGGGCGCCAGCGGCCGAGTTGCGGGGATTCGCGAAGACGGGCTCGCCCGCGCGCACCCGCTCCTCGTTCATCCGCTCGAACCCGTCGAAGGTCATATAGACCTCGCCGCGGATCTCGATCACCGCGGGCCACCCGCTCCCGGCCAGGCGCAGAGGGATGTCGCGAATGGTGCGCACGTTCGCCGTCACATCCTCGCCAACGTTCCCGTTGCCGCGCGTCGCCCCCGTGACGAGCACCCCGTCGCGGTAGGTGAGACTCATCGATGCGCCGTCAATCTTCAGCTCACAACAAAAGCCCGACCGGTCAAAGTCGTCGCCCGCCACATCGCGTCCCGACGCGGCCCACCCTTCGAGGTCCTCGTCGCTGAACGCGTTGCTGAGCGAGCCCATCGGCACCAGGTGCGCGTACTTGGCGAGGTGCGAGGCGCCGACGTCGGTGCCCACCCGAAGCGTCGGCGAGTCCGGGGCGCGCAACGCAGGGTGGGCCTGCTCCAGCGCGCGCAGCTCGTGGAAGAGCCGGTCGTACTCCGCGTCGCTGAGCGCGGGCTGATCGAGCACGTAATACTCGTGCGCGGCCCGTTCGAGTGCCTCGCGCAGCCACTGCGCGCGCGCGAGGCCCTCCGGCGGCCCGGCCATGCGGTTACTCGGCCCCGGCGTCGCCGTTCCCGTTATCCGCCAGACCGCCTTCCTTGAGGAAGGCTTCCACAAAGAACATGCCGCCTTCACCGGCCCGCTTCACCATCGCCACCAGCGTGCCCGCCGACGACATCTCCTCGCGCTGTTCGTTCACGAACCACTCCAGCGCGTTCCGGCTGAGATGGTCCTTGTCGGCGATCGCCTGGTTCTGCAGCGCATTGATCTGCGCCGTCACCTTCGATTCGCTCGCGAGCGCCAGTTGCACCGCCTCGAGTGAGTTCTTGAAGCCCATCTTCGGGGCCGGCACGGCCGGGATCTTCAACACGCCGTCCGAGTCGAGCACCAACTTGACCAGGCGCATGGCGTGGTCACGCTCTTCAAGTGCCTGCGCGTAGTAGTGCTTGGCCAGCGTCGGCAGCGCGGCCTGCTCGAAATACGTGGCGATGGCCACGTACTGGTGCGACGCCGCGAGCTCGTGCCCCACCTGCTCGTTGAGCATCGTGTTCAACTTCTTGCTGATCATCATGGCAGCATCCTCTCAGGTTCAGCCCTTGGCTTCTTCGGCGACGACGTTCAGCGCCACTTCGACGAGGCGCTCCAGTTCTTCGTCCGATGCCTTGGGCAACAGGGTTTCGGCCCACATATGGTCTTGGATTCCGGCATAGCGGTCCAACAAACGGCGCAGGAACGCCACCAGCGCGATGCGTTCCAGATCGGCCTGACGTGAGTCGGCCTTGGTGGACTCGGTCGACCGCAGCAACGCCTCGAAGCGGTGCGCATTGCGCAGCGCTTTGGCCGTCAACTCGGCCACCACCTGGGTGAAGCGGACGTCGGCGTCCGAAAACGGCATCGCGTCGCGTTCCGTGCGCAGAAAAATCGCCCCGATCACGTCCTGACGCCACTTAATGGGAACGACGATGATCGAACGCACGTTCCGCATTTCGAGCGCTGACCGGACATTGCGATACGCCGGGTCGTTCACGGCATCCGGAATGAACACGGTCTCGCCGCTGTCGAACGCGCGCTTGAGCTCGGGGTACCGATCGAGGTCCACCACGAGGTTGCGGATGGACGCATCCTCATAGCTCGCGACCAGCCGCACCCCCTCGCGCTCGCCGGCCAGGAAGATCGAGCAGCGGTCGAGTCCAAAGGTCTGGCCCAGCTTGCCGGCGATCGCCTGCAGGATGTCGACGAAGTGCAGGGAACTCGAGATGTCCTGCAGGATATCCACGATGGCGACCAGGTGCTCCTTCTCCCGGGTCAGCTCGCGAACGCGGGCCTGCAGCCGGGCGATCTCGTCGCCTGCATCCACCGGATTCACCGTCGGACCGGTCACTCCATCCTCCCGTCGTTGGGCACCCGTCGCCCGTGACAATTTGCGCGATGCATCGTAGTGCGTATGACCGGGGGTGTGCGCCCGTCCCGGCCCACGAGGGAACGTACGGGGCGCGTTGCCACACGGTCAATGCATCTCATCGATCTGATCACCCGCAAGCGCGACGGCGGCCGCATCACGGTCTCCGAATGGCGCGAGTTCACCGAGGGCGTCGCTCTCGCGCGCTACCCGGAATATCAGCTGTCGGCCCTGCTGATGGCCATCTTTTTTCGCGGTCTCGACGGCGAAGAAACCTATGCCCTGATGGACGGCATGCTCCGGAGTGGTGGCCGGCTGGACTTCTCCGGACTTGGCCGGCCGGTCGTGGACAAACACTCCACCGGCGGCGTGGGCGACAAGGTCTCTATCCCCCTGGCGCCGATGGTGGCGGCCTGTGGCGTGGCCGTGCCGATGATGAGCGGCCGCGGGCTGGGTCATACGGGCGGCACCCTCGACAAGTTGGAGTCCATCCCGGGCTTCAACACCAGGCTGTCGATGGCCGAGGCGAAGGCGCAGGTCGAGCGCCTCGGGTGCGCGCTCATTGGACAGACGGGCGAGATCGCCCCCGCCGACAAGACGCTGTACGCGCTGCGCGATGCCACGGCCACGGTGGAGGCGATCCCGCTGATCGCGGCGTCCATTATGAGCAAGAAGCTGGCGGAAGGACTGGGCGGACTGGTGCTCGATGTGAAGACCGGCGCCGGCGCCTTCATGCCGCAGCTCGAGCGCGCACTGACGCTCGCTACGACGATGGTGGACATCGGCGAACGCTGCGGCTGTCCCACGGTGGCACTTATGACCTGTATGGACCACCCGCTGGGCGTGGCCTGCGGCAATGCCGTGGAGATTGAGGAGAGCATCGACATCCTGCGTGGCGGCGGCCCCGCGGACACGCGGGAGGTGACGCTCGCGCTCGGCGCCGAGATGCTCGTGTTGGCGCGCGTGGCGGACGACATCGGCGCGGCGCGGAGTATGCTGGAAGACACGATCACGACCGGCCGCGCGCTGGAGAAGCTGCGGCAGATCATCGAGGCGCAGGGGGGCGATCCGCGGGTGGTGGATGATCCGCAGGGGGTCCTCCCTCGTGCCCCTGAGCAGCTATTGGTCGTGGCGTCGCAGGCCGGCATTGTGCAGCGCGTGGAGCCGCGCGTCTTGGGGCGCGGTATCATCGCGCTCGGCGGAGGGCGCACGACGATGGAAGACACGGTCGACCCATCCGTGGGATTCCGCGTGCTCGTGCGCCCCGGCGCGCACGTCAGTCGGGGCACTCCGCTCGCGTCGGTGCTGGCCCGCGACGCCGCCGGTATCGCGGCGGGCGAAGCGTGCGTGCGCGAGGCGGTCAGCATCGGGGACGCCGAAGTGACGGTGCCCCCGCTGATCTCGCATCGGGTGACCGGCGCGGGAACGGAGGCGCTGTAGACGATGCAGGATCGGGGATCCGGATTCCAATTCCGGATCGCGAACTCGGATGGCGGTCGACGATCGTGATCGATGACCGTGAGTGAGGATGGGGTGTGTTGCGGCGGGGGCGAGCAGTCGCCCCTGTCTCGCCCGACTGGCGGCGCTCCCTCGCGGCAGCAATTCTTAGGGGGTGCCTCCTTTCCCCTGCCTCTCTGGTCGCTTCCAATGACAGTGCACGCAAAGTTCGCCGCGCCGCTGGGTCTCGTGCTGTGCCTTTCCAGTCTCGTTCCCGTGCGCGCGGCGGCGCAGGATGATCCCTGCAAGCCAGTGCTGGCGGCGGTGAAGGCCAAGTACGCCCCCGACCGGCGCGTCGCCGTGTTCGACGTCGCCTGTCTTCGCAGTGGCGACCAGTGGATCGTCCGCGGCGAGGTGGATCGCGAAGCGGCGCGGCGCGAGGTGATGGCGGCGCTCGACGCAGCCAAGCTCGGGCCCCTGCTCGACAGTGTGCGGCTGCTTCCCGATCCGGCGCTTGCTGCCACGCCGCTTGGCATCGTGAAAGTCAGCGTTGGCAACGTGCGCTCCACCCCGGCG
>JARIEY010000193.1 GCA_031127085.1 Gemmatimonadota bacterium | reverse complement strand
GGCCGGTAATTCGGGAGTTTCTCGGACCGTGGGGCGATCGGGACTAACCCGGTCGCCCCATCGCCTTTTCAGCTTACCTTTCCGCCCATGTCAGATTCCGAGACACCTCGCCTGTTCCTGATCGATGGCCATGCTCTGATCTATCGCTCGTTCTTTGCGATGATCGCCCGGCCCCTTCGCACCTCCCGGGGCGAGAATACCTCGGCTGCGTGGGGGGTGGTGAACTTCCTGCTCCGCCTTCAGTCGAAGTATCGGCCGGAGTATTTGATCTGGGTCCTCGACAAGGGCGACTCGTTCCGGTCTGCGATGTACCCGGAATACAAGTCGACCCGGGAGAAACTGGACGCTGAGCTGCAACAGGACTTCGATCTGGCCCTCGAGCAAACCCGGGAGCTTCTGGAAGCGTTCCGGGTCCCCGTCGTGGCGATCGATGGGTATGAAGCGGACGACGTGATCGGGACCCTGGCTCGTCGAGAGGCCGAACGAGGGCTCCAGGTGGTCATCGTGTCCGGCGACAAGGATTTCTATCAGTTGATTGGCCCGCGGATCGCGCTCCTCAATCCGGGCCGGGGTGGGCCTGCCGGGGTCGAGGAGCAGTGGGTCGATGAGTCCAACGCGGTCGAGCGCCTCGGCGTTCCTCCGTGG
Organism: Gemmatimonadota bacterium; assembly: GCA_031127085.1. Classification (GTDB taxonomy): domain Bacteria; phylum Gemmatimonadota; class Gemmatimonadetes; order Gemmatimonadales; family Gemmatimonadaceae; genus PNKL01. The sequence continues at coordinate 5,521 of JARIEY010000193.1, read as the reverse complement.
CAGGTGATCGACTATCTGGCCTTGGTCGGAGACTCGTCCGACAACGTACCCGGGGTGCGTGGTGTGGGCGAGAAGACGGCGGCCCAGCTCCTCGCCGAGTTCGGAGACCTCGACACCATTCTGGCTAAAGCCGGGGAGTTGAAGGCCAAGCGGCCGCGGGAAGCGCTGCTGGCGGAACCCGACCAGGCAAGGCTCTCGCGCCGATTGGTGACGATCAAGACCGACGTTCCGGTTGGAATCGAGCTGGGCAAGGCTGCTCGTCAGGAACCGGATCGGATAGCACTTCGACGGGTCCTCACGCGGCTCGAGTTTCATACCCTCGTCACCAGGCTGGCCTTGACTGGTGCGGCCGACATGGCCGGAACCGCAGCCTCGCTGGCTGAGAGTGAAGAGTCAGTCGGGGTATCAGCCGCCGAAGCGCGGCTGGTCGACGATCCGGCCGCCCTGCCGGGCCTGGTCGCCCGGCTTCGAGAGGCCAGGCTGGTCGCTTTCGACGTGAGGGCGAGCTCGGCAGAGCCCCACGGAGCGGAGTTGATTGGCCTGGGATTGGCGACGAGTCCGGCCGATATCTGGTATCTCCCGTTCGGGCACCGGCCCGAGGACGGCGTGCTCGCGGCGCCGGCTGCGGTTCGGAATCTGCCGCCGCTGCGTGACCCGGTCTGCGCCGGGCTGGTGGCCCTTCTGGAGGATTCGGCACAGCCAAAGGCCGGCCACGACGTCAAGTTCGACTGGCAGGTATTGCGCGGCAGCGGAGTCGAACTGGCAGGAGTGGAGTTCGATTCGATGCTGGCGAGTTTTGTTCTGGATCCGGGACGCCGGGCGCACGATCTCGACACCTTGAGCCTGGATCTGCTGGGCCGTCCGATGACATCCTACCCGAATGGCAGAAAGGATATTCCGTTCGCGGAGCTTGCCGTCGATGTCGCCTCCCGATACTGCGGGACGGACTGCGCGACCGTCCTGGCTCTGGAGGAGTACTTCACACCCCGTCTGGCCGAGACCTCTCTCAGCCCGTTACTCCGCGAAATCGAGATCCCCCTGGTCAGGGTGCTCGTCGATATGGAGTGGGCCGGGATCCGGATTGATCCAGTGGTGTTCGAACGGTTGTCGCGGGAACTGTCGAGCGACCTGTTCCGGCTCGAGGCCGAGATCGCCGGGGAAGCCGGCGGGTCGGTCAATCTCAACAGCCCGAAGCAACTGGCCGTGGTGCTGTTCGAGAAGCTCGGGTTGCCGATCCTCAAGAAGACGAAGACGGGTCCTTCGACCGACGCCGATGTGCTCGAGCAGTTGGCCGAAATGGGGCATACGGTACCGCGGCTGCTGCTCGAATACCGGGAACTCCAGAAACTCAAATCGACCTACGTGGACGTCCTTCCCGCCAGAGTGAACAGGCAAACCGGACGAATTCACACCAGTTTCAACCAGACCGGGGCCGCGACGGGCCGGCTTTCGTCGTCGGAGCCGAACCTCCAGAACATCCCGGTGCGTTCGCCTCGCGGGGAAGCCATTCGCCGGGGGTTCGTTCCGAATCCCGGCTGGAGTTTCGTGGTGGCAGATTACTCGCAGATCGAGTTGCGGCTGATGGCCCATTTGTCCGGCGACCCGGCCTTCGTTGCCGCCTTCAACGAAGGCGAAGACATCCACCGGCAGACGGCGGCCATCATCTTCGGGGTTGACCGCAGCGCTGTGACGTCCGAGATGCGGGCCCAGGCCAAGACGATCAACTTCGGGACGATCTATGGCCAGGGCCCCTTTGCGCTCTCGAAACAGCTCGGGATTACAGTCGAGGCCGCCAAGAAGTTCATTGCTGACTATTTCCAGCGATTTGCCGGGGTTCGGGCGTATCTCGATCGGCAAGTCGAGGTGGCGAAGGCTCAGGGCTACGTCGAAACGCTGTTCAAGCGCCGGCGGTACATTCCCGAAATCAAGGACAAGAACTTCAACACCCGGGCGTTCGGCGAACGGCTGAGCCAGAACTCGCCGCTCCAGGGATCCGCGGCGGACCTGATCAAGATCGCAATGGTGCGCCTCGCGGAAGCCCTTCGCCGCGATGGTTACGAAGCCCGGCTTCTGCTGCAGGTGCATGACGAACTCGTCCTCGAGGCGCCGGGCGGAGAGGTGGACCGGGTCGTCGGGATCGTTCGAGAGTGCATGGTGGGCGTTGCTGAACTGAAGGTGCCGCTGGTCGTCAACGTTGGCGTCGGGAATAACTGGCTCGAGGCCAAGCACTAGGTCAGCGAGGACGGTCCGGCGGCTGGCGCCGGCCCCCCGGCCACCAATTCCACCGACCCATGAGTTGCATGAAGGCGGGCACGAGTACCATCCGGATCACGGTGGCGTCGAGGAGTACCGCCAGTGCCAGTCCGAATCCGAGAAACTGCATCACCAGAACCCGGGCAAACGCAAAGGCCCCGAAGACGACGATCATGATAAGCGCCGCCGAACTGATCACGGACGCGGTGGCGCTCAGGCCCTCCATCGTGGCTTCGGTGTTCTTCCCGGTTCGATCGAAGGCCTCCTTGATCCGGCTGAGGAGGAAGACCTCGTAGTCCATGCTCAGGCCGAAGACGACGGCAAACACGAGGACGGGGATCAGGACGAAGATCGCCTCGGTCGGCCCCGTCAGCCGAAGGAGCCTGCTGCCAAAGCCGTACTGGAACACCAGGACGATGAGGCCGAAGGTCGCGCTGACCGAGAGCGAGTTCATCAGCACGGCCTTGAGCGGCACCAGGACCGACCGGAACGCGATGGCCAGCATCAGGCCGGTGGCCCCGAGCACGAGGGCCACCAAGCCGGGGAAACGGCGCAACATCTCCGCCTGAAGGTCGAGGCTTGCCGCCACGTATCCGCCCACGAGGATGCGACTGTCCCGCAGCTGCCGGATGCTCTTGGCATCGGCAAGGTGCCGAATCCGCTCGACCACCGACATGGCCGAGGTCAGCGAAGTGGTGTCGCGGAGAATCACGTCTACCAGGGCCAACCGGCCGTCGCGGCTCAAGTAGGCGTCGAGGAATTCCCCGTGGCGGGCCCGGGCCGAGTCGAGATCGGAGTAGAGCAGGGAGTAGGCGAGGATCGAGGTTCCTGGCTCGAGATCGACGATGCTCCGAACGTCCAGTACGCGAGGGTCGCCGCGCAGCGAGTCGGACAGGGCCCGCAGTCCGCGCAGGGTAACCGCCTGGGTATCCGACCTTCCGGAGGGGACTTCGACCATGATCCGGAGCGGTGTGATGTATCCCGAAACTCCCATTCGAGAAAGGGCCTCGACGCCGGCCCCGGCTTCGGTCTGGCTGGGCCACCAATTACGGGCTGGGAGGCCGATCTTGATCCAGAAAACCGGCAGCGTCAGGGTGCCGATGATCGAGCCCCCGACGACCAGGGCGCGGACCGGATGACGGGCGAGGGAGCGGGCCCATTTTTCCCACACTTGGGGCGCGTGGTACCAAGTGAGGCGCCGAGCCAGCCACCGGGGTTCGTCGATTGATCGCCCGAGAGTGGCGAGGAGCGCCGGTAGCAGCGTCACGCAGAGGAGGACCGCCACTCCGACGACGATGAGGCCGCCGATCCCGACGCTCCGGGTCTCGACCATCGGAGTGAGCAAGAGGGCGCCGAAGCCGACCACCACCGTCAGGCCTGAATTGACCACGGCAATCCCGGCGGTCATCAGGGTGCGCTCGGCCGCCTCGCGTCGGCGGTAGCCCCGGGCCAATTCCTCGCGAAAGCGGGTGACCATGAGGAGGGAATAGTCGATTCCCACTCCCAGCCCGATCATGGTCGTAAGGTTGAGAACGAAGACCGACATGGGCATGGTGGTCGCGAGAACGCCGACCACCGAGAGCGAAATGGCGATTGCGAGGACGCCGATGGTGAGTGGGAGCAGGGCGGCGACCAGGGCCCCGAACGCCAGGACCAGGATGAACAGGGTGATGGGGAGGAGGCGCAACTCGAATCGCTTGCCGTCTTCCGCGCTCACAGTCCGGACGTCGAGATCGAGGGCTGCCCGGCCGGTGACGAGCAGCTTGTACGACGGACGGTTGGGTACCTGCGAGAGTGCGTGGTTCATCCTGGCGCGGAACTCGGCCACTTTCCCGCCGACGCTGTCCCCTTGAATGTTGAGGGATACGAGGAAGAACGTCGCCCGCCCGTCGTCGGAGACGAACAGGGTGTCGTTGCGAGTCAAGTACGAGACGACGTTCTGAACGTAGGGCAGGCGGGCCGCGGCACGGCTCAGGGTATCGAGCACGGCCCGCCCGGCGCCATCGGCAAACGAGGTCGGGCCTTCGAGCGTGACGGCGAAGAATTCTCCAAAGGGCCGAGCAAACCGGCTGGACAGCATCCGATCGGCAATTCGTGCCTCGGTCGGTTCCTCGGAACCGCCCCGGAGGGAGAGCCGGTCAGGCGTTTTCGGGGCCTGGATGAACGCGATTACCCCCACCACGGCCCAGCCGGCAATCACGATCCAGCGCCATCGCACCATTGCTCTGGCGAAGCTCGAGAGGATCAACTGGGGCTCCAACTCACGGAGGGGTGATCGTTTTCGCTTGGGATGGAGTGCCGCAAACGCTGGCAATGTAAGGGGTTCCGCACAACCAAGCCAGGAAATGAATCGGGGGCCTTGGGTCAGGCTTCCATCTTGCAGCCGATCTGGTCCGTGGCCAGACTTTTCTTGTGGTTGACGATCGGGTTGGGGTTGGCGCTCTGGGTCGGCCGGGTGGCGGAGGGTCGGCCGGTCGTGGCCGGTTCCACCCGGTCGGTTCCGGTGCCGGTTGAGCAGCCCGCCATTCCGAGTCCCGCCAAGGCGGGATTGCGTCCTGCGGAAGAACGGACCCCGTTGATCGCCCGGTTGGCCAAGGCCGAGTCTCGTCGCCGGCTCGTTCTGGCTGGCAGTTCGGTCTATCTCGACTCGTTGTTCCGGGGCTCCGATTCCGTCATCAGACGATGGGGTGAGGGAGCGGTCGTGCGGGTTTTGATCCGGAGGCCTCCGGAGGCGTTGGCGGTGGTGGACGCAGTCGGGGAGGCGCTGCGGACATGGCAAGACCTTCGGCTCGGACCGACCCTAGTCGAAACGCGGGACAGTCTTGAGGCCAATCTGGTGGTGGCCTGGGTTCCAGCGTGGGGCTCCGACTCCGGGGCCGGGCGAACCGGGCTCGCCGATGTTCGGGTGGATGACAATGGCGAGATCAGGCTGGTCCGAATTTCCCTGGCCCGTGCTGATGGCACCGGTCGGGTGCTCGGACTGGAGGAAACTCGCTCGATCGCCCTCCATGAGTTCGGTCATTCTCTGGGGTTGCCCCATTCGGGAAGTCAGAGTGATATCATGTATCCCATGGTCTCGGTCGAGCGCCTGTCCGATCGAGACCGGTCATCGGCTCGCTTACTCTATTCGATTCCCCCGGGTTCATTGCGCGATTCATTGGTGCCATGACGGTGACGAGCGTCTTGCTATTGGCGGCCTTGGCGAGTCTTCCGAGCCCATCGCGATGGTCGGAAGCGGTGCGGGTTATCGAGGAAGGGGTCAGGCGGC
>JARIEY010000192.1 GCA_031127085.1 Gemmatimonadota bacterium | reverse complement strand
CTGGAACAGCGGTTCGGCCTGCTCGCTATCGCGCGGGTGGAGGCGTACGAGCGCCGCACCACGCAGCAGGCGCCACGATTCATCAATCTGCGTGCCGACATGCGCGTCTTTCCCGAACTCGAGGCAGACCGCGCCTTTCTGCCGTCGACGAGCGGGCGGGCGCGCGGCCTGGAGTTCAGCGTGCGCGGACTTGGGCAGGGCGGTGTCGACTGGGCGGCCTCGTACGCGTATGCGCGCGTCACTGACCGCGTGGGACGCACTGACGTGGCACGCACGTGGGACCAACCCCACTCGTTTTACGTGGATGCCACGTGGCGACCAGCGCGCGGCGGGTGGCACGTGAGCGTCGCCGCGCAGGCGCATAGTGGCTGGCCGGAGTCACCAGTGCAGTTCGTGCTCGACACGGTCAAGAACTCCAGGGGCGTGAAGAGCTCCACGGTGCTCACGATCTACGGCCCGGTGACCGCGTTGGGTACGACCCGCCTTCCGTGGTACCACCGCGTGGACACGCGTGTCACGCGCGAGTTCACGGTTCGACGGCGTGCGGTCTCGGCGTTCATCGACGTCTTCAACCTGTTCGACGCGCAGAATCCGTCGGCGATTCGCTATCGGACCTCGGCGTCCAATAACCGCATCACCGTAACCCGCACGCCGGAACTCCAGCTGGGTCTGCTGCCAAGCGCCGGGATCACCGTCGAGTTCTAGCGGCTCGGTCTTGACTAAACAATATTTTTTGATATGTTCAGTCTATGACCGCTGCCGCCCGCCCCACCTCGCCAGACCTCGCCCGCGCTGAGTCGCTCTTCCACGCGCTCTCCGACGCAACCCGGCTTGGCATTCTGGAGATGCTGCGCGACGGCGAGCGGTGCGTGTGCGACCTGCAGGCGGAACTCGACGCGGCGCAGTCGCGGCTGTCCTTTCACCTGCGCGTGCTCAAGGAAGCCGGGATCGTGACTGATCGGCGCGAAGGGCGCTGGTCGTACTACACCATCGTTCCGGGCGCGCTCGCCGAAGTGCACGACCTCGCGGTGGCCATGCAGCCGCGTAAAGGCGCGCTGCCGGTGCATCGTACGCCGTCGTGCTGCACCTGATTTTTTTGCTTCGAAATATCAACAATTATTGATCTAGTACCTCGAGGAAACGATGACCGAGACAACGACCCCGCGCGATACCAAGGTGCCGACCACGCTCGACGAGATTCGCGCCACGGTCGCTGCGCGCTATGGCGCCGCCGCGCAGCGCGTCGCCGACGGGGCCACACAGGGGGCGAGCTGCTGCGGCCCGGCCGACGGATCAAGCGGCTGCTGCGGGTCGACCAGTGAGTCGTGGGATCCAATCACCGCCGATCTCTACGAGGCGGGCGAGACGGCGGGGCTCCCGACCGAGGCGCTGCTGGCCTCGCTGGGGTGCGGAAACCCCACCGCACTGGCCGAGCTCGCCGAGGGCGAGGTGGTGCTCGACCTCGGCTCGGGCGGCGGCATCGACGTGCTGCTCTCGGCGCGGCGCGTGGGCCCCACCGGCAAGGCGTACGGCCTGGATATGACGGACGAGATGCTCGCACTCGCGCTCGAGAACAAGGCGAAGGCCGGCGTCACGAACGTCGAGTTTCTGAAGGGACACATCGAGGCGATCCCGCTTCCCGCGAACACCGTGGACGTGATCATCTCCAACTGCGTGATCAATCTCTCGGGCGATAAGCGCGCCGTGCTCAAGGACGCGTTCCGCGTGCTCAAGCCGGGCGGTCGCTTTGCGGTGAGCGATGTGGTGGTGCGCGAAGGGCTGCCGGACGCGGTGAAGGAGAACATGGCGCTCTGGACCGGCTGCGTGGCCGGCGCGCTGGAAGAAGGCGAGTTCCTGCGCCTGCTCGCCGAGGTGGGCTTTACTGACGCCAGCATCGAGCCGACGCGCATCTACACGCGCGATGACGCCGCGGCGCTGATTCAGGGCACTGGGCTCGACGTCGCCCTCGCCGACCAGGTGGAGGGGAAGGTGCTGAGCGCGTTTGTGCGCGCCAACAAGCCGGGAGGCGCGGCACCAGCGGCGCGCGCGGCCAAGCCGAAGCGCGAACTCGCCACGCTGGGCACGGCCGTGAAGGCCAACGGCGGCGGTTGCGGCTGTGGTTCGTCGGGCTGCTGCTGAGCAAGCGTGCAATGACACCGATGACCGACGGAACGGCAGACGTGGCGCCCACAGTGCGCGCCGCGAGCAGCGACGATTTTGCGGCCGTCGAAGCGCTGCTCACCGCCAGCGCGTTGCCACTCGACGGCGTGCCGCAATCGCTCGAGGCGTTCGTGGTGGCCGAGCACAACGGCGCGCTGGTGGGTGTCGCGGGGCTCGAAGTCTGTTGTGAGCACGCTCTGCTGCGCTCAGTCGCCGTTGCTCCGGCGTGGCGCTCCAGGGGACTGGGCCGCGCGCTCGTGACCCGCGTCATCGCGGACGCCGAGGCGCGGGGCATTGAGGCGCTGTATCTGCTGACGACCACGGCCGACCAGTACTTCCCTCATTTCGGTTTCTCGCGGATGGCGCGCGGCGCGGTGCCAGAGGACGTGCAGGCCACGGCCGAGTTCAAGAGCGCGTGCCCGGCCTCGGCTACCGTGATGTGGCGTCCGGCCTCCCACTCCATCTCCGAATCGCACTCGTGACTCCTGCTCCCACCTCCGCCGCCGAGGCGCCGGTCCTTCGGCGCCTGTCGACGCTCGATCGCTTTCTCCCGTTGTGGATTTTCGCGGCGATGGCGCTGGGCCTGCTGCTCGGACGCATCTACCCCGATCTGGGCGCCGCGCTCGACCGCGTGCAGTTGGCCGGCGTCTCGGTGCCCATCGCGGTTGGGCTCTTATGGATGATGTACCCCGTGCTCGCCAAGGTGCGGTACGAGACCATTGGCCGGCACGCGCGCGACACCAAGCTGCTCGGCACGTCGCTGGTGCTCAACTGGGTGATCGGCCCCGTGGTGATGCTGGTGCTCGCCTGGATCTTCCTCCCCGATCTCCCTGAGTACCGGAACGGGCTGGTGCTGATTGGGCTGGCCCGCTGCATCGCGATGGTGCTGATCTGGAACAACCTCGCCTGCGGATCGGGCGAGCTCGCCGCGGTGCTCGTCGCACTCAACTCCGTCTTCCAGATCCTCACGTACTCGGTGCTCGGTTGGCTGTTCCTGACCGTCATCCCCACGTGGTTCGGCGCCGACACCACGGCGCTCAATGTGTCGATGGGACAGATCGCGAAGAGCGTCGGCATTTTTCTCGGCGTGCCGCTGGTGGCCGGGTACTTGACGCGCACCGCACTGGTGCGGCAGCGCGGAACGGCATGGTACGATGACGTCTTCATGCCGCGCTTCGGGCCGACCGCCCTCATTGGCCTGCTCTACACCATCGTGCTGATGTTCGCGATGCAGGGTCACCGCATCATGGCGCTGCCGCTGGACGTGCTGCGCATCGCGGTGCCGTTGCTGGCGTACTTCGCCATCATGTTCGGCTTTGCGTTCTGGTTCTCACGCCGGCTTGGGTTCGACTACGAGAGCACCGCCTCGCTGAGCTTCACGGCGGCGGGGAACAACTTTGAGCTGGCCATTGCCGTGGCCGTCGCCACGTTCGGCATCGGGTCGGGCGAGGCGCTCGCCGCGGTGGTCGGCCCGCTCATCGAGGTGCCGGCGCTGATTGGCCTGGTGTACGTCTCGCTGCGCGCGCGCCGGCTGTGGGATGCCGTCCCCGCGCGACGCCGGTAAGGAGGCCGTGAGCATGCGCCATGCACTGATCTCCGATATTCACGCCAACCTTCCGGCGCTCGACGCCGTGCTGGCCGACATCGCGCAGCGCGCCGCGGTGGATGCCACGTATCACCTGGGCGATCTGGTTGGCTACGCGCCGTGGCCCAACGAGACCGTGGCGCGGTTGCGCGCGGCCGGCATTCCGGGCGTGGCCGGCAACTACGACACGACCGTGGCGCTGCACGCCAAGCACTGCGGCTGCCGTTACGAAGACCCGCGGCAGGAATCGCTGTCGCACCAGTCGTTCGCGTGGACGCTGGAGCACACGTCGGCGGAGACGGCGGCCTATCTCGCGTCGCTGCCGTTCCGCATGGACCTGCGCCCGCTGGGCGGACACGCAGCCGGCCCCACGGTGACGCTCATCCACGGCAATCAGGTGCTCAACACCGTGTATGTGCACGAGGAACGCACTGACGACTTTCTGGCCAAGATGGGCGAGGGCATTGGCGCGCGCGCGGGCGACGTCGTCTGCTTTGGGCATACGCACAAGCCGTGGCACCGCGTGGTGGGCGCGGTGCACTACGTGAACACCGGAAGTGTCGGCCGGCCCAAGGACGGCGATCCCCGCGCCGGCTACGTATTGCTCGACGTTGCGGACGACGGTTCGGTGGACGTGGAGATCGTGCGGGTGCCGTACGACGTGGAGCGTACCGCCAGCGCGATACTGGCGAGCACGCTGCCGTCGGATTTCGCCGATTACCTGCGCACTGGTGGACGCTGAGGGACGAATGGATCGACACCTCCACTGGAATACCGTCTTCAGCACCAAGCCATCTGACGCCGTCAGTTGGTTTCAGGCGAAGCCCGAGCGCTCGCTCGCCCTCATCCGGGAGCGTGTGCAGCCCCCGGCTCGCATCATCGACGTGGGAGGCGGCGACTCCACGCTGGTGGACGCGCTGCTCGCGGAGCGGCTTGGCGAGATTACGGTGCTCGACATCTCTGCTGCCGCGCTGCGGCGGTCACGGGAGCGTCTTGGCGCGCAAGCCGACGTGGTGCGCTGGATCGAAGCTGACATCACCCGCGCGACGCTCCCCACGGCGGCGTTCGATGCGTGGCACGACCGTGCAGCGTTTCACTTCCTTACGGATCCCGCCGATCAGGCCCGCTACGCGTCGCTTGCCGCCGACGCCATCCGTCCTGCAGGGACGCTCATCATCGCCACGTTCGCGGCGGATGGCCCCCAGCGCTGCAGCGGGCTCGACGTCGTGCGCTACAGCGCCGACACGCTTTTGCAGGCCCTGAGCGCGGCGTTCACACTGGATGACAGCTTCAACGAGCTCCACCACACGCCGACTGGCGCGGAACAGCGGTTTCTGTTCGCGGTCTTTCGCCGTCGCTGACTCCGGATGCTACTCAGCGGCGCGCGCGTCCCGCGGACGCACCGTCGCCGTGCTCTCCTGCTGCACGTACGAGAAGGGCGGCACGCTGTGCGTGAGCCAGACGTTGCCGCCAATGACGCTGTCGTGGCCAACCACCGTCTCGCCGCCGAGGATGACGGCCTGGGCGTAAATGACGGCGCGGTCCTCGATGGTCGGGTGCCGCTTGGAGCGCGCGAGACTCTTCTTGACGCTCAACGCGCCCAGCGTGACGCCCTGATAGATCTTGACGCCGCGGCCAATCACGGTCGACTCACCGATCACGATACCCGTGCCGTGATCGATGGCAAAGGACGGACCGATGGTCGCCCCCGGATGGATGTCGATGCCGGTGACCTGATGCGCGTACTCGCTGAGCAGGCGCGGGACGATGGGCACCCGTAGGCCGAAGAGCGCGTGGGCGAGGCGATGGATCGCGATCGCGGTGAAGCCCGGATACGCGAGGATGACTTCGTCGAGTGACTCGGCGGCCGGATCGCCCGCGTTGATGGCTTCGGCGTCGAGTAGCAGCGCCTCGTGAATGCTCGGGAGACTTTCGAAGAAGGCGCGCGCGATGTCGGGCGTGGGCGCCGTGACCAGCGGTGCGATCATCTCCGCCAGGTCGCGCTCCAGCTGCGCGAGCGCCGCGTCGAGAGCTTGGGCCGAACCGTACTCCGCAGGGCAGAAGTGCGGAAAGAGCACCGCGAGAAGATCGTCGGCGAAGGCCTGCGCGCGCTGCTTGAGCGGTCGCCCGACCGCGAGCGACGCCCGGCGCGCGAACAGCGCGTCGACGAAGGCGTGGAATGTCGCGGAGCGAGGAGTTGGCATCGAGATGTCCCGTATGGGGGGCGCAGCGCGGCGATGACTCGGCACGGATGATGATGGGAGTCCGTGAATACTGTGCGCCGGGGCTCCCGCGAACAACGAACGGTTGGCGGCCTCCCCGCCCCTCCCCTTGCGCGTCGGCGGCGCGATTGTATCTTAGTACTAAGATATTGTGCGGGCACAGAGCCCGCGCCCTGCACGAGGAGCCCCCCTATGTCGCTTCG
>JARIEY010000191.1 GCA_031127085.1 Gemmatimonadota bacterium | reverse complement strand
GAGGGCGGCCGCTTCGTCCTTCGAGATGCCGGCCTTCACGGTCTGCGGCGCGCCATCGACGAGGTCCTTGGCTTCCTTCAGCCCGAGGCCCGTGATCTCGCGGATGACCTTGATGACCTGAATCTTCTTGGCACCAGCCTGCGTGAGCGTGACCGTGAACTCGGTCTGCTCTTCGACGGCCGCAGCCGCCGGCGCGGCCGCGCCGCCCGCCGCAACCGCGGCGATGGTGACATTGAACTTCGTCTTGAACGCGTCGATGAGCTCGACCAACTCGATGACCGTCTTGTTGCCGATCGCTTCGAGGATTTCGTCGTTGCTCAGGGTCGTGCTAGCCATGGTTTCGTTCTCCGTGTGGTTCCCAGGAGTCCTGGGGCGTTGTTGATCAGGCGGACGCCTGGGGAATCAGTTGCTGCTGCCTTCGAGTTGCGTCTTCCGCGCCTCGAGGGCGAGCGCGAACGACATCATGATGCTGTTGAGGTACCCCGCGAACATGCTGAGGGCCTCGTCGCGCGTCGGCATCGTGGCCAGCTTCGCCACCATCGCCTGATCGACCACCGCCCCCTCGTAGACCCCGCCCTTCACCGTCGGCTTCTGGTCGTTCGCCTTGGCAAAGTCCGCCAGGACCTTGGCCGCCGCGATGGCATCCTTCGCCACCACCACGCCCGTCGGGCCCTTGATCGGCTGGCCAACCAAGCCGCATTCGTTCACGGCGCGGATGGCCAGGGAGTTCTTGATCACCACGTACTCCACACCCGCCTTGCGCAGCTTGCGGCGCAGGTCGGTCATGCGCTTCACGTTCAGCCCGGTGAAGTCGGTGTAATACAGGGCGGTCGCGCCCTTGATCTTCTCGCTGAGCTCGGTGACGAGCTTTTCCTTTTCAGTGCGATTCATGGCTCGTTACCGGTAGGGGGTGGTGTCGACCTTCACCCCGGGGCCCATCGTCGACGAGACCGAGAGATTCCGGATGTACACGCCCTTCGCGGCCGGCGGCTTCGAACGGACGATCTGGTCCATGAATGCGCCGAAGTTCGTCTCGAGCGCGTCAACGCCGAACGAGACCTTGCCGATCTTGGCGTGCACGTTGCCGCCCTTGTCGACACGGAACTCGATCTTGCCCGCCTTGGTTTCCTTCACGGCCTGGCCGACGTTCATCGTCACGGTGCCTGCCTTCGGATTCGGCATCAGGCCGCGGGGGCCGAGCACGCGACCCAGCTGGCCGACCTGGCCCATCTGGTCCGGGGTGGCAATCATGACGTCGAAATCGGTCCAGCCTTCCTTGATCTTCGCGATGTACTCGGTGCCGACGAAATCCGCACCGGCCGCCTCGGCTTCCTTCGCCTTGTCGCCGACGGCAATCACCAGCACGCGCACGGTCGCGCCCGTTCCTGCCGGGAGCACCACGGTGCCGCGGACAATCTGATCCGCGTGACGCGGGTCGACGCCGAGGCGAACCACCACTTCCACCGTCTCGTCGAACTTCGCGAACGCGCTGCCCTTCACCATCTCCAGCGCCTGCTTGGCCGCGTACGCCTTGTCGATCGTACGCTTCTCGGCCGCGGCGCGGTACTTCTTGCCATGAGTGCCGGGCATTAGTCCTTGACCTCCACGCCCATCGAACGCGCCGCGCCGGCCACCATCGCCATCGCCGACTCGATCGAATCGCAGTTGAGGTCAGGCATCTTGAGCTCGGCAATCTTCTTGATCTGCGCCTTGCTGATGGCGCCGACCTTGTTGCGGTTGGGCTGGCCCGACCCCTTTTCAAGCCCGAGTTCCTTCATGATGAGGATCGCCGCGGGCGGCGTCTTCAGAATGAAGGTGAAGGACTTGTCGGCATAAATCGTGATCTCGACCGGGAGAATCGTATCCTGGCCCTGCGTCCGAGCGTTGAACTCTTTGCAGAACCCCATGATGTTGATTCCCTGCGGGCCGAGCGCGGTGCCGACCGGCGGGGCCGGGTTCGCCTTGCCTGCAGGAATCTGCAGCTTGACGAATCCGACGACCTTTTTTGCCATGATGCTCCTCTGACGTTCAGGCCGGGCGCCAATCGCCCAGCCGACTCCCACGGTGTGATTTGCGAGGTCGTGGTGAGCCTCGTGCGCGAGACCAGCATCCTTCGCGCGAGGGGGAGACAGTGATGGCAGACGTCGGATGGCCGAAGGCGGAGTTCGCCATCAGCCATCAGCCATCAGCCTTCTGCCATCGCTTCGGCGGCAAAGCGGTCAGCGCGGTTGAGGATCCGCACTGCCGAGGGCGCTCCGCCTAGTGCGCCCGCAACTGCAGGTAATCCAGCTCCACGGACGTCGGCCGTCCGAACAGCGACACCGACACCCGCACCTTGCCCTTGTCGGGCATCACTTCTTCCACCACCCCGTTGAAGTCCGTGAACGGACCATCGGTGATGGCGACCGCCTGCCCCACGAGGAACGGGATCTCCTCCTTGGGCGGCGCTTCCTCCGCCTCGTCGGCAATGCCGAGCAGGCGGCGCACTTCATCGTCCCGCAGCGGCTGCGGGTCGCGATCCTTGCCGACGAACTTGATGACCCCCTGGATGCTGCCGACGGTGTGCATTGAGTCCTCGCCAGCCTCCATCTCGACCAGTACATACCCGGGGTACACCTTGCGCTCGACGGTCACCTTCTTGCCGTTCTTGATCTCGACGACTTCCTGCGTCGGCACGAGCGCCTGCCGAATGGCACGCGCCTCGGGGGCCGCCGGATCCGCGTCAATCTTGCGCTGGATCAGCGACCGAACCTTGTTCTCGTGCCCAGAGGTCGTCTGGATCGCGTAAAACCGATGCACGAAGGCTCCTAAAACGCCGAGGGGAGGCGCACCAGCAACTGCTGGAGCACCACGTCCATCAGCGCAATCACGCCCCCGATGAACAGCGAGAGCAACACAACGCCAATGGCGAGCTGCCGCACCTGCGGCACGTCCGGCCAGGTCACCCGACGCATCTCGGCCATCACGTCATGATAGAACGTGACCACCTTCTGCACCGGGCCCTGAGGCACCACCTCGACAGCGGCCATGGTTACTTCGTCTCCTTGTGCACCACGTGCTTGTTGCAGCGGGGGCAGTACTTCTTCCACTCAACGCGCTCCGGATGCAGGCGCTTGTTCTTCGTGGTGAAGTAGTTGCGATTCTTACAATCACTGCACGCGAGGATGATCTTGTCGCGAGGCATGTCGAGATCCTTTTGGGTGCTGCGCGTATTGGCGGTTCACGGTTGACCGCCCCCGTGGCACGTTCGTGCCATGTCCTGCCCTTCAAACTGCGGCCCTGACCTTCCAGAGCTGGCGACCGGGATTGAACCGGTGACCTCACCCTTACCAAGGGTGTGCTCTACCGACTGAGCTACGCCAGCATCTTTCTGTCTGTTGTTTCTCTGTTGTCTCTCTGTTGTTTCTCTGCTCCAGAGCGGGAGACGGGGCTCGAACCCGCGACATCAAGCTTGGAAGGCTTGCGCTCTACCAGCTGAGCTACTCCCGCGAGTTGTCCTGCCGTCCCACTACTGCGTCATGCTACTGCGTCATGCTGCTGCGTCATGCTGCTGCGTGCTGCTGCTACGTCCTGCTATCCATCAAGGCCGCTGCCGACCGACTCATCATCCCGGCCTCACCGCGCCGGCCTCAGTGGTGGGGGAAGGATTCGAACCTTCGAAGGCATACGCCGGCAGATTTACAGTCTGCTCCCGTTGGCCACTTGGGTACCCCACCATTTTCCCTGCTCCCTTCCCCTTCCTACACCCTGCTCCCTTCCCGCCGGCTTTTTACACCCCAGAGCTGACGGCGAGAATCGAACTCGCAACCGCTTGATTACAAATCAAGTGCTCTGCCAATTGAGCTACGTCAGCGAACGGCCCATTTGTGCGAGACTCTTAGAATACTCGCCTCGCCCGCAAGTGTCAAGCCGTTGCAATTGTTGGCTTTAGCGGTGCCCGCACGGCCGGCCGGCGACCGGCCGGCCGACGCGTCAACGCACCTTTTTCCAGCGGGCGCCCTGGGGGGTATCCTCCACCACTATCCCCTTTCCTTCCAAAGACTTGCGAATCTGGTCCGCCGCCGCAAAGTCCCGCCGTCCGCGCGCCGCCTTGCGCGCTTCCAGCTGCCCGTCCACCCACGCCTCCAGCGAGGCATCCACCCCCTCGCGGTCCGGCACGATGTCCAGCACCCCGTTCGCCCGCGCGAACGCCTCGCGCGCCGCCGTCAATCCGGCCGCGTCGCCGCCGCGCTTGTCGAGCTCGGCATTCACCTGATTGATGAAGACAAACAGCGCCGCCTGTGCACGCGGTGCGTTGAGATCATCCCGCAGCGCGTCCTCGAACTCGCCGCGGAACGCCTCGGCGATCTCCGCCATCTTCAACGTGCCGCCCGTCGCCGCCGCCAGACGCTCGGCGAAATCGCCAACGCGGCGCACCGCCTCCATACTGGCCTCGAGCGCCGTCCCCGACAGGTTGAGCTGCTTGCGATAGTGCGTCGAAAACATCAGGTGCCGCACCGCCGCCGCGCTCACCTGCTGCGTGCGCAGATCCTGCACGTTGGCCACGTTGCCGACGCGCTTCGCCATCTTCGCGCCGTCAGTGAGCAGAAACTCGCCGTGGCACCAGAAGCGCGCGAACGGCTTGCCCGTCGCCGCTTCGCTCTGCGCGATCTCGTCCTCGTGATGCGGGAACTGCAGGTCGATGCCGCCCGTGTGTATGTCGATCGTCTCGCCGAGCAGACTCATCGCCATCGCCGAGCACTCCAGATGCCACCCCGGGCGGCCGCGGCCCCACGGCGAATCCCACGCCGCGCCGCACGCTTCGTCGTCGGGCGTCGCGGCCTTCCACAGCGCGAAGTCCTGCGCGTTCTCCTTGGCGTAGTCATCCTGCGCCACGCGCGCCCCGGCCTTGAGTTCGCGCGTGTCGAGACGCGACAGGCGACCGTAACCGGCAAACTTGTCGATCGCAAAGTAGACCGACTTGTCTTCGGCCTGATACGCGACGCCCTTCATCTCCAGGCGGCGTACGAGATCGACCATCTCGACAATGAAATCGGTGGCGCGCGGATAGTGCTCGGCGGGCTCGATGCGCAGATAGTCACGATCGGCGAGGAACATCCCGATCACCGGCTCCGTCACCTCGCGAATCGACTGCCCCTGCTGCGTGGCGCGCTTGATGATCTTGTCATCAACGTCCGTCAGGTTCATCACCTGCCGCACCTTGAAGCCGGCGAGCATGAGCGCGCGCCGCATCAGGTCGGCGAAGAGGAACGTGCGGAAATTCCCGAGGTGCGCGGGATTGTAGACGGTCGGGCCGCATGCGTACATGCGCACGGTCTCGCCGTCGGCCGGAACGAACGGCTCGACAGCGCGCGTCAACGAGTTGTACAGGCGGAACTCGGGCATGCCGGAAAACTAGCCGGGCGCTGGGGGTACCGTCCACCGCCCCGGCGGTTCGGTCACGACGCGGGACCGGAGCACGCGGATGCCCTCGGCGCGGCAAAGCGCCAGAATCTCCTCTGCCGACCGGTCGGCGAGCGGCACGCGCACCGCGCCATCGCGCCGGCACGACGCGGCACAGTAGCGGCGCAACCGCGCCGCCGCGACTCGAGGGGCACCCACCGCGAGTTCCAGCGCGTTGCGGGGGGCGGCCGCCCGGGGATCGGCCCACGCCACCAGCCGCCCGGCCCGCAACAGCGCCCCGCGATGCGCGACCCCTGCCAGCACGCCCAGGTCGGCCGCGCCCAGCAGCACGGCAATGCCGCTTGCCGCCACCACGTGCAGCACGCGGCGGATGTCGCGACGCGATGCGGGATCGAGCCCGTCGAGCGGACCGTCAAAAGCGACCAGCGATGGCCCGCCCTGCAGGGCGGCGGCCAGCACGACCACCCGCCGCTCCGCCGGCGCCAGCGTTCCGACGCGCGCCTCCAACCGGTGCACCAACCCGAGCCGCGCCGGCCACAGATCCTCGGCGACCACCCGCACGGCTCCGCGCAGGTCGCGCTGCACCGCGGCGAACCGCAGCGCCTCGCGCACGGAGAGAAACTCGTGGAGCGCCGCATGCGCCGGGACGAAAGCGGCAAAGCGCGGCGGACAGTCGGCCGAACCGCCCCAGCGTACCACGCCAGAGTCGGCGCGCAGCATACCGGCCGCGATGCGGAGGAGCGTGCTCTTGCCTGCCCCCGGCGGCCCCGCAAC
>JARIEY010000190.1 GCA_031127085.1 Gemmatimonadota bacterium | reverse complement strand
CGGTGTAGTCGAAGTTTGCAACGCCGAGGCGCACCATCCGCGGCTCCCACGTGGAGTCGGCCTTCTGCACGAAGACCAGCCCAGTGCGCGAGCGCTGACGAAGGCCGGGGGCCTTGGGCACCTCGACCGCACGCGCGGCCTGATCGCCGCGGCTCGCCTGCGCACCGCCGCCCGGCGTGCCGCCGGTGGCGCCATTGCCACCGCCCATGCCGCCACCCATTCCTCCGCCCTGGCCGCCTTCGCGGCGTTGGCAGGCCCCGGCCGTGCGCGCATCGACACCCAGCTTGGTGTACAGCTCCTGCATCTGCGTGAACATGGCGCGGCGATCGGCGTCCGGATTGCGCATCTGCTCTCGCATGGCGTCGAGTTGCTTGGCCACGGCCGGCTGCTTCTTGAGGGCATCGCTCACCTTCTTGCAGTCGGCATCCGTGACTTCTACGCGCTGGAAGCCGCCGCCGCCCTGGCGGTCGGAGCCCTGCGGCAGGAGATCCACTTCACCGTTGCTGGTGCGGGTACGCGTGCCACCATTGCCGCCCATGCCGCCGGGGCGGCCGCCGCCCATTCCGCCGCGTCCCATGCCGGCCCCCATCGCGGCGCGCAGCTGCGCACTCACGCTGTCGGGGTTCAGGTTGAGCAGCGGAGCCATCGTCTGCACCTCGCGCATGCTGCGCACGGCATCGTTGGGGATCGCCAGCACGCCGGTGCGGCGATCGACCAGCACGGCGGCCTCGCCGTTCATGCCGGGCTTCAGCAGCCCTTCTTCGTTGCTGAGCGAGATGAGCACCGGGAACATCGTCACGTTCTGCTGCACCACGGCCTGCGGCTCCACCTTCTCCACCTTGCCGCGGAACGGCCGGTCGGGGAACGCGTCCACCGTCACGGTCGCTTCCTGGCCGGCGATGATCTGCCCGATGTCGGTCTCATTCACGAGCGCGCGGGCGCGCACGCGCTGCAGGTTGGCCATCTTGAGAATCGTCGAGCCGCCGCCGACCGACGACGTGCCGGCCTGAATGACCTGGCCGAGCGACACCGTCTTGTCGATTACGGTGCCTTCCACCGGCGCGCGGACCGTGGCGTCTTCGAGGCGCTGCTGCGCGAGGTCGAGCGACGTCTTGGCGCGCACGAACGAGGCCGTGGCGTTGGCGAAGTCGAGGTTGGCCGTTTCGTTTTCCGTGGCCGTGATGATGCGCTGCTTGAACAGGTCGTCCGAGCGCTTCTTCTGCGCGGTCGACGTGTTGAGCTTCGCCTGGGCGGCTTCGAAGTCGGCCTGCGCCTGATTGGCCGCGTTGGTGAGGTCGCGGGTGTCGATCTGGACGATGAGATCGCCCGGCTTCACGTACGAGCCGACTTCGACCGTCATCTTCGTGATCTGACCCGACGCCGTCTTGGACTTGACCTCGACGATGTTGATGGGCTCGATGATCGCGGTGGCCGTGGCGTCGACGATGATGTCGCGGCGCGTGACCGGCGCGGTCTGGATCGGGACCGGCTTCTCGGTCTTCTTGCCGCAGGCGATGAGGGTCGTCAGTGCGGCGATGGCAAAGAGGAATCGGCGGTTCACGAGATGCTCCGAAAGGGGCGTCAGTCGGTGTCTGGTCACTTGAGGTCGCGCCCGACGAGGGCTTCAACCTGGGCCTTGGCAATGCGGGCGTCGTAGCGCGCCTGAATGAGCGCGGCGCGGGCCTGATCGAGCGTCGTCTGTGACGTGAGCAGGTCAAGCAGCACGGACGCGCCGAGGTTGTAGCGCTGTTGCTGCACGCGCAGGTCTTCCTCGGCGGCGGCGACGGTGGACAGCTGAATGGCCACCCGCTCCTCGGCGGTGCGGAAGGCGCCGAGGAACTGCACCAGCGACTGCTGCTGGGCGAGGCGCGCGTCGCGCAGGGCGGCGACCGCGTTCTCCTCGGCCACCGTCGTGCGCGTCACGTTCTCTTCGCGGCTCAGGTTGTTGAAGAGCGGGAAGTTGAGCGAGAATCGCAGGCTGTTCTGTTTGGGAATGCGGCCGCTGCCCCAGTCGAAATCCTGCGACGTGTTGTTGCCGCTCAGGCTATACGACGAGCTCACGGTGGGCATGTATGGGGTGCGAGCCGCCTTGCGCGCCGCGCGTGCCGCCACGAGCGCTGCTTCGGCCTGCCGGACACTCGGACCGTCCATCGCCATCGCGGTCAGCTGGGCACTGTCGAGCACGATGCGGCCCATCTCGGCGGTATCGGCCGGCGAGGCGGTGACCACGTCCGAAGCGCCGATGAGGCGCGAGAGCGCGGCGTTGGCGACGCGCAGGTTGTTCTGCGAGGTGAGCAGCGCCAGCCGGCCGTTGCCCACCTGAATGGCCGAGCGCAGCGAGTCACTCTTGGTGGCGGCGCCGGCACGGACCTTGGCGGTGGACGACTTCAACTGCTCTTGCGCCTGATCCAGTTGGCGGCGCGCTGCGCTCTCACTCTCACGCGCGGCGAGCACGGCGAAGTACTGCTGCTTGACCTGCAGCGCGATGTTGTAGCGCTGCGTGGTCTCGCCCGCGTCGGCGGCGTCAACGTTGGCCTGTGCCGACTTGAGGTTGTACCAGCGGCGGCCGCCGTCGAAGAGCTCGAGGTTGGCGGACATGCCGCGTGAGAACGACCACGGCGCGCCGCTGTACGGAATCAGCTGCCCCTGAAAGAACGTCTCACCGCCCTGCCGCGACCCGGAGCCGCTGACGGAGAGCGAGGGGATGTACTGGGCGTACGCGGTGCGCACGGCAGCGGCACTGGTGCGCAGCGTGTTGCGCGCCGTAACGGCGGCCGGCGCGTTGCGCTGGGCCTGCCGGACGGCGTCCTCGAGGGCGATCGCCCGGGCGCCGTCGCCCGTCGTCTGCTGGGCAGCCAGCGCCAGCGGCATCGCAATGACCAATGAAAAGACCCGCATCATGTCCTATTTCTTCTCCTGCGCGCGGGCTTTCTGGTCCCGCTGCATCTGTTCATACACGCGCTGTTGTTCCGGCGTGAGTACGGCCGAGATCCGACTGCGGGCCTCGGCGCGGATGGAATCGAGCTGCGGACGGATCGGAACCACAACGGTGGACTCGGCCCTGAACCGCGTGTCGAGAATGCTGTCGACCGCGGAGCGCTGCTCGGCGGTCAGTTTGAGATCCTTGGCAAAGCGATCGCGCATGGCACGACTTGTGATGCGCGTGGCCGGGTCGGGCAGCAGCAGGCGGTCGACGGCGACGCCAATGGCAACACCCGCGGTGGCCGCCGCCAGATAGAACGCCAAGGCCAGTCCTTTAGTTCGCGTCATGGTCTGCGTGGAGAAACGGCGCCGCGAGGGCTACCGCCCGTTGATGTAGTTGATGGTGGACACCGGCTCGCGAATGGCGATGGTCGGGCCGCCGGCCCCCGGGTCGAGCACGGAATCGACCGCCATCTGCCGCTGCTCCGCGCTGGAGCGCAGGAAGAGCGAGCCGGCGACGATGAGGGCGAAGCCCGCAGCGATCAGCCCCAGACGCACCCACTGGGTGGGCACCGCCCACCAGGCGTCCAGCGAGTCGCCTCCGGCGATGCGGTCCATGACGCGCCGCTCGAGTGCGCTCCAGTAGCCGTCGCCGTCGGGGGCGGCGTAGAGTTCGCGCAGGGCGCTGGTGAGTTCGTCGTCGCCGTCATCGGCACGGAGATGCCGCGGCGTGTGGTTGGTGGTCATTGGGGACTCCGGAGCTGTTCGAGCAGGCGTCGCAGCGCCGACCGCGCGTAGTGCAGGTCGGAGCGCGCCGTCCCCTCGGGAATGCCGAGCAGTTGGCCAATCTCTGAATGCTTGAACCCCTCGACATCGTGCAGGACGATGACGGCGCGCTGGCGCTCGGGCAGTCGCTCGAGGGCCGCGCGCAGCCGCATCCGCAACTCGTCGGATTCCGCAGGATCGCGGAACGGCGAGGCGATGGTCTCGGGAAGGTCGTCGGCATCGCGCACTTTGCGGCGGCGCGTGATGTCGAGTGAGGCGTTGGCGACGATGCGGTGCAGCCATGCGCCAAAGGCCTGGTCGGGCAGGAACCGGTGCAGCGCGCGATAGGCGTGCAGGAACGCATCCTGCACCGCGTCCTCGGCGTCCTCGTGCGTGGTGACGATGGCGCGCGCGACCGCGTAGGCGCGCCGCTGGTGGCGGCGCACCAACTCGGAGAAGGCCTCGAGCTCACCGCGCTGGGCGGAGAGAACGAGCGCCTTCTCGTCGTCTGGGCGGTCAGGCGTTGTCACGCGCCGGGTGGTGCGGCCGGCCAACGGGAGCAACGCCGGACGCAGGGCAATGGTCGTCATCGCGTCTCGTCACAGGGTGCACCATAGGAGACGTGCGGTGGGGGGGAAACGTTGAGTGTGGCAGGGGGGCTCCTAGGCCCCGCCGGCCAGCCCGAGGGCGGCAGCGTTGCCCTTGAGTGCCGCCACCACGAACGCGATATGCGCGTCGAGGTCGACGCCCAGTTCCTCGGCCCCGCGCGCGATGTCCTCGCGGCTGACCCCGCGCGCGAATCCCTTGTCCTTCATCTTCTTCTTCACCGACGATGCCTCGAGGTCGAGGATGCTCTTGCTCGGGCGCACGTAGGTGGCGGCCGTCACAAGCCCGCAGAGCTCGTCCACGGCAAAGAGCGTCTTGGCCAGCGGAGTTTCGCGCGGGGTGCGCGTGTATTCCGCGTGTCCCATGATGGCGGCACAAATCTCGTCGGAGACGCCCAGTGAACGCAGGTGGCGCACGCCGTGCGCGGGATGCTCTTCAGTGGCCGAGTGCGCGTCGTTGGGGAATCGCTCGTAGTCGAAGTCGTGCAGCAGGCCGGTGATTGCCCACTGCTCCTCGTCGGCGCCAAACGAGCGTGCGTAGGCGACCATCGCGGTTTCGACGGCGAGCATATGCTTGCGGAGCGATTCGCTCTGCGTCCATTCGCAGACGAGAGCCCAGGCGGCGGCGCGATCGAGGGGCATGGTAAAGGCAGATGGGAGAGAAAAAACAGAGGAGACAGACGGCAGATGGTGTAAGGTAGGCGGCGGAAGGGTGAAGCGAGATGGTGGATCTTAGTTGTGGAGGGTGTCGGGTCGCCGCGGTGCGGCTGCGTCACCGTCTGCGGTCTACTCCAACCCAATCTGCTGTCTCGAGTCTCCCGTTCGACCTCTGCCCCTACGGCCTCCGCCCGCCCGCTTGGCCTGCGGGCAGTCGAAGCGTGGGGTTCTTCACCGACTCGGGGACGTCGGCCCACTGCGCCGGCGTCAGCACCTGCTGGATGGACTGGGTGGCCTGCACATAGTTGTTGCGGGCGTCCTGAAGCATGGGCTGGATCTTCGGGAACAGCGTCTGCAGGTCGCCGCCGCTCTTTCCCTGTTTCTGCATCTCGGCCTCGATCTGCGCGACGACCGCGGCGGTCTTGGCGTTCAGCGAGTCCCCGATGGCGCGCAGTCTGGCGATCTGCTCGGGGGTGAGCTTCATCGCGTCCTTCAGGTCGAGGATCGGCGTGATGGGGTTTGGCGCGAGCCGACGCACCATCGTGCGCACGTCAGGTCCGGTGCGCGTGGCGGCCGCGTTGGCCTTGAGCATCCCCTCGAGCAGCTGACGCTGGCGGTCCACCCCCACCTGCATGCGCGCGGTGAGCGCAATCTGGAACGGGTTGCGCAGCGCCGAGCGCGAGAGCGCGTTGGCGCCGAAACGCTCGTTCACCTGATAGCGAAAGCTGCCGGCCACCGGATCGAAGCCACGCACATAGAGCAGCGTGTTGTCGACGAAGGTCGGCTGTCCCCACCCGCGCAGATCGTCCGCGCCGTGGATCAGCTGATCGAGGCCGGCCAGCGGGTTGACGAGGCCGACTTGCAGTTGCAGGCGGCGGCCAATTGCTGCGCCAAGTTGCGGGCGCAGATTGAACTGCATATCGAGCGATGCGGTCCACGCTGCCCGGCAGCTGTTGCGACCCGCCACGGCGTTGACTTGCGCCGACAGGCAGTCGCGGGCATGTGCCGGCGCCACGTCCATCAGCCGGCGCATGCCCGCAGCAATCGCCGTATCGACCGCACCGGACGGATCGAAGACGAAGGCGCGATCGTTGCGCGATCCGTCACCATTGATGTCGCCGCCCACCCGCGGGGTGTACGGTTGGCCCGACGTCAGTCGCACGATGCCCGTAACATCGAGCCACGGACGCGCCAGCCAGGTGAGCGACCCATTGATGCCGTGGCGCCGTTCGAGATCGCTCGTGCTGACGCGAAT
>JARIEY010000016.1 GCA_031127085.1 Gemmatimonadota bacterium | reverse complement strand
GGGCAGCTATCGGCATTGGGAAGAAGCCGTGCGGCAGGTCGACCTCACGAGCCACGACAACGTGCTGGAGAATGCTGACGCCCTGCGCTGGCAGCGCGAAACCCAGCGACTGGCTGCCGAGATCGACAGCTGCGTGCGCGAACTCGCCGAACTCGGCGTCGAAGTGCGCGCGATCGATGTGGGACTCGTGGATTTTCCGGGGGCGCTCGACGATCGCCCGGTCTATTTCTGCTGGATGCTCGGCGAGCCGGCCGTGACGCACTGGCACGAACGGGACGCGGGGTTCAGCAGCCGACAGCCGCTGCCGACCGAGGTGTTGGCCACACTGGGCTGAGCACGCGGGGCTCGCAGCGCCCGTGCTATCCGTCCGCGTCCGTCTCGATGTGCGGGACGTCGATCTCCATTCCGTCGCGGGCGATTACCACCTGCGGAAAGACGCTGCGCGCCTCGCGATCCAAGTCTGACGGATCGCGCGAGTAGCGCGCCGAGAAGTGCGTGAGTGCGAGCTTCTTCACACCGGCCGCGGCCGCTACTTGCGCCGCTTCTCGCGCGGTGCTGTGACCCGTCTCGAGCGCGCGCTCCGCTTCTTCATCGCCAAACGTGCTTTCGTGCACCAGCAGGTCGGCGCCCTGTGCGGCGTCGATGGTGGCGCCGCAGGGGCGCGTATCACCGGTGATCACGACGCGCCGGCCGGCGCGCGTGGGGCCAACCAACGTCGAGGGCGCGATGACACGCCCGTCGTCGAGCGTAATGGACTCGCCCTTGTGGATGCGCCCCCACAGCGGGCCCTCGGGAATGCCGAGCTCGCGGGCGAGATCGGGGTTGAACCGGCCGCGCCGCAACTCTTCCACCAGTGCGTAGCCCATCGCCACCGCGCCGCGATGCTCCACGGCGTACGGCAGCACCGCGTACTCCTTGCGGGCCACCGCCTGGCCCGGCGCGAGCTCGGTGATCTCCACCGCGTACGTCAGTCGCTCGCCGCCAAAGGCGTCGGCGCGCTTCATCAACTGCGTGAGGCCGCGCGGCCCCCAGATACGCAGCGGCTCGGTGCGCCCCTGCAGCGCGAGCGTGCGCATCAGCCCCAGCGCGCCCAACACGTGATCGCTGTGGAAATGCGTGAAGAACAGGTCGCCAAAGTTGAACGACACGCCGTAGCGCATCATCTGGCGCTGCGTCCCCTCGCCGCAGTCGAAGAGCATCGTGTCGCCTTCGCGTACGAGCGCAATCGCCGACACCCCGCGTTCCACCGTGGGACGCGAGGCGCTGGTGCCGAGGAAGGTGACGGAGAGGGTCACGGGGAAGCAGGGGAGGGAAAGGCGTTCAGTCTGCGGTAGCTAAGATAGCCTGCAGCCGCGCCTCGTCGATGTTGGCGCCGCTCACAATGGCGACGATCGGCGGGGTGAGATGACGCAGCCGGCCCGAACGCAGCGCGGCCACGCACACCGCCCCCGATCCCTCCGCGCGGATCCCCTCGGCGATCCACAACCAGGCGATGGCGCTCGCGATCTCGTCCTCCGTCACGGTGACCATCGACTCGAGCGTTGCCTGCCCAATGGCGAGCGCATCGTCGTCCACCTGACCGGCCAACCCGTCGGCCAGCGTGGGGAGATTCTCGATCTCGATCACGCGTCCCGCCTCGATGGCGCGCGCCATCGCATCGGTGCGCTCGCTCTGCACGCCGACCACGCGCACGTGCGGCGCTTCGCTCAGCAGAAAGGCCCCGACGCCGCCCAGCAGGCCACCGCCACCAACGCAGACCAACATCGTTTGCAGGGAGGGCAGGTCTTCGAGCACTTCACTGCCGACCGTCCCCTGGCCGGCGAGCAGCGGAATGCCGAGGCACGGATGCACGAAGGTGGCGCCCGTTTCCTTGGCGAAGGCGCGGGCGCGCACCATCGCATCGTCGTAGTCGGTGGCCTCGTCAATCACGCGCGCGCCGCGACGGGCGATGCCTTCCTTCTTTACTGCGGGGGCGTTGGATGGCACGAAGACCGTGGCCGACACCCCGAGTTGCTGTGCCGCCTCGGCTACGCCAAGGCCGTGGTTGCCGGCGCTCGAGGCCACGATGCCGCGCGCCCGTTCGTCGGCGCTGAGGAGCGCCAGCGCATTGAAAGCACCGCGCACCTTGAACGAGCCGGTGAGCTGCTCGGCTTCGAGCTTCAGGTATACGTCGCCGCCGACCAGCGCCGACAGCGCCTCGGAGCGGCGCAGCGGGGTGCGCACGGCGACACCGCGCAGGCGTTCGGCGGCCTCGCGGATTTCCTGGGACGACGGGAGAAGACGAGTCATGATGCCGTGGAAGATGGCGCGGCGGGCGCCACGCCGTCTACAGTCCCAGCGACTCGCCGTTCCAACGCCGCTCGTACGCGGCTGCGTCGAACTTCTTGTAGGCGCGTTCCAGCGACATCGACCGGATGGTGCCCCAGACCGGGCGTTCGCCCCACGGGCGGTCGAACTTGCCGAAGCACCACTGGATGCCGCCGTACGACGACGGGTCGCGGCCGTCCAGCGCCCACTTGTCGTTCAATGCGATCAGGTGCCGCATCGCGTCAGCGTAGGAAGCCGACCAGGTGAGCACCGACTTGCCCCAGTACATCCGCATCACGTTGTGGATCACGCCCGTGGCCACGAGCTCGCGCTGCGCCGCGTTCCACAGCGGGTGGTGCGTCTCGGCCCGTTCCAGTTGCTCGAGGGAGTAGGTGGCTTCGCGCGGATCAGCGGCGTGGGTGCGCATGGTCCGATGCACCCAGTCGGGGAGTGCGTCGAGCGTGCGGAACCGTGCGTTGCGCAGGCAGAAGTTGAGCGAGAGCTCACGCCACGTCACCAGTTCGTCGAGAAACCGCTCCGCTGCGGCGCGCCCCACGGCGTCGATGGCGGCGCGCGCCACGGCGGCCGCGCTGAGTTGACCGAAGTGGAGGTACGGTGAGAGGCGCGACGACCCCTCGGCGTCGGCCGGCTCGCTGCGCCGCGTGTCATAGTCGCGCAGCACGCCGCGGCAGAAGGCGTCGAGCCGCGCCAATGCGGCGCGGCGCCCGCTTGGGAGCGGTGCGGGAGGCACCGAATGGTCGATCTCGCAGCGCGCGATCTCGGCCGAGAGGTCGCAGCGCGTGAGGTCGAGCCGGTCGACGTCGAGCGAGTGCCAGAGCGCGTCGGGGAGCGCGACACGCGGCGGGGCGTCGTCCACCGAGGTCAACGCGTGATCCAGATGACCCATCACCTTGGGGCGCAGGGTGCGCGCTGCCCACTCTTCCTTTACGAAGAGCGCGGCGGGGACGATGGCGTGTGACTCCACGGCAACCAGACGCCCCTCGATGCGCGCCGCGAAGCGTGCCGTGCGCTCGGCGATGCCCGCAGTGGGGAAGTCGTCGGTGACGACCAGTGCGGCGCGCGCGGCCAGGCGATCGACCGTGCGGCGGTCATCGTCCCGCCGTCGCCGTAGCACGAACTGGTAGTGCAGGCCCAGCGACTCGGCGCGCGTGGCCAGTTCGCGCGCGTTGTGCAGGATGAAGGAGTGGATGCGATCGTTCGCGTGCTCGTAGGTCGGGTCGAGCCCCTGATGAATGAGCAGCGGGAGCCCCAGCCGGTCGGCGGCGCGCGTCGCGTAGCGCAGCGCCCAGTTGTCCTCGAAGCGGTGTGTCGACTGCATCCAGTACAGCACGTACGCCCCGTCGGTGCGCTCTGGCGCGGAGTTCACGTGGCGCGCGCGCAATGCGAGCTGGTCTCGGACGAACGCGTTGTCGGGGCGGTGCGGCATTATGGATTGGGCCGGCAGGGGAAGCGAGAGCCAGTCGATATGCGACAAACGCCCCGGCACCGGCTGGCGTTCCGCGCGCGGGCGGCAAGACGATGGAGGCTCACCCTTTGTAACCATCGGTCCAGCAACCATTTACCGAAGAAATGCCAGAGCGAGCGCTTGACACGGGCCGAACTCCGACTACCTTTAACAAGTCTGTGGGGCCCCGCCTCTGGTGGGGCCGGTTGATTATCAGACCCGGGTGCGACCGGATGTGCTGTGCGAGTGTCGCCCTGGATGTGTCTGGGGCTGTAGCTCAGCTGGGAGAGCGCTGCAATCGCACTGCAGAGGTCAGGGGTTCGATCCCCCTCAGCTCCACTCGAAGGAAGACAATCGATGTGCCCGCCGCCGTTCGGTAGGACGTAGAGTTCCAATGACGGCGCGCGAGGCCACTCTTATACGACGAAGGCCGCACCTGATGGTGCGGCCTTTTGCGTTGGCGGGGTGGGGCCACGCCAGCTACGGTTTTGGTGACAGAATGCCCGCAAACAGTTGACTGTTTGCCCAAGTGACCCGATTTTACTTAGACGTTGTCGCCACCCAAAGTGTTAAGGGGGTGGCGTAGGCCACGCGGGTTCCCGCCGAGGTTTGCGTCCCTAAGTCATTGGCGAGCAGCAACTTGATTGTCCCGATCCTCGTCTTCCACAAGATCGGTCCGGTCCCCCAGGACTCGCGCTTTCCGCGCAACTATGTGCGCACGGAACAGTTCGATGCCCTGTTGGGCTCGCTCAAGCGTGCTGGCTACGAAAGCGTGAGCCTCGCCCAGTACGTCGCGTATCGTCGCGGCGAGGAGTCGCTGCCGCGCAAGCCGATCGTGCTGACCTTCGATGACGGCTACCGATCCAACGCCGAAATCGCGGTGCCGATCATGCGGAAGTACGGCTTCACCGCGACGATCTTCGTGGTCGCGGGGCGCCTCGGCCGGACCAACGACTGGGACGTGGAGGAGCGTCAGGAACCGCTGCTGACGGCGGACGAAGTGATCGCGCTGCGTGACGAGGGTTTTTCTTTCGGGTCGCACACCGTGAACCACGCGCGGCTGACGTCGCTCTCGCCGGACGCGGCGCTCGACGAGTTGCGCGCATCGCGTGAGGCGCTCGAGGCGTTGCTGGGCGAGCCGGTGCGCACCATCTGCTACCCGTGGGCGCAGCACAGCGACGAGGTGCGCCGGTTGGCGCGCGAGGCCGGCTACGACAGCGGCGTTGGCATCCGGCGCCGCCTCAATCGCGATGAAACCGATGTGATGGCGTTGCACCGCATTCCGGTGACGTACCTCGACTCCACCTGGCGCATTCGGTGGGATCTCTTCCGTCTCCGGTTCCGCCGCTGATGCCATTTCGCGGTCTGCGCGTCGTCTACCTCTTCTCGGCCGATTCGTATCGCGGCTCCGCGGTGAGCTTCCAGCACCTCGCTTCGGGCCTCACCGAACTGGGTGGCGTGCCGCGGCTGCTCACAGGGCATGCGTCGGTCACCGAGCCGCTGCGCGCTGAGGGGCTCGACGTCGTGCAACTGGACCTCAGTGCGACCAGTCTGCGCACCGCACTGCGGCTTCGCCGCGAGTTGCGAACGTTCGGTGCGGAGGTGCTGGTGGTTGACCGGCCGCGCGACCTGCGCCTCGGCATGCTGGCGACCATCGGCACCAAGATCGCGCTGGTCAGTCGGTACAACTCACATGCTCCCAAACCGCCATGTGACGTGCTGACGCGCTTGGCGTACCGGTTCGTGGTGCGCGAGCTGATTTTTCTGACGCACGGCATGGCGCATCGTGTGCTCACGGCCGCCCCGTGGATGCGGCGGCCCGGGCACTGCGTGATCCCCGAGGGGATCTGCCTGTCGACCTTCCGTCCCGACGCCGAAGCGGCCGCCGCGTTTCGTGCGCGGCATGCGCTGGGTGACGCGCCGTTCGTCCTCGCGGTCGGTGCGCTGACCCGCGAGAAGCGGACGGCGATGATCGTCGACGCGATGCGTCGGATGCCGACCCCGCCCACCTTGGTGCTCTGTGGTGAAGGGCCGCTGCGCGAGGCGTTGCGGGCGCAGGCCGAAGTGCTGGGTGTGCCGGTGCGCCTTGTGGGACGGGTGCGGCGCGCTGAACTGCGTGGGGCCTACAGCGCGGCATCGGTGGTCGTGCACGCCTGCGCTGTTGAGACCTTTGGACTCAGCGTGCTCGAAGCCATGGCGTGCGGTGCGCCGGTGGTCGGCGTGCGCTCGGGCGGCGTCGTGGACGTGGTTGGCGCGTCAGGCGATGCCGGCATTCTGGTAAATGCCGACGACGTGGACGCCATGGCCACGGCCGTTGGTCGCGTGCTCGATGACGCCGTGCTGGCCGGCCGCCTGCGCGTCGGTGCCCGCGCCCGCGCCGCGGGCCATTTCCCGCTCGAGCGCATGACCGCGCGGTATAGCCGAGCGGTCCTTGGCGCCTGGAGTCGCGAGGAAGTGGGCTTCTAGCGAGCCGCCGGCCAGCCGCTGCGCTCGCGCAGCGCCGTGATGTGCCGCACGTGATGCCGTCCGTGCCACGCATACAGTGCCGTGAGCGTGTCGATGCTCATCGTGCGGCCGTGCTGGGGATGCACCACGGTGCGGGCGAACGCGTCGGCACCGAGGGATTGCAGCAGCACGACCCAGCGCGTGTGCAGTCCTTCGAGCAGGGCGAGCGACGGCTCCACGGCCAGCGTGCGTGCATCGGCGAGCGCCGCCCACCCCTTCTCATCGTACGGCTTGATGGTGGGCGTTTCTTCCGTGAGTGCCAGTCGCACGCGGGTGACGGCGTTCATATGCGAATCGGCCAGATGGTGCACGAGCTGCCGCACCGTCCATCCGTCGGGGCGATACGGGGTGTCGAGCTGCGCTGGCGTGAGTCCGTTCACGGCGGCGCGCAGCTGGGCGGGAAGCGCAGCGAGGTCGGCGATGGCGGCGACGCGCGTTTCGGCGGTGAGGGGCGCGGCCATGTCGAAGCGGCCGATGGGGTAGCGCAGGTCGGTCATTGGCGGGTGGGGATCAGAGGGTGAACCACTCGTGCACGCGCGCCTTGAGCGCGGCGTCTCCGTCGCGATGGGCGTACTCGTTCGTGTGGGACGAATACACGTAGTCCCGCGACCACGCCTTCAAGTTGGCCACGCACTCGGCCACCGCGTTGATGCTGTGATCGATGTCGGCCATCGTCGTGCTCGGGTGGAAGCTGAGCCGCACCCAGCCGGGCTTGTCGGAGAGGTCGCCCTGATCAATGCGATCGGTGATCGACTTGGAGCGCGATGGATCGACGTGGAGCAGGTAATGGCCGTAGGTGCCGGCGCACGAACAGCCGCCGCGCGCCTGCACGCCAAAGCGATCGTTGAGCAACCGGACGAGCAGGTTGTAATGCACGCCCTCCACCCAGAACGAGAGCATCGCGAGCCGATGACGGACGCCCTGTGCCAGCACGTGCACGCCGGGAATGGCCGCCAGCCGGTCCATGGCGTAGGGCGCGATGTTCTGTTCGCGGGCCTGCATTGCGGCGACGGTCATCTCGTCTTTCAGCTGCACGGCGAGCGCCGACTTGATGGCCTGCAGAAAGCCCGGCGTGCCGCCGTCTTCGCGCGCCTCGATGTTGTCGAGAAAGGCGTACTCGCCCCACGGGTTGGTCCAGGCCACGGTGCCGCCTCCGGCTTCGTCGGGGACCGTGTTCTTGTAGAGCGCGCGATTGAAGACGATCACGCCGGCCGACCCCGGCCCGCCGAGGAACTTGTGGGGCGAGAAGAGCACCGCGTCGAGGAAGCCCTCCGGGTGGTCGGCCGGGTGCATGTCGATGTCGACGTACGGCGCCGAGGCGGCGAAGTCGATGAGGGCCACGCCGCCGGCGCGGTGCATCAGGCGGGCCATCGCGTGGTAGGGGGTGAAGATGCCGGTGACGTTGGAGCAGGCGCTGAAGGCGCCGATCTTTACCGGGCGGTCGCGGTATTCGTGGAGTTGCGCTTCGAGCGCGTCGAGCGAGACCACCCCGTCGGCGTCGGGGGGGACCACGACGACATCGGCGATGGTCTCGTACCACGACGTGTGGTTGGAGTGGTGTTCGAGGTGGGTGACGAAGACGACCGGCCGCTCGGCCGGCTCGAGTTTCACGTAGGGGCGCAGCCCTTCGGGGGCTTTGAGGCCCAGGATGCGCTGGAGTTTGTTGACGGCGGCGGTCATTCCCGCGCCGACGGTGAGGATCAGGTCGTCGGGGGCCGCGTTGACGTGGCGTTTGAGGATGTCGTGCGCTTCGTGGTAGGCCAGGGTCATGGCCGAGCCCGTGACGGACGACTCGCTGTGGGTATTGCCCACGAAGGGGCCGAAGCGGTCGCGGAGCCGGTCTTCGATGGGGCGGTAGAGGCGCCCGCTGGCGGTCCAGTCGGCGTAGACGATGCGGTGTTCGCCGTATGGGGAGGCGAAGCGCTGGTCGTGGCCGATGGTTTGGCGCCGGAAGGGCTCGAAGTACGGTTCGAGGTCGGTCATACGGGGGCTCCGGGCGGTGCGAGTCGGGAGTGAAAGCTAGCCCAGTTTGGGTGCGGAAGGGGTTGATTGGCCCTAGGGTCGGGGTATAATTCGATTCCCTGCGGCAACGCCGGGAGTTCCACGCTGGGAGTTCTGCCCCTTGGTGTAACTGGCAACACGTCTGACTCTGGATCAGAAGAGTCCAGGTTCGAGCCCTGGAGGGGCAACTTAAAGCGGGTCAACCAGTTTGGTTGGCCCGCTTTGCTTTGTATATACGCAACTCCCGCAGATTGGTCCCCGAACTTTTCCCATCAGGGTAGGCGCCGTGCCATCATGGGCCGACGCGTCCCGAGAGTTAGCCTGAACTCTCGTCCACGCACGCGGAGCAGTACTTGGTGCGTGATGAACCTCCGCTGTACCCGGCGTGGAAGTAGTCTGTGCCGACCTCAAAAGCGAGGCCGCATGCCTCGCATCGCCAAGCTTTGCGAGCAGTGGCGCGTGTCCGAGACCGCTTCAGTTCCTGAAAATGCGTTCTCCAAACCGGCGACCTGCGCGCCACGCGGCCAGCCATATCGCGCTGTTCTCGAACAAGTTCATCGTGACGCATTCGCTCGTCTCGTAGCCGGGCGGCCTCGGCGTCTTTGCTAGCAGCGAGGCGCGTCCGCTGAGACGCGCGAGTCCTGCCACCGTTCGACTGACGCACCCGCGAACTGACCGCGACCACCACAAGCGGGAGGCCGAGTATCCACGTCAGCGCCAGCGCCTGCTCTGGCCGGTTGTACTTGCTGTACCAGCCGTGAATGCAATTGCCGTGCGTGCATGCATCACTCACGGCCTGATTGAATGCAGCGATTCCCATCAAGTAGATGAGGAACAGAATCCACCTAAGAGATGTGCTCATTGAATTTCCGCTGATCGCAACAAGATGCAGGGAATCTAGCCCAAGATCGGATCTGCCCCCTGAAGCGATGAATTTCGTCCGAGCCCAGGAGGGGCTACTTGGGGCGGGTCAACCGAACCGGTTGGCCCGCTCTGAGCATTTGTGCCAACTTCTCTAGGTCCGCTCCCGAGCGTTCCTTCGTACTCTGCCTTCGCCTAACTCAGCCTATGACCGTCCCGGACTTCCAAAGCTGGTTTCTCCCTCTGCTGAAACGCATCGGTGACGGTGAGTTACACAAGATGTCGGACCTCTACGAGGAACTCGCGAAGGACCTGAGGCTCAGCGATCACGATCGAGCAGTCATGTTGCCCAGCGGCAAACAGGTGATGTTCGAAAACCGCATTGGGTGGGCCCGCACTTACCTGAAGAAGGCGGGCCTGCTTGAATCCCCGGGGCGTGGAGTATGCAGAATCACACAGCGGGGAAGGGACACACTCGCCTCAAAGCCCAGCCGGTTGAACATCAAGCTTCTGGAGCGGTACCCAGAATTCGTCGACTTCCACAAGGCAGTTCCGAAGGCAGGCGGCGCGTCCACGGCGAAATCGCCCAGCTCTGAAAGTGATGAGACTCCCGAAGAGACCCTCGAACGGGTCCATGAGGGCATCAAGGAGCAACTCGTTCAAGAGCTTCTTGAGAGGATCAAGGCGGCGCCGCCCAGCTTCTTTGAGCGCCTAGTGGTGGAACTTCTGCTGCTCATGGGCTACGGCGGCTCCCGCGAGGACGCGGGGAGGACGGTAGGAAAATCGGGAGACGGCGGCATCGACGGCGTAATCAATGAAGATCGCCTCGGCCTCGACATGATCTATCTCCAAGCGAAGCGTTGGGAGAGCACCGTTGGGCGACCCGTCGTGCAGGCTTTCATCGGCAGCCTTGAAGGAGTCAGAGCCAACAAGGGAGTGATGATCACAACTTCCCAGTTCTCTGCGGATGCTCGCAGCTACGTTGGCCAGATAGGCAAGAAGATCGTACTCATCGATGGCGAACAGCTCGCAAACCTGATGGTTGAGCACAACCTCGGCATTAGCGTCGTCACGACCTATGATGTTAAGAAGGTCGATTCCGACTACTTCGAGAGCTGATCTGGAGAAAGGAATGGCGACCGGGCGCAAGAACAAGCTGACTGGCCAGATTGCAGAGCACCTCGTATGTGCTGAACTGGGCCGCATTGACCTCATTGCTACGCCATTCGCCGGCAACGTGCCAACCCTTGACGTGATCGCTGCCGACGAAGCCTGCCACACGGTGCCGATCCAAGTGAAGGCGGCTACAGGCGAGAGTTGTCCTTCGGCCGCGCGACGCTGGATGAGACTCGATCTCGACATGGACTCTGGCGTCCAGCGCTATGGCGGACCACTAGAGCTGGCCGACGGGCGCGACTGGTGGAGGATGTCAAGCACGTCGGTGGGCACGTCCGGCTGGATGCCGAAATCGCGCTCTACGGTGGTGCGCAACTGCAGGATCCTCGGCGCGGCTCGCACGCGGGCTGTCGAGCATCGCGCTCCGTATGGCGCGACCGCTCTTGCTTTCGCGGATGGCGAACGTCTAAGATGCGGTCGAGATCGCGAATCGTCAGAGCAGTCAGGAGGGCGTGAAGGAACGGATTGAGGGGAAGCAGGTCGGCAACGTCGCCCGACCGACTTCGTGCACGGGCGACAACTTGAGCGCTCCAGAGTTCTGAGAAAACACTTCAACTCCGCTGAGCATGCACAGCCCGAGCGCGATCCGCCGAGCGGGTCTCATCTTCGGATTAGCGACACTGGCTCCCATCACGGTCTTGCCGGCGCAAAACGCGGCCGGTTCGGGGGTGGTGCCCCGTGACTCCACCACGCTGGTTGCCCGAGGCGCGTGGGACGGAGCGCGCGCCGCCGAGTCGCGTTCGGCGAGAGGTGCGTTCACCGGAGGTGTGGTCTCGGGCCTGCTACCAGTGTGGGGGCTGGCCATCGCGCTTCCGGCGGCAAATCGCGCGGTCGTTGTTCCCGAGGAGCACCGGAACTTGATGGTCGATACGAGTGCGGTATACCGTGAGGCGTTTCGCTGGGCCTACTCGAAAGAGGCACGGTCAAAGCGGCGCAAGTCGGCGCTCATCGGCCACGCAGTGCTCTTTCCGTTGTGGGTCGTCATCAGCATGAAGTTCGGCGGCTGAGCGCAGGGACTGGTCGCCGTCGCCTGCGCCCGGCGCCAGTTCCGTCACGCTCGCCACGCCGCCCGGGCCACCGTAACTTCGGGCCACCATCTCCACTCGGCCCGAGGCCCCCGCTATGCGCGTTGCGCACCTCCCGGCGCTTGCCGCCATCCTGTTTGTTGGAACGTCCTGCCGCACCGCGGCGCGCTTGGCGCCAGGGCCGGCACGTGGTCCCGTCGTGGTCTGGCAGCCCTCGCACCAAACCGACACCGGGAAGGACTTCAACGAGGCGGAAGTCAACAACGGGATCGCCGACGCGGCGATGCGGACCAAGCCGCGACTGAACGAGCACAAAGTGTGGAGCCTGGGCGTGGCGGGGCTGCACCACGCGAACACCGGCAGCAACACGATGCTCGCGCACACGACGGCGCTCGTGGACGGCCAGCTGTCGGGGTACGCGTATGAGTTGAAAGAATCGAACGCGCTTGCCCCCACGGTGTTCGTTGCGCTGCACAACAACGGCGGAACCAATCGACACGCCATCTGGGGGTACATCCACGACGGTGACGCGATGGAGGCGGACAACCGCGTGCTCGCTGCGCGACTCGTGGCGGCCGTTGCGGCGGTCACGGGGCTCGAGGACCGCGGCGTCCTGCTGGACAGCTCAACCGGCCGCAACGACTATCGCTGCGCCGTCACCGGGCGGCTGGGGTTCTACAGTCTGGACGAGAACGTGAACCGCGCGCCGTACCGCGTCTTGCTCGAGATCGGCGACAACACCGTGAGCCGCGCGCTGCTGCAGGACCCGGCGCAGCAACGGGCGATGGGGCGTGCGATCAAGAAAGCGCTGGGTGCCTGGTTGGCGGAGCACCGCGGCGCGCTGGCGCCGGTTCGGCCGGCGCCGTAGAGGAGTTCACGAACGGCCGCTCACACGGAGCGGCGGGTCACGACGCTCAGGTAAAGCCGCTCCCACCGCCGCACGACGGGGCCGCGCAAGTGCCGCCGGTCCGGCTCCCCGTCATTACGCCGACGGCCGTGAAGCGCCGCTCGACCTTGGTTGACCCGCAGGCGGGGCACGTCGCGCCCTCTCCGGCGGCATACGCCGACATCGAGAGGCGCACCTCGTACGGTGCGTCGCACTGGCGGCAGATGTATTCGTAGCTGGGCATGGGGGGATCGACGACTCGGTGCCGTGGTTCGGAATACTGTAGCGCTATATAAGTATATACGCGCGACGCGGGCCGGTCTACGGCCGCCGCGCCGGCACCCGGATCGTCGACGTAGCGAAGAACGACCCGCACGACACACGGATCTTGGCCACCCCGGCGGCCACCCCGCGCACGGCCCCGGCATCGTCGACCCAGACGATCTTGGGATCGCTCGACTGCCACCGCAGTACGGCGTCGGGCATGACGGTCTGGCGCTGTGAGAGCACGGTGGCTTTCAGCTGCTCCGCTGCCCCGATTTCCAGCGTCAGCGCGGGTGGGGAGACGGTGAGATTGGCGGCCACCAGCGGCACGACTTCCACCGTAGCGCTGGCATTCAGCGTGCCGTTTGCGGCCGTGATCTTCGCCTGCCCGTGCCCGATGGCAGTCACTCGGCCGTCGGGCGTGACGCGCGCAATCGACGGATCGCTCGACGACCACGCCACGATGCGCGGGTCTCGGCTGAGCCCGCGATGATCGGTGACATCGACCTCGATGCGTGCCGACTCGCCTACGCACAGACTGGCCCGCGATGGATGCACGCCGAACGCCCGCACGCTGACGCGCGAGGCGATGACCCCGAGTTCCGCCGACACCGTGCCGGCCGTCGCGATAATGCGCGCCTCGCCGGTGGCGAGCGCTTCAACCACGCCGTCCGCATCGACGGAGACCGTGCCAGGCGCACTCGAACTCCAGCGCACCGCGACACCAGGCACCTCCGTGCCAGCCGCGTCCTCCGCGGCGACGATCAGCCGCGCATGCTCACCGACGGTGAGCACGGCTCGCGGCACGAAGAACCGCAACTTCGCAATGGCCGCGGCGTCGTAGCCGGGCATCTCTTCCACCACTTCAAGCTCCGTTGGCACTCGGTCGCACTCCGCCGGATTCGCCAGGAAAGGGTTCTCAGAGAATTGTTATCGGCTTGTGGGTGAAAAAACTGACCAATTGGGGGGCTTTGCCCGCCGTCAGGGAACGACGGCCGGCTTGGGCGGGAAGGTGGGCGACATCCCGAGATTGTGCATCGTGAAGGCGAACAGGTCAGCCGTCTCCTCAAGTCCCTTGGTGAGCGACGAGCTGCCATGCCCGCTGGAGGTGGCCACCCGGATGAGCACCGGATTTGGTCCCTTGTGCGCCTGCTGGAGCCGAGCGGCGAACTTGAACGAATGGGCCGGCACCACGCGATCGTCGTGATCGGCCGTGGTGACCATCGTCGCCGGATAGGCGGTGCCGTTCTTCAGGTTCTGGAGCGGCGAGTACTTGATGAGGTACGCAAAATCCTCGGCGTTGTCGCTCGAACCGTAGTCGGCAATCCAGTTCCAGCCGATCGTGAACTTCTGGAAGCGCAGCATGTCCATCACGCCCACGGCGGGGAGTGCCACGCGGAACAGGTCGGGACGCTGCGCCATCACGGCGCCCACGAGCAGGCCACCGTTGGAACCGCCCTGCATCGCCATCCGGTCCTTGGACGTGTACTTGTTGGCGACCAGCCATTCGCCGGCGGCAATGAAGTCGTCAAAGACATTCTGCTTGTTCCCCTTCATCCCGGCCTGGTGCCACGCTTCGCCGTACTCGCCGCCGCCGCGCATGTTCACCTGCACGAAGACGCCCCCCTGCTCGAGCCAGGCCACGCGGCTGGCGCTGAAGCCCGGGGTCAGCGAGATGTTGAAGCCGCCGTATCCGTAGACGAGCGTCGGATTCCGGCCGTCGAGGACGAGCCCCTTCTTGGCGACGATGAACATCGGGATCTTGGTGCCGTCCTTCGACGTGGCGAAGGCCTGCCGCGTCTCGAACTGCGACGGATCGAACGGCAGCTTGGGCTGCAGATACACGGTGCTGGTGCCGCGCGCGATGTCGTAGCGATACGTCGTGGGCGGCGCGGTGAAGCTGGTGAACGAGAAGAAGGTCTCGCCGTCGGTCCGCTCGCCGCTGGCGAAGCCGGCCGTGCCGACGCCGGGGAGCGTCACGTCGCGCTCGCGCGTGCCGTCATAGCGGTACTGCACGATCTTGCTCACCACGTCTTTCAGGTACGAGGCAAAGAGCCGGCCGCCGACGTTGCTCACGCCTTCCAGCGTTTCGGGCTGTTCCGGGATGATCACCTTCCAGTTCGACTCGGCGGGCGCCTCCGGATCGATGCGGACGACGCGGCGGTTGGGTGCGCCGGCGTTGGTGAGCACCAGCAGGAAGCGGCCGTCGTTGTCGATGACGTCGAACTCCTTGCCAAAGCCGGGCACAACTTTGCGCCAGGCCGTGTCGGCCGACGTCAGGTCGCGCACCCAGAGCGCATTGCCATCGAGTCCCTTGCCGCGGTCGGAGATCGTGAGCAGCAGGAAGCGCTGGTCGTCGGTGGTGGCTGCGGTGTGGAAACGCTGCGGGTTGGCCGGGTCGGCGTAGATGAGCCGATCCTTCGACTGGTCCGTGCCCAGGGCGTGGTAGAAGACCTGATGGTTCTCGTTGACGCCGCTCAGCGCCTTGGTGGTGTCGGCCGGCGTCGGGTAGCGGGAGTAGTAGAAACCGCTCCCCTGCCAGGCGATGCCGGAGACCTTGACCCAGCGCACCACGTCAGAAAAGTCGCGGCGCGTGAGCGGATCCATGACGTGGATTTCCTGCCAGTCCGAGCCGGCGCGCGACATCGTGTAGGCGAGGCGCGTCCCGGACTCGTCGAGCTGGAAGCCGCCCACGCGCGTGGTGCCGTCGGCGGTCAGCGTGTTGGGGTCGATGAGGACGTCGGGCGTGCCTTCAAGTCCGCGCTGGATGTAATACACCGACTGGTTCTGCAGGCCGCTGTTCTTGGTGTACCAGACCCAGCCCATGCGGCGCATGGGCATGGACGTGCGCGGATAGTTGGAGAGCTCTTTGAGCCGGCTCAGCAGCGGGGCGCGGTACGCGATGCGGTCGAGGTATCCGAACGTGACGGCGTTCTGGTCGCCGACCCAGGCCTTCACCGCGCTCGCCGTGTCGTCCTCGAGCCACCGGAAGGGGTCGGGGACCTTGGTGCCGTGGTAGTTGTCGACGTGTTTGCTGGCGCGGGAGGAGGGATACTTGAGCGGGGCGCTCTTCTGCGCGCTGGCGAGCGGGGCAATGGCCATGAGAGCGAGCAGAGCGCGGCAGGTGGAGGCAATGTGACGGAAGCGCATCGGGATTTCGTCCGGGGTGCGTGTGGCGGGAATTCGCGGAGCCGAAATTCGGTATCTTGATCTTCTCGCATCGCCGCCCGCCGGGCCAGTCCCCGGCGGGGGCGACCGCCGCCCGATCCCGTGAGGCCTGCCGCCATGATGAGCTCGTCGATACCCCGCGCCGCTGCCTGCGGCCTGCTGTTCGCGCTTCCGCTGCAGGCCCAACAGCGGGCCACGCCGCCGGCCGCTGCGGTCGCTCAGTCGACCGCCGACACGGTGCGCGCCATTCTCCGCCCCCGGGTGCCCATGCCCGCCGAGGCGGCGACGGCCGGGATCACCAAGTACTCGTTCATCGTGTACGGCGATACGCGCGGGCGCCGCGACGGCACCGAGGTGCAATACGAGCACTCACTCATCGTGGACGCCATGCTCCGCATGATCGCGGCGCGCGCCACGGGTCCGTCACCGATCCGCTTCGTGTTGCAGAGCGGCGATGCGGTGGTCAACGGGCGCGACCCAAAGCAGTGGAACGTGTCGTTTACGGGACTGATCAACCGCATCACGACGGACGGCGGCATCCCGTATTTCCTGGCGCCGGGGAACCACGACGTGACGAGTGCGGCGGCGCTCGACAATCCGGGGCGGAAGGAAGGCCTCACGAACTACCTGCGCGCGGTCGCACAGCTGATTCCGCCCGATGGCGCCACGCGCCGGCTGAATGGCTATCCGACATACGCGTTCGGCTACGGCAACACCTTTGTGCTGGCGTTCGACTCGAACATTGCCGGCGATTCGACGCAGCTGGCGTGGGCGCGTGCGCAACTCGAAGGGCTGGACCGCACGCGGTATCCGCTGATCGTGGCCTTCTTCCACCATCCGACCTACTCGTCGGGTCCGCACGGCGGGGCGATTGTCGAGCGCCCCACCGCCGAGGTGCGCGAGAAGTGGATGCCAATGTTCCGTAAGCACGGCGTGCAGCTGCTCGTGGCGGGTCACGAGCACCTGTATGAGCACTGGGTGGAGCGGTATCGCGACGCGTCGGGCGTGCGCCGGCGCATGGACCAACTCGTGACTGGCGGCGGCGGTGCGCCGCTCTACGTGTATCGCGGCGAGCCCGACCTTCGCGGCTACGTGGCGGCCACCGGCGCCGATTCAGCGCGCGTGGAGCATCTGGTGAAGCCCGGCATGAACCAGGGAGAAAATCCGTATCACTTTGTCATCGTGCACGTCGATGGCGCGCGGATCTCACTCGAGGTGCACGCCGTGGACTGGGGGGCAGGCTATGCCCCCTATCGGAGCAACCGGGCGGTGCTGCGGGATACGCTGCCGTAGCGGAGCGTCAGAACCTCAGCAGCTGCTCGGCCCGGTCGCCGGCGTGGAAATACAGCCCGTGCCGTTCGTCGCCGGGCTGCTTGGACACCATCACGATGTTCTGCTGGTCGCTGAAGACGTCGAACATCAACTGGACCTTGAGGCCAAGCGCCTTCACAGGCTTTGCGGCCTGCCACTGCACGAGCACCCACCAGACGGGCTGGTCGGCGTCCGTGTCACTGCCGCTGTCGATCACGTTGCCCGCGAGCCGCACGCCGTCGGCCGTGAGCGTGACCTGCTGCGCCAGATAGGCGGCGACGGCGGCCTTTGACGCCGCGTCGTCGCCGACCGGGCGCTTAATCGCCTTCTGCAGGTCATCGCGGAACATCCGAATGCGCGCGACCATCACACTTCCCTCCACGACCAGCCGTGTATTGGCGACGTGGAGGTTGTGTGGCACGGGGGCTGGCGCGGCGCCGAGCAAACACACGGCGCCGGCCAGCACGGCCCATCGCGTCATGGCACCACCTTCTGCGCGGCCTTCCACGAGTTGTTGTCGCGATTGATGTCGGCGAGCACTTCGTTGGGGTCGATGACCACCTGGCCGAGCCCCTTGTTGGAGAAGAAGGCGTACGTGAATGACTTCTCGTTGTACCGCCAGACATCGGCCGGAAGTTTCACCAGCGCGGTCGTGCCGTCGTCGTAGGTGATGCCCAGCTGGATGGGCATCACGAGCCCGCCCTTCTGGTCGATGGTGATGCGGTGATAGTACTTGCCGCGATTGGTGTTGCCGACCAGCCCATCGGCATTGTCCGTGGTCACCGGCCCAATGGCCTGATCGTTGGCGTACGTGGTATAAAACATCCCGCGCCACCACCAGTTGAGGTTTTCGCCGGCGCCATTGACGACCGTGCGGAAAAAGTCGGCCGGCTGCGGCTTCTTGAAGACCCAGCGCGCCGCGTACTCGCGGAAGGCGCGGTCGAACTGCACCGGCTCGAGCACCTGCTCGCGCAGCATCACGAGCGCCGCGGCCGGCTTGGCGTATGCCTGCGGACTGTAGTTGGCGTAGACGAGATCCGACTCGGTCATCATCGGCACCTGCGCCGGATCCCGGAAATACGCCACGATGTTCTTGGCGGGCCCGCGGTTGGACGGGTAGTTGGGATCCCACTCCTTCTCGGCGTAGTACTGCACGAACGAGTTCATCCCCTCGTCCATCCACCCCCAGCGCCGCTCATCCGACGCGAGGATCATCGGGAACCAGTTATGGCCGACCTCGTGAATGGTCACCGAGATGAGCCGCCACTTGAGCGACGGGTCAAACGTGCCATCGGGGCGCGGACGCGCGCCGCAGAAAGCGATCATGGGATACTCCATCCCGCCCACCGACCCGTGCACGTTGCTGGCCACGGGATACGGGTACTCGATCACCATCCGCCCGTACGTGACCATCGTCTGCTTGATGGCCTTGGTGCTGTACTGGTCCCACAGCGGCATGGCGTCGCGCGGATAGACGGAGTGGAGCTCGATGAGCCGGCCCCCCTTCTGATAGCGGAAGCCCATGGCGTCCCAGACAAACGTCCGCGAGCTCGCCCAGGCGAAATCGCGCACGTTCTTGGCCGTGAAACGCCACGTGAGCGGTGCGCTGCCGGCCGGCCGCGTGGCGGGCGAAGCGACTTCTCCCGGCGCCACAATGAACACGGGCTCATCGGACGACCACGCCTTCTGCAGGCGCGCGCGCTGCGTCGCCGTAAGCACCTCGGCGGGGTTCTGCAGCACGCCGGTGGCGCGCACGATGTGGTCGTGCGGCACGGTCATCGCGACGTCGAAGTCGCCAAACTCCTGGTAGAACTCGCCCTGCGAGTAGAACTGATCGTTGGTCCAGCCGCTCACGTCATCGTACACGGCGGCGCGCGGATACCACTGCGCGATCTCGTACTCCCAGCCGTCCTTCACCTTGTCGCGTGCATTGCGCTGGGTGTTGCGGCCGAGCTCGGGGACGGCGTAGGCCCACTCGATCTCGATCTGCGCCGACTTCCCGCTCGCCAGAGGGGTGGGCAGTTCCACGCGCATCGAGGTGCCGTTCACGAAGAACGCCGCGGCGGTGCGTGCGCCGTTGGCGCCAACGGTGCTCACTCGGCCAATGCGCATGCCAAGCGTCTGCGCCTCTTCGCCGGTGAGGCCGAGCATCCGCTGCGCCGCCGGCGTGATGTTGGCGAGCCCCTTGGGAAGCGGACGCGCTGAGACGCTGGCCCGCGAATCGGGGCGCTCGACGTTCTGGTCGAGTTGGAACCAAAGGTAGGGGAGCGTGCTCGGCGCGTTGTTGTGGTAGGTCACGCGCTCCGTGCCCGTGATCTCGTGCTTCACGGTGTCGAGCGTCGCGCGAATCACGTAGTCGACCTTCTGCTGCCAGTAGCGCGGGCCCGGTGAACCGTCCGACGTGCGGACCTCGTTGGGCGTGGGCCACTCGGCGAGTGCACGGAAGTTCGACTGATTGGTCTTTTTCGTCGTGTCGGCGTTCAACCACTGCGGCCCGGTGGTGATGGGCGGGCCGCCGCGCTGCGCGCCCAGGGGGAGCGAAACGGCGACCGCCAGCACGGCGGCGGCGTGGCGCACGACACGGAGTGACGTCATCAGCGAACCCTCGCGGGGAAAGAAGGGAAAGCGCCTGCAACAACCACTAACGGCCGGCGATCAGGAAGCGTTGCCCAGCCGGTCGATCAACAGTGTGAGACCAATGCCGGCGGCCGCGCCGGAGAGCACGAGCACCCAGTCGCGGCGCCGCAGGGCGAGCCAGCGGTCGGCGGCGAGTCCCAATGCGAAAAACGCGCCGACGATGAGCACCTGCCCGACCTCGAGGCCAATATTGAAGGCGAGGAGCGGGACGCCAATGGAACTCTCGCTCCCCAGCAGCGCGTGCAGCGCGCTGGCGAAGCCGAGGCCGTGGACCAGTCCGAAGCCGCCGGCGGTCACGTACCGCCGGCGCATCGCGGCCGCGCGACCGGCATCGGTGGCGGGGACGAGTTGATCGCGGATGGCCGCCACGGCCATAAAGACGATCGTGGCCGCGATGAGCGGCTCAACCACGGACTGGCCGACACTCACGAGTTCGTAGGTCGCCAGTGCCAGCGTGATAGAGTGCCCGATGGTGAACGCGGTAACGAG
Source organism: Gemmatimonadota bacterium (assembly GCA_031127085.1). Taxonomy (GTDB): domain Bacteria; phylum Gemmatimonadota; class Gemmatimonadetes; order Gemmatimonadales; family Gemmatimonadaceae; genus PNKL01. The sequence goes on along the minus strand of JARIEY010000016.1, from coordinate 10,329 downwards.
CACCGCGATGCGCTTCCATTCGTGCACGCCGTACGCCGCCGTCAGGGCGGCAACGAACAGGATGTGGTCCCACGCGCCGATGGCGGCGATATGGTGGAACCCCATCCGGAAGTAGAGGGCGAATTCGGACACGGCCCTAAGCTAGCGCCTCGGGCCGTGCCGCGCCCGCCTATTCGTCGCCCGTCAGCGTGTGATGCAACCCCGAGACGCGCTGCTCCTTGGTGATCTCCATCTCGCGCTCCTCGCTCACGAACTTGCGCTTCACCCAGGCGCCGAAGTCGTCGAAGTAGCTATACGCCACCGGGACAACCACCAGTGTCAGCGCGGTGGAGGTGATGAGGCCGCCAATCACCGCGCGCGCCATCGGCGCGCGGAACTCGCCACCATCGCCGAGCGCGAATGCGATGGGCAACATACCGGCAATCATCGCCAGCGTGGTCATCATGATGGGGCGCAGTCGCACGGCGCCGGCTTCGACCAGGGCATCATGCCGGTGCGCGCCGGCACGGCGCCGTTCGTTGGCGTTGTCCACCAGCAGAATGGCGTTCTTGGTGACGAGTCCCATCAGCATGATCACGCCGATCATCGACATGATGTTCAGCGTGGAGCCGGTGAGAAGCAGGGCGAGCAGCACACCGACCAGCGACAGGGGCAGCGAGAGCATGATCGCCACCGGGTGCGTGAACGACTCGAACTGCGAGGCGAGAATGAGGAAGATCAGGATGACCGCGAGCACGATGGCTTCGATCACGTACCCGACCGTTTCGGCGAGCATCTCCGTTTCGCCGCCGAGGTTCACCGTGTAGCCCGGCGGGAGCGAGAGCTTGTCGACCTCGGTGCGAATGGCGGTCGACGCCTCGGAGAGCGAGAAGTCCGGCGAGGTGTTTCCGGAGATCGTGACCACGCGCTCAAGGCGCATACGGTCGATCTGCGATGGCGCACTGGCCACGCGCACGGTGGCCACATCGCCGAGCCGCGCCGAGGTCACGCCGTTGGGGCCGAACCGCGACGTCGGCACCGGGAGGGCGCTGACGTCCTCGAGCGAGCGGCGCAGTTCCGGGGCCACCTGCACCCGCACGTCACGTTCTTCCCCGGTGGGGTCTTCCCAGCGGGTGGCCACCTCGCCGGCGAAGAGCGGCCGGAGCGTGGCGGCAATGCCGCCGATGTCGAGGCCAATCTGGTTGGCCGCGTCGCGGTTGACCTCCACCTGCAGTTCCGGCTTCGGCTCGCCCAGCGACGACTTGACGTCGACGATGCCGGGAATGGCGGCCACCCGAGCGTAGACGAGCTTGGAGAGGCGCTGCAACTCGTCGATGTCCGGGCCGCGCAGTTCCACCTGCAGCGGCGCCTGCGCGCCGCCGGGGCCCGATTGCTCCAGCACGAAGGCGCGCACGCCGTACAGCTGCCCGAGCTTTGCGCGCGCCGTCATCATCATGTCCTTGGCGGCCTGCGGCCGTTCGCCCGGTGGCACCAGGCGCACGTAGATCTCGCCGGAACGCACCGTGCCGGTGGCACCGGCGCCGATGGTCGTGTAGGTGTACGAGACGCCTTCCATGCTGCGTAGCGTGGCAACCACCTGGTCGGCCTTGGCGCGCGTCTGCGTGAGGCTCGACCCCTCCGGGGTCTCAAACGTGACGGTGAACTCGCTGTTGTCCTGCCCCGGCGAGAACTCGCCGCCGATGAATGGGACAAGCGCGAACGCCGCCACCAGACTGGCCGTCGCGAGCACCAGCGTGGTGCGGCGGTGCAGCAGCGCCCACTCGATGAGGGCCCGGTAGCCGTGGCTGATGCGGTCGAACCAGGTGTTGAAGCCGGCGATGGCGCGGGTCAGCGCATTGCCGCCGCCCTCGCCGTGGACGTGCGGGTTCACTCCCCACCAGGCGGAGAGCATTGGCGTGAGCGTGAACGACACGAAGAGCGACACGAGCACCGCCCACGCCACCGTGATGCCGAACGAATAGAAGAAGCGCCCCATGATGCCGCCCATGAAGGCGACGGGGATGAAGACGGCGACGATGGAGAACGTCGTCGCCATCACCGCGAGGATGATCTCGTGCGTGCCGCGACCGGCGGCCGTGAAATGGTCTTCATCCATCTCGCGATGGCGCACGATGTTCTCGACGACAACGATGGCGTCGTCGATCAGGATGCCGATCGACAGTGAGAGGGCCATCAGCGTGAGCACGTTCAGCGTGAAGCCGAGCGCGTTCATGATGATGAACGACGAAATCACCGAGACGGGGAGCGACAGCGCCGTGATGGCTGTTGCCTTCCAGTCATTCAGGAAGAGCATCACGATGATGACCGTGAGCACCGCGCCGAGCAGCAGCTCGTCGATGACGTCGGCCACCGAGTTGCGGATCATCACCGAGTTGTCGCGCACCACCTGCAGCTGCGTCCCCGCGGGGAGCGCGGTTTGCAGCGTGGCGATCTGCTTGCGCACGCCGTCGGCCACCTGCACGGTGTTGGCGCCCGACACCTTGATGAGGTCGATGCCGATGCTGCGCCGTCCGTCCACCAAGGCCAGCGAACGCTCTTCCTCGGTGGCGTCTTCGATGCGCGCCACGTCACGCAGGCGCACGGTGAGGCCGCCGCGGGTGACCACGATGACGTTGCCGAACTGTTCCGGCGTCGTGATGCGGCCCGTCACGCGCACCAACTGCTCGCGGGCGCCCATCGTCACGCGGCCGGCGGGGACTTCGAGGTTCTGCTGGCGGAGCGCAGCGGAGATCTGCGGCACCGTGATGCCCAGCGCCTCCATGCGGGCCGGCTGCAGATAGACCCGCACTTCGCGCTTGAGGCCGCCGGAGATGCGCACCTCGCCCACTCCCGACACCGACTCGAGCCGCCGGCGAATCATTTCGTCGGCGAGTGCCGTGAGCTTGACCAGCGGCATATCGGGATTCGAAAGCGCCAGCGACAGCACCGGGGCGGACCCGAAGTCGATCTTCTGCACCACCGGCGGGTCGATGCCAGCCGGGAGATTGCGTCGGATGCCGTCAATCTTGGAGCGCAGATCCTGGGCGGCGACGTCCACGTTGCGGGTCAGCTGGAACTCGACGATCACCTGCGACACGCCCTCGAGCGAGATCGATGTGATCTTCTTGACTTCCTGCACGGGGTTGAACGCTTCCTCGAGCCGCTTGGTGACCTCGCGCTCGATGGTGCTTGCGCTGGCCCCCGGGTACGTGGTCTGCACCGTGACGATGGGCAGGTCGATGGCCGGGAACTGGTCGATGGGGAGCCGGCGATAACTAAAGTAGCCGAGCACGATGAGCGCCGACATCACCATGGCGGTGAAGACGGGACGCCGGATGGCGAGGGCGCTCAGCCCTCCGCCGGCAGCGGGAGTGGACATCCTACTTCTCCTTGCCCGTGGTCACCTTCGTGCCGTCGGCCATCTCGACGCCGGCCGTCACTACCACACGCTCGCCCGCGGTGAGCCCGCTGGTGATCGCGATGACGCCGCGGTCTTCGTCGCGCGCGCCGGTGACCACGGGACGCCGCCGCACCACGGCGCCGTCGACGACGAGCACGTACGCGTCCTTCTCCCCGGTGCGAACCGCGCTCTCGGGGACAACGACAGTCTTGGTCGCTGCGCCGGTGCGGATGCGTCCGTGCGCAAACTGTCCGGCCACCACCTTACCGGCGCCATTCGGCAGCTGCACGAAGACGCCGACCTGCCGCGTGGCCGCGCTGGCTACGGGGTCGACGCGCGAGACCGAGCCCTTGAACGTCTGCCCGGGCATCGCGTCGAGCGTGAAGGTGACCACCTGCCCAGCGCGCACGTGGGCGGCGTCGGTGGCTCCCACCTGTCCCTTGAGCTCCAGCGTGCGGGGATCGACCACCGTGAACACGGGATCCTCGCCCTTCACCGACTCGCCGGCCTCGCCCATGCGTTCACTCACCCAGCCGTCAAAGGGCGCCCGCAACTCGGTGCGTCCGGCGGCCTCGCTGGCGCTGGCGCTCGCGGCCTGCGCGGCGGCGAGCTGCGCGACGGCGGCGTCATACCCAGCCTGCGCGGCCTTGAAATCCACCACCGCCATGGCGCCGGCCTCGTACAGCTTCTTTGCCCCCTCGAGCCGCTGCAGCGCCACGGCCTTGCCGGCCTCGGCCGCCGTCACGTTGGCCTTGGCTCCCACGGCGTTGCCCACCACGCCCTGCGCCTCGATGCGCGCCATCAGCTGGCCGCGGGTGACCCGTGAGCCGCGGTCGACCTTGAGGTCGCGCAGCGTGCCGCCCACCTGCGCGCGCACGCGCACCACGTCGGCGGGGTCGAGCACCCCGCTGACCACCACCGACGGCCCGAGGTCGATGGTCGACGCGGCGGTCACGTCCGCGGCGCCGAGCACCACAGGGGGAGCGGCCTCACCGGCGCCGGTCTTGTCGCCACCGCAGGCGGCTGCGGCGAGGGCGAGCAGGGAGGCGAAGCGCGCCGCGGCGCGGCCGCGCGAAGAGAAAATAGTCGTCGTCATGGTCAGCGAGCCGGGGAAAGGGCGGCGGAGCTGGCGCCAAGGGCGCGCTGCAGTCCCGCGTCAGCGATGTGGTATTGGGCAACGGCCTGCGCATAGTTGGCGCGCGACATCAGCAGACCGAGACGCGCGTCACTGACGTCGAGATGCGTGGCCAGTCCCTGGTCGTAGCGGAGCACCGTGAGGTCGTACACGCGCTGGGCCTGATCGACGGTCCGCTTGCGGGCCGTGATGGCCGCCTCGGCGCGCGTGCGCTCGCCGAGGGCTTGCTGGTACTGCAGCTGCACCGCTTCGCGCAGCTGCGCCAGGCGGTACTCCTCCTGCCGCAGGCCAATGCGCGCCTGCGAGAGGTCGGCGCCGCGCTTCATGCCGTTGAACAGCGGCACCTTGAGCGTCAGCGACGCGTTCCAGTCGGTGAGCCACTCCCGCCCGTTGAGGGCGAAGACCTCGGTGGGGTACATGATGCGTCCGAGGCTCATCCGGAAATCGAGCGCGGGAATGTAGGCGGCAATCGCCTGCTTCACGATCTCGTTGGCGATGCGCACCTGCTGTTCCTCGGCCTTCACCGCCGCCCGTTCTGCCGAGACCGTCGTGGGGTCGATGGCGGCGGCCAGAGGCGCGGCCGGGGCGGCAAGGGCCGTGGTGAGCATCAGCGGCGCGGCCAGCGGCACGTTGACCAGGCGCTTGATGTCGAGCGTGGCGATGGCCGCGGCGTTCTGCGCGTCCACGAGCTGCGGGCGCAGATTCTCCAGTGACACTTCGGCGCGGAGCACGTCGAGCTCGGAGCCGGTGCCGGCCGATAGGCGCAGCCGTTCCTGCTCGAGGAAGCGTGCGGCCTGCGCCACCGCTTCGCGCGCGCTGGCCTCGAGTTCGGCGGCCAGTTGCGCGCGCACATAGGCGGTGCGCACTTGGTATTCGGTTTCAGCGAGCTGCTCGCGCAGGCCGAACCGCGAGGCGCTCTGCCAGTAGTTGGCAATGCGCAGCGCGCTCCCCAGCCGTGGCGAGAAGACGGCCTGCGTGGCGGTGACGTTGGCCGTGTACTGGTTGACGCGTCCGAACGGCAGGTTCGCGAACATCGCGGCGATCGGATTCGGCGTCGTGTCCGCGGGGGTGCTCGGCGTGGCCTTGATCTGGAAGGGCGAGGCGTAGGTGCGCACGTACGTGAAGCTGCCGTCGAGCGACGGCAACGCGGCCGAGCGCGCCGAGGCCACCTGCGTGGCGGCGATGTCGACGGCCGACCGCGCGAGCCGTGCTTCTTCACCTTGTGTGCCGGCGCGCGTGAGCGCCTCGAAGATGGAGAGGCGAACGGTGTCACCGGCCGCCGGGCGCTGCGCCGGCACGGCCGTGGCGGCCGCGAGGGAGAGCGCGAGGAGGCGAGAGAGTCTTGAAGTGAGCGTCACGTGGTGGCCCTGCGCTTGCCGCCTGCGGCGCGCAGGCGCACCGTCGGGCGAAGACTGTGGAGGAAGAGTTCGATGGTGGAATCCACCATCCGGTCGCGGTCAAAGGGATCGGTGCGGTCGAGTCCAAGGGAACTGCGCCAGAGCTGCTGCAGGAGCAGCCCGGAGGTGAAGACACGGGCGGCGACGTGGGCGTCGGCGTCCTCACGGAACTCGCCGGTCGTCTTGCCACGCTCAATGAGTTTGACGATGAGCGCCCATCCATCGACGAGGGCGGCCTGCACGGCACGGGCGAAGAGCTTGGGGTGATCGGCGTGGAGCGCCAGGTACACCATCCGCAGCTGTCGCCGCGCTTCGTCGGTGGGTTCGGCGAATCCCTTGCGCAGGACGATGCGCAGCTGCGCCGAGACGGGGCCGACGTTATCGCTCAGCAGCGCCTCGATGCGGGCGAACTCTTCGCGGTCGCTCGCCTCGGAGAGGCGCAGCAGGAGCGCGTCCTTGTTTTTGAAGTAGTAGTAGATGGTTCCCTTGGTCACGCCGGCGGCGGCGGCGATATCCTCGAGCCGCGTCGCATTGTAGCCGCGCTCGGCGAAGACGCGCACGGCGGCGGCGAGGATCTCACGCGGCCGGTCGTCGGGGCGGCGCGTCCACCGGCGGGGTGGGGTGCGCCGCGGAACAACAGTATTCTTGACCATCGAGTCAGATATTGTGGAACCGAACGGCGTCCTGCTGTCATGGGAGCTCCGCGGTCGCGGTCCCACGGGCGGACGCCGGGCGGGGTTGCCGGTGCGTGTATCTATCTGATGAGTAAGATATTTGACGCGCCGAGGCGGGTCAATGTGTCCCAGCGGGAGGGGGCAGCGCCCGCTACTGCTGCGGTTCCGCCGTGTACCGGATGACGGGGAGCGTGGGGACGGTGGCTTTCTTGCCGCCTTTCACGGGGCTGGCCAGCGTGAAGGACCACTCCAGTTCCACCTCGCAGCGTTGGCAGGGCGCGTTACCCACTGCGACAATCGCGCTTGGATTCTTCGCCGAGAGCGTCGCCCCGCGATCGTCGCCCTCGACCGTCACCGTGAGCTTGGGATCGACGGGCGCGGCGAGCGTGACGCGCAGTTGCCAGGCAGCGTTGGCGCGCACCACGGGCGTGGAGCGCGCTTCCACTTTCTTGCCGTCGAACTTCTCGATGGTCATTGCCGGTGAACCCACGACGCCGGCGAGGCGGCCCACCTCGACGCCCAGTCGCGTGCGCACGCTCGCCCCTTGCTGCGTAAGACGCTCCGCGCGCCCCGACAAGAGGCTCGGGCTGACGGCAACGATGCAGGCACCCGCAATGATGGTGGCCAGCGACTTGATCACGGGGTGGTGAGTGTCAGGGTCACGGGCAGGGCGTACGAGCCGGGCTTGTCGGTTTCCCATGCGAGGGCGGCTTTCCAGTACAACGTCGAACTGACCACGGCGGTCGCGCCACCGGACATCACCGTGGCGGCGCTCACCGAGAGCGGCGTTCCCGCCGCGCCGGACGTGGTGGACCACAGCAAGTCGTCGACCGGCTTGGCCGCCCATGCCATGGTGCCTGAGCTGGTCCAGACGGCAGGGCCAGAGGCGGTGACCACCCAGCTGCGGTTGCCCTGCACCTGCAGCGTGAGGATCGCCTCCGGTGTCTCGCCCGCCACGAACGCGGCCTCATTGACCGTCAAGTCGATCGTCGTTGACGACACCGTGAGTGACAGCAGCTTGGGGTTCGTGTACGAGGACGCGTTCGGCGTGCTGATGGTGATCGTGCAGGTACGCGCCGAGGCCGAACGAATGGAACTGCTGGTCGTGCAACTCGATTGCGCGGCGGCGCGCGGCGCGCCAGCCGCGGACAGGGCCGCGACGATTGCTCCGGTGATCCAGAGGCGGCGGGTGCCGGTCACGGGGCCCTCCGGGCCGCGCCGAAGCGACCGGATTGCACCGTGCCCTGTGCCTGTCGCTCCATCCAATCGCCCACGAGCGAGTCGCCGCGCAGCGATGCGACGTGCTGTCGGGAGCGCCCACCGACGAGGGTGACGTCGAAGTCCGCGCTGCCGCTCGCGACCACACTCCCGGACACCAAGCCCGTGACTGCTGAGCGCCGCCCGGTGGCGTCCGTTTCGGTTCCTTCCAGCGTGCCCGCGATGCCGCCGCTCGAAGCGACCGTGAGCAGCAGCACCCCTTCCACTTGCGTGCTCGCACCGCTGGTTGCGGACCGATACGCCCAGGTACCAGCGATGCGTGGATCGCTGGTGCCGGTGCCGGTTGGGCCGCTGCACGCCGCGGCGGCGACGGCCAGGGCGAGCCACGCGAACCGCGTCGTCCGCGCGCTCATTGCTTCACTCCCTGTCCGTTGCCGCCGATGGACTGCTGTTGGGTGCTATTGATGGTGCTGGAGCTGTTGAGCGTGCCGCCCTGGAAGCGGATGGGCCGTGCGCGGGACACCAGTTCGACATGCGGCGCCTTGCCGACGCCGGCGACAATGCGCACGGTCACCGGTTCGATGCGCAGCGGTGCGTTCTCGTTGTCGCTGGCGGCCGAGACCAGGTACGTGCCCGACGGAAGGGCATCGAAATGCGCACGGCCGCTCGCGTCGGCGACGACCACCCACTCCTTGCCCGCCGCATCGCGAACCGAGACGATGATGCTTGCCGGCACCGTGGCTTGCCGTCCAAACGACTCCTCGCGGCGCACCACAACGTCCAGGCGCGACGTGGCGCGCACCGGGATGTCACGGCTCCCTGCCTTGGCAGGAGCCCCCAGACGCATCCCCTCTTCGAGCGTGCGCACATCCACCGACGGCGCGCCGGCATCGGCGTTGAGCTCGTAGTGCCCGCTGCGATCCGTGGTGGCGCGCGCGGAGCCGGCGCGGACGATGATGCCGGGGAGTCCGGGTTCGCCGTGGTCGAGCACGCCGTTGTCATTGAGGTCCAGATACACCACACCGGAGCGCTGAGCGAAATGCGCAAAGCCCGGCGCGAGCGACGACCGCTCGACGCGCAGGCTGTACACCATTCCTCCGCCCATACCACCCACGGCCATCAGCGCGTCGCGCTGCGCGCCGGCGAGAACGCGCAGGCCGCCGGGAAGCGCGAGCCCGACGACCGCGTGCACGGACGAGAGCCCGGTGCGATTCAGATACACGCGTTGCACGCCCCCGTCGATGGTCAGCGCGTGGAAGCCCGGAATGGGCCGCACGCCTGCGAGCTGCAGGTCGATCAGCCCTTCGGACGCGAGAAAGGTCGAGGCGGTGCGAAACGAGCCGCGCACGCTGAGCGTGCCGTGCTCCGTGGGCACCGCCAGCGAGCTGCGCGCGACCGACCGTGCGGTCACTTCCGACAGGCGCTGCCCGTCGGCGCTGGAGCCACGGACGCTGCGCTCGGTGCCGGCCTCGGCGTCCCAACGCACCACACCAAGGTCCATACCGCCGCGGGCCATCAGTTCCTGTTGCGCGTCGTGGCGGTGGGCCGCTCCGGCGCCCGAGGCGTAGCGCACGTACGAGGCCGAGAGTCCCACGTCGGCGCGGGTGCCCACGCGCACACTGGGCGAGAAGGCGCCGCCCGAGGTTCGAAGGGCCGACCCGTCGAACCCTTCATCGCCCATCATCCACGCTTGGGCGGCCGCCTGCCAGCGTGCGCCGAGCCGTCCTTGCGTCTCCAGCATCGCGCCGTTGCGCGCCATCGCAAAGGCCGCGGCGCCACCGGGCGCGTGGAAAACGCGCACTCGGCCGCGGCTTGCGTCACGGTCCCACGACGCCTCGCCGGCGGCGCCCACACCCCGTCCATTCTCGAACTGCCGTTCCGCGAGTTCCACGCTCACGGCACTGCGACGTGACGGGGCGTAGCGCAGGTCCGCGGTCACCGCGTCGAGGCGGCGGCCGGTCGTCTGACGTTCATCGAGCCGCGAGGCGCCGAGCCGCAGCGTCAGCGGGGCCGGGCGCGAACTCCACTGCAGTGCCGCCTGCGTGCCGCCCGGGCCGAACGCGCCGGCCTGGCGCGCGGTTGCGACGTTGAGGGTGGAGCCATCAGGCACGTGCCAGTCGAGGGCGACGCCGTCGCCGCCCATATTGAGGCCGCCCAACTCGGGGAGGCGCAAGGCCACGCGCCCTGCTTCGATGGCACCGTGCGCTCCGGAGATCCGCACACGGCTGCCGCCAACCGGAGCGCCGAGCAGCGCCACTGAGCGCAGCGCGAGCGGGTCATCGTTGAGCTGCGTGGCCAGCATCGCATCGATGCGCAGTGCGTCGGTCACGTCGCCGCGGAGCGCCAGCGAATACGCCGTGCGCATCGTCGACGCATCGGCGCCGATGCTTGCCGCACCGACGGTGAGTTCGGGACCGTGATGCGACTGGGCCTGCGAGGCGCCGACTTCCACCAGCACGCCCGCGTCGTGCGCGGCGGTGCGGCCGCTGGCCTTCAGCGAGACGATGCCGCTGCCCGCACTCAGCG
>JARIEY010000189.1 GCA_031127085.1 Gemmatimonadota bacterium | reverse complement strand
ATGCCATAGCCATCCCCGAGGTACAGCCGATTGACCCCGAGGACGCCAGGATAACGCCGCTGATTCGCGTTCAGCGGCGGAATGAACAGGTCGCGTCCCGCCACGATCTCCTTGCCCTCGATGACCTCAAACGGCACTTCCCGTCCGTCCGGGTACCGCGTGACCACGTCATTGCCCGACATCGTGATCACGGCACCCCCGGCCACGGGGATGAGCTTTCCACGCTCGATACGGCGCAGCCGTTTGCCGGTTTTGCGCGCCATCTCCACGTAGTGCCAGTCAGGCGGGACCCAAGCCGGGTCGACGTCCTTGCGAATCACGACCAGCCGTCCGCGCGGCGTCTCGAACTTCCAGCGGGAGCCACCGGCGCGTTCCAGATATTTGCCGGTGCCCGTAGCCACCCGGGTCCGGAACAGCACGGTGGTTCCGCGCTTGAACCAGAGGCGATTCTCGGCGATGGAGATCACGATGTACGGATCATCACCGAGCGAGTCTGGCGAGGTCGCAAGCACCTTGTCCAGCGAATCGCCGGCGGTCGCAGCTTGTTCGCGGACGGTGGCGAGAATGTCGGCGTTGTCGTTGTAGACGGCCTGCGTGAGATCGCGGTCGCGCCGTGCCGCCTGCGCGATGCGCCACTGCACGAACGCGAGGGCAAGGGCCGCGATGACGGCGAGCAGGGCCAGCACCGCCACCGGCCCGCCGCTGGCGAAGAACCCGCGTGCGCGCGGTGTGTCGGTCATCAGTAGAAATAGACCGGCAGGCCGGCCTTCAGGTTCGGCAGGATGGAACGCAGGTCGGCTGCGCCAATGCGCACACTTCCGGCGCGCACGGGAAGCGACGACTCCCCGCGATACATCGTCGCGCCCCCCGACAGCACCACAAGCGAGTCGCCGAGGACCTCCTCGACGCGCCGTACGCCGCGCGGCGACGCGATCGGAATGGAGTCGGCCGCCGCGCGCTCCCAACCATCGGCGCCGACTTCGACCGCGGCAGAGCGCAGAACAGCGCCTCGCTGCTCCAGGTGCAGCACCCCGCTGTCGACCGAAATGGAGAGGTGCAGATCGCCGCTCGTGCGCGCCTGCCGCACGGCGAGTGCCATCGTGACCTGCAGGCGCTTGGCGTCGGACGCGAGGGCCAAGTCGGCCTTCACCTGCTCGATGCCGCTCATTCCCGCGCGCAGTGCCGCGATTTCGCGACGGTACTCGGCGGCGCGCCAGGCCAGTGCGAGCGATGCGGAAAGCGCGCCAACGAAGCTCCAGACGAGCACCCGCATAATGCGCGGGTGCTCACGCCAGACGGCCTTCCATCCGGCCTCGACCGGAATCACTGCTTGGCGAGGGAAAGGATGTCGAGGATCGGGATGCCCACCGGCTGGCTGCGCCCGGTGCGCACGCGGGCCGTGATGAGAACGCGAGTGAGGGCCTGCGTGGACCGCGCCTCATTCAGCAGCGAGGGCGGAATGGCGAGGTAGAGGAGTTGATCCTCGGCGCCGGGCCCTTTGGCGAGGAAGTACGGCTCGTCCTGCGCGAGGTCGCGACGCAGCGGGTCGGCGTACTGCAGCGCCAGCACCTGCACCTCCCAGCGCACGGTCTTGCCGCGCGTTCCCTCCGGATCGGCGCGCAGGTCGGCCGCCGAGAGGGTCGCACCGTACGAGGCGTCGGCGGGGACGACGTCGCGCTCCGGCACCCACACATCGGTGCGCACCCGTACCCAGCCGCGCGTGCGGGCGAGCGGCTCCACGACCGTACCGCCACCCAGTTGGCCCAGTACGAGCCCGTTGGGCGCGTTGCGCACGACCGCCGTGCGCGCCATGCGCATGGCGCCATCGGGCGCCGCCTCGATGACCGGCTCAGGCTCGGGGATGGGCGGGGCCGGTTCGACGGGGGCTGGCGCCACCTTGGCCGGCGCCGTCTTCGCCGGGGCTGCCCTGGCCGGGGTTGCCTTCTCGGCGACCTTCGGCGCTGCGGGCACAGGCTTGGCGGCGGGCTTCGCCGGGGTCTCGGCTTTCGTGGCTGGCTTCGTGGCCACTGGAGCAGCAGGTGATGCCTTCAGCACGTCCTTCGCGACCGCCTTGGCATCAACCCAGCCGCCGCGCCGCACGTTGGCCCAGGAGGCCTGCTTCCCCATAGTGAAGAGTCCCGCGCCGGGGCGCACTTCGCCGAGAATTTCACCTTTCATCGAGGGGGCTGATCGCAGCCGCATGCCGATGTCGCCGGTCAGCTGTGCCGGAAACGAGTCCTTGGCGGCGCCCAGTTTGGATCCGTCGAGCCACCCGGTGAACGAGACGTACACATAGTCGCCGCGGGCACCGCCCACCGTGACTTCGGTCCCCTTTTTGAGAATGGCGACCGCATTGCCGCCAGCCGGCATACGGACCGTGGCATCGGACAGAAGCGGTGTCTGGGCCGCGAGGGGCGCGGCCATGAGGAGGATCAGGAGGGAACGAATGGGTGTCATCGCTGGTAGGGGGGCGTGCCCGGGGCTAGTTTTCCCGGAGGCACGCATACTGCCGAACTTATCACCCGTCTCCGAACTCAGCCAAGATGACGCCGCAGATCGACCGCCCGGTCGTCCTCATAGTGCTCGACGGTTGGGGCTACCGCGAAAGCACCGAAGGGAACGCCGTTCGCCTGGCGAACACCCCCGTTTGGGACCGCCTGTGGGCCAAGGCGCCGCGCACGCTGCTGGAAGCGTCGGGGCGCGCCGTTGGCTTGCCGACGGGCCAGATGGGGAACAGCGAAGTGGGCCACCTGAATCTCGGCGCGGGACGCGTCGTGATGCAGGATCTCGTCCGCATCACCGCCGCAGTGGAGGACGGCTCCTTCTTTACGAACTCCGCCTTCCTGGCCGCCTGCGCCCGCGTGAAGGCCAGCGGTGGCACGCTCCACCTGATGGGACTCGTCGGTGACGGCGGCGTCCACGCGCACCAGGAGCACGCGCTGGCGCTGGTCGAGCTCGCCGCGCGGCAGGGGATCAGCAAGGTGGCGCTGCATTGTCTGCTCGACGGCCGTGACACGCTCCCCACGAGTGCGCTGGAGTTCACGCGCGCGCTCGCCGCAAAGACGGCGGGACGGGCGCGCATCGCGAGCATTGGTGGCCGCTACTACGGCATGGATCGCGACCAGCGGTGGCACCGCATCGAGCCGTGGTACCGGGCGGCCGTGCAGGGCGTGGGACCGTCCTGCACCGACCCGCTGGCCTTCATCGCCGGGAACTACGAGCGCAACGTCACCGACGAGTTCATGGAACCGGCGGTCGTGCTTGGCAGCAACGGTCAGGCCGTGGCGCCGATGCGCGATGGCGATGCGCTGATCATGTGGAACTACCGGTCGGACCGCATGCGGCAGATCATCCGCGCGGTGAAGATCGACGGCTTCAGCGGGTTCGACACGGGCGCTCGCCCCGACCTGCACGTGGCCTGCATGACGCAGTATGACCAGTCGTTCGGGCTGCCGACGGCGTTCGAACCGTTCTCGATGGCCAAGATCATGGCCGAGGTGCTGCAGGAGCACGGGCTGTCGACGCTGCGCACCGCGGAGACGGAGAAGTATCCGCACGTGACGTACTTCTTCAACGGCGGCAACGAGACGCCGTACACGGGCGAGGAGCGCATTCTCGTGCCGAGCCAGAAGGTCGCGACGTACGACCTGATGCCGGAAATGAGCGCTGCCGGAATCACCGACGTGCTCTGCCAGGCGATTGACGAGAAGCGGCACCCGTTCACGCTCTGCAACTACGCGAACGGCGATATGGTGGGACACAGCGGCAACTTGGCGGCGACGATACGCGCGTGCGAGGTGGTGGACGAGCAGCTGGCGCGCATTGTGGCCAGTGCCGAGCGCGCCGGTGCGCGGTTGCTGATCACGGCCGATCACGGCAACTGCGAGATGATGTTTGACCCCGCGACCGGCGGGCCGCATACGGCGCACACCACGAATCCGGTCCCGTTCCTGCTCGTCGAGGATGGGACGGCGGTGGGGCTGCGCGCCGGCGGCGCGCTGTGCGACGTGGGCCCGACGGTGCTGGGAATGCTTGGTGTCCCGCAGCCCGCGGAGATGACCGGCAAGGACCTTCGACTTCTGGGAGTCTGACGTGACGCGATTCCGCGCCGCGCTGTTTGCAGTGACGCTGGCGGCCGCCCCTGCGGCCGCCCAGGTGGGCTACACGCCGAGTGCGAGCCCATTCCGGGACATGCCGTGGAAGCAGTCGATCAGCGGGTTTGCCGGCGGCTTCGACACGGGGAGTGACGCGGCCGGCGTTGGGCCGCAACCGGGCTGGCTGGCTGGCGTGCGCTACGATCTGCGCATCGGCGGTCCGGTCTCGCTGGTGACGCGCATTGCGGCGGCGCCGACGTCACGTCGCGTGATCGACCCGACCAAGCCCGCGACGACCCGTTTCGTGGGCGACGAGAACAGCCAGTTGATGGCGGCGGATCTTGGGCTCGCGATGAACCTCACCGGGCAGAAGAGCTTTCATCGCTTGATCCCCGTGTTGCAGGGTGGTGTTGGGCTGGTCACCGACTTCCGTGGCACGCCCGATGACGGCGGCTATCGCTTCGGCACGCGCTTCATGTTCACATGGGGCGCGGGCGTGCGCTATCACACCGAGGGACGGTGGGAGCCGCGCCTGGACTTTACGAACTACCTCTGGCAGCTGCAGTATCCGCCGGCCTATCTGGCCACGCCGTCTGACGGCAGCGCCGCTGCCGTGCCGAACGGCAAGAAGTCGCCGTGGATGGGCAACCATCTGTGGTCGCTGGGGCTGAGCTACCAACTGTTCCGCTAGGGCCGTGCCGCGCATCGCGCTGACGCGCCGCGTGACCTTTGCGGCTGCGCATCGGTACCGGCGTCCTGAGTGGAGCGACGAACGCAACTTCGAAGTGTTCGGCAAGTGCTCGCGCGTGCCGTTTCACGGGCACACGTACACGTGCGATGTCTCGGTGGCGGGCGACGTCGATCCGGTCACGGGATTTGTCGTGGATCTGGTGGCGCTCGACGACATCCTCGCGCGTGAAGTGATGGCGCGGTTCGACCACCGCAACATCAACACGGACGTCCCCGAGTTCGCCGAGGGCCTGCTGGTCCCGAGTTGCGAGAACCTGGCGGTCTTCATCGCCGACCGCGTGCAGCAGGCCCTGGGCGCGCGCGGCGCGGTGACGCGCGTCTGGGTGTCGGAAAGCCCGACGTTGTGGGCCGAGTGGACGGCAGACTGACCCGGGAGCGCGAGCAATGACGCGGCACGATGCGGTGGACGAGGTACCCGTCTGGCTCGAGGTGAACGGCGAGAGCGCCGTTACCTGGATGTGCACACCCGACCAGCTGCCGCAACTCGTTGTCGGATGGCTCTACGGCGAGGGGTACATCGATGGGCGCGCCGACCTCATCTCGCTGCGCCCGTGCGCCAAGGAGCCGGGGTTCTGGGCCGAGGTGCCGGCGGAGCGCTACCAGACGGTAGAGGGCGCCGAACGCCGTCGGGTGCTCGCCTCCGGCTGCGGGGCGGTAACCACCATCCTCGGCTCGCTTTCGTCGGTGCCGCGACGCGCGGCGCCGCCGGCCATTCCGGATCTCGCGCAGACACGACGGCTCTTCAAGGAGCTGTTCGCGCGCGGCACGCGGTACAACGAGACCGGCGGCATCCACGCGGCGGCGCTCACCGACGGCACCTCGCTGCTCTCGCACGCCGAGGACATTGGACGACACAACGCGGTGGACAAGGCGCTCGGCGCGATGGTGATGGAGGGTGAGCGGCCGGACGACCTGATGCTGCTGGTCACGGGGCGCATCTCGGGCGAGCTGGCGTTCAAGGCCGCGCGCGCGCGTCTCGCCGTGGTCGCCACACCGAGTGTTCCCAGTTCGCTCGCCGTTGACATCGCCGCCGCCGCCGGGATGGCGTTGATCGGGCGCGCCGTGTCGGGCGAGCCGCAAGTATGGCTGGCGGACGGCGAACGACCGGCGGTGGACGGGTGATGCTCGACGCCGGCTGTGTGGGCGTGATTCTGGCCGGGGGCGGGGCGACACGCTTTGGCGGCGAGCCCAAAGGGCTACGCGTGGTCGATGGCTCGCGCATCATCGACCGCGTGGCCGATGCCTTGCGCGGTGCGGCGGACGAACTGTTGCTCGTGGCGAACGACCCCGGGGCGGCCGCGTGGCTCCCCGGCGTGCGCGCCTTGCCCGATGTGCGACGCGGTGACGGCGCGCTCGGCGGGCTGCATGCCGCGCTCACGCACGCCGCGGGAC
>JARIEY010000188.1 GCA_031127085.1 Gemmatimonadota bacterium | reverse complement strand
CCATCGCGATATCAAACCGGACAACGTCCTGCTGTCAGGCGAAGCCGCTGTCGTTACCGATTTTGGTATCGCTAAGGCCATCAGCGCTGCGCGCACCCAGGCCGGCCCGCAGGCCACCGGCATCACCGTGGTCGGTACGTCAATCGGAACGCCGTCATACATGGCACCGGAGCAAGCGGCTGGCGATCCGGCCACCGATCACCGCGCCGACATCTACGCGTTTGGATGCATGGCGTTCGAGCTGTTGATCGGGCGTCCGCCCTTTGTGGAATCCGCACCGCACAAACTCCTCGCTGAGCACCTGAGCCAGCCGGCGCCGCGGCTGAGTTCGGTATTGTCGCAGATATCTGTGCCAGTCGACGCGCTGGTTGCGTCCTGCCTGAACAAGCAGCCCAGCGATCGTCCACAGACAGCTCGCGAACTTCTCGCACAGCTGGAAGCGGCGGTCAGCGGTACGGCCTCAGGCGCGGGTCATCCCGTGCTGCATCGCCACACGTCGCTGCCGAAAGCGATTGGCATCTGGGCGGCGTCGTTCGCGGCCACCTGGATTCTCGCGCGCGCGGCAGTCGTGGGAATCGGTCTGCCCGAATGGACGGTGCCGCTCGCGCTCGTTGTTGCAGGACTCGGCCTGCCGATGGTGCTCGCGACCTGGTACGTGCAGCAGACGGCGCGGAAGGCGTTGCTCACCACGCCAATGCACACGCCGGGCGGCACGCAGGTGCACACCACGATGGCGACGATGGCCCTGAAGGCGGCGCCGATGATGTCGTGGAAGCGCACCTGGCGCGGTGGCATGCTTGCCGGGGGCGGCGTAGCCGTCGCCATTGTGGTCGTGATGATCCTCCGCCAGTTCGGCATCGGACCCGCGGCGTCGCTGCTCAACGCAGGAACCGTCGGTAAGGACTCACGTGTGCTCGTCGCACAATTCACCTCGTCGGCGAGCGACACTTCGCTGGGCAGCGTGGTGGCTGCGGCGATGCGCACCTCGCTCTCACAGTCGAAGGCGATTCAGCTCGTAGGCGCGGGAGATGTCGCGGCGGGGCTGACGCGGATGAAGATGGACGCCGCCGCCACGCTCGACGACAAGACGGCACAAATGCTGGCGCTGCGCGATGGAATCCCGCTCATCGTGACGGGCTCTGTGTCGTCGGTAGGCGCCGGCTATATGGTCACGGCGAACCTCGTGCGCGCCGACTCTGGCGTGGCGCTCTTCACCGTGCAGCAGGGCGCGAGCGGGGCCGGGGACATCCTGCAGGCCGTGGACAAGGTGGCTCGTGGCATGCGGTCGCGCATCGGCGAGTCGCTCAGGTCCATCGCGCGTGCGCCGTCGCTGGAGCGGGCCACCACTACATCGCTCGTCGCGCTCCGCGAATACTCGCAAGCACTCATTGCGGGCGACCTCCGCGGTGACTGGCCGAAGGGCATTGCACGCCTGCGCGCAGCGCTGAAGGAAGACTCGACGTTTGCGATGGCCTGGCGAAAGCTTGCGGTGTACGAGTTCAACAATGGAGCGCCGCGATCCGTCATTGCCGCAGCGAACTCTGCCGCATATCGGTTTCGCGAACGACTGCCCGAACTCGAGCGGGCAGACGTCGAGGTGTACTACCACCGCGAACGCAGCACACGCCGGGGCTTGGAGTTGTACCGCGAGAATCCCAACCTCAGCCAGAACAATCGCGCCATCTCGCACAGCGCCTTCGGCGAGTACATCGTGGCGGAATCGGTGCTTGTTGCCGAGATCGCCAAGCAGGAAGCTCTCGGCAAGAAGCCGATCGTCCAGCTCTACACGAACCTGGCCATAGCGCAGCTCGGCGCCGGGCATGTCGACGCCGCACGCCAAACGCTGGAAACAACCCGCCGTGAGTTCGCGGGCTCATTCAGTCATCTGCGCATGGAGCGCTGGATGGCTGCCCTGGTCGGTCCGGACTCTCTGGCGAAGACTGCGGCCGAACACGCACGTCGCTCACCAATTGCGGCGAATCGCGCTGAAGCCGCGCGTGCCGTCGCCAGCACGGCAGTCGCTCGCGGACAGCTTCGCACCGCCGAGCAGCTCAGTCGCGTTGCATCGCTCGTGGAAGACTCGGCGCAGTACAACGTAGATCCGGTGAGCAACACGGCGTGGGCCATTGTCGCGAGTAGCGCACTCCGTCGGACGGAGGCCATCGGGCTTCGCCGCCTGGACTCACTTGCTGCCTCGGCGCGCAACAGCAACAAGCCGGTCATGGATCGCCCTGATCTGGCGATTGCTATCGCATACGCGCAGCTCGGCCAACCCGCGAAGGCTCGGACGATCCTGTCCGAATTCGAGCGCGCGGCAACGTCAGACGATCGGATGATTCGGTGGGCCGATGTGCAGGTGGCGCGCGGGGAGATCGCACTCGCAGAAGGGCGCGCAGCCGAGGCGATCACCGCGTTCCGAGCTGCGACATTTTCGGACAGTGGCGTGGTCGAACCGATCGGTTGGGGGGGCACGCACTTGCGGCTTGCGCGCGCCTTCGACAAAGCGAATCAGCCCGACAGTGCGCTGGCGCGATACGAAGAATTCCAGACGCCCCTGGTGGGTGCCGCCGCCGCCGTGTTCACGCCAACTGCGCTGCCCATCGCCGCGCGCCGTCGTGGCGAGCTCTACGAGGCCAAAGGCGACATCGCCAACGCGATCAAGAGTTACGAGGAGTTTGTCACGCTCTGGAAAGACGCTGACGCCGACCTGCAACCGCAGGTCGCCGAGATCAAGGGGCGCATAACGAAACTCCGCGCTGCCGAGGCGAGAAAACGATAGAGTTGGAGCTGAGGCCGCAGTATGCGACTTCAGTTGACTGAGCAACGCTGAGAGGGTCCATGGAACGCCGCGAATTTCTCGTCGCATCCGCCGCAACCGCGGCCGCCGTCGCACTTCCCAAGGACGCCGGCGCCGAGCAGCCCGTCATCCCGCATTATGCCGGTCGCAAGATCCTCATCGCCGGCGGCGGCTTCAACACCGCATACATCCGGCTGATGGCGCAGCTCACGGGCAAGCCGCGGCCGCGCATCTGCTACCTCCCCACCGCGAGCGCGGATTCGCCGAGCGGTACGATCACCTTCTTCCGCAACTGCTCACCGCTCAACGTCGAGCCGTTCGCACAGAACTCGTTCATTGAGTCGCTTTCGCAAAAGCAGGGCTGGGACGAGGTGCTCCTCTCGATGGACGGCATTGTCGTCTCCGGCGGCAACACGCTCAACCAGCAGGCCATCTGGAAGGCGCAGGGCATTGACGTCGTCCTCAAGGAGGCCTGGGATCGCGGCATCGTCCTCGGCGGCGCCAGCGCGGGTTCGCTCTGCTGGTTCGAGGAAGGCACCACCGACTCCCGCCCCAAGGCGCTCTCCATCGTGAAGTGCCTGGGCTTCATCAAGGGCAGCCACTCGCCGCACTACGACGCCGAGGCGGGACGGCGACCGCTGTATCACAAGCTCATCGGCAGCGGCGAGATGAAGCCCGGCTATGCCTGCGACAACGATGCCGGCATCTACTTCGAAGAGACCGAGCCGAAGCGGTTCGTCACCACGCGCGACGCTGCCAAGGTGTACCACGTGAGTGCGACGGGCGGCGTGGTCAACGAGCGCGCATTTGCCGTGGAGCGCATCAACTAGCGTCGCCGAAAGAGTTTCGCTGCCCAGACGCCACCGAGGAACCCGCCGAGGTGCGCTTGCCAGCTGACTCCCGGCTGCCCGGGTAGCACACCGAACACCAGGCTGCCCCACAGGCCCGTGACCAGTACGCTGAGCAGAACGCTGCCGAGGCTGCGTGCGTACCATCCGGCGAGCATCAAGAAGCCGAGATAGCCGAAGATCACGCCGCTCGCGCCAACGTGCACTGATCCCGGCGAGCCGAGCAGCCACGAAACGGCGCCGGCGCCGAGCATGGCGAGCAATGTGACTGGAAGGAAGTGGCGGCGGTCGCGGAGCAAGACGAGCCAACCGAGCACGACGAACGGCAGTGTGTTGGCCGCAAGGTGTTCGATGCTGCCGTGAATGAAGGGCGCAAAGAGGATGCCGCGCAGCCCGGTGATGGTCCGCGGCACCACCCCATACTCAAAGAGTGCGCCGCCAGTGATGGCGTTGACGCCCAGTGTGGCCCAGAACGCAGCGACCCCGCCACCGAGAGTGGCGGCCTGGGTCTTGAGCGCGGCAAGCGCCACGCGGGTGTCGGAGCGGGTAACCAGCGTCATCCCGGGAGTTTACCGGCCTTCGCCGTCTTTCTGGAGCGCTGGGGCTTGCAAATAACTATATAAGTATATAGTTATATACTTATGTAGGGTGACGTCACCATCACGGTGGCGTCATGGCATTCCCCGCTCACCACATGACCCTCAAACGAATCGTCATTACCGGCGTAGGCGCGGCACTGGCCGCCCTGGCTCAACCCCTCGCGGGGCAGGGCGCTGCGCCGAACCTGACCCTTGGCGATGCCCTGCGCATCGCCAGAACTCATGCCTATGCCAATCGGGCGGCCTCCGCCACGGCAACGGCCGCGGCCGCAACCGCTACCGGCGCGCTTCGCGGCGTGCTTCCCGGCGTTAGCGCCGAGGCGTCGGTACTGCGAACCAATGAACCCATCGCGGCGTTCGGCTTTGCGCTCAAGCAGCGGGGCGTGTCGCAAGCCAGCTTCGCGCCGCAGGCCCTGAATCATCCGAGTGCGATCACCAACGTGGGCACGGGGCTCCTCCTCGAGCTGCCACTGGCAAACGCCGACGCCTGGTTCGGGCTGCGCAGCGCGCGCGCCGCCGCGTCCGCCGCAACGGCATCCGCACAGTGGACGGCTTCCACCGTCAGCGAAAACGTGATTCACGCCTACTTCGGCGCCGTTGTGGCAACACAACTGGCACGCACGATGGCAGACGCCGAAACCGCAGCGCGCGAACACGTGCGCTCCGCAGAACTCGCGGCGACGAACGGATTCGTCACGTCCAGTGACGCATTGCTCGCCCGGGTGCGCGCAGGCGACGTGACCGTCCAACGCATCGAAGCAGAGAGTCGTGCCCGGCTGGCGCGCGCAGGGCTGGCGACGCTGCTCGGTGTGCCGGCAGACACAGCCGTGTCGCTACCCGAGGCGCTACCCACACCCACACTGGTTCGCGCGCGTCTGGCAAACGCCGTCGAGTCTCACACGCGTGGCGATGTGCTCGCCGCGAGCGAAGCTCGTCGCGCGGCAAGTCTGGACCTGAAGCGTGCGCAGGGCGCGCTGCTGCCACGTATCAACGGCTTTGCGCGGTATGACTGGAACGCGCCGTCGCGCATCGGCGGTGGCTCGCCAGCCTGGACCATCGGCGCGGCTGCGTCCTGGTCGCTCTTCGGCGGTGGCCGCGAGTTGGCTGACATACGCAGTGCACAGGCTCGACTGTACGTCGCCGAAGCCGGTGCGGACGGCGCCGCCGCTGCCGCTGAACTCGCGCTCCGGTCGACCGACGAGAACGTGACCGTCGCCTTTGCTCGCGCCGCTATCGCTGACACCGCCGTTGACCACGCGGCGGAAGCGATGCGCATCGTGCGACGCAAGTACGACGGCGGAATCGCCGTGATCAGTGAGTTGCTCGATGCTGCTGCCGCACACACGCAAACCCGCCTCATGCAGGCTGACGCCAGCTATCGCCTGATTGCCGCGATCGCGGCGCGCCTGCGCGCGCGAGGCGCCGACCCGGCTGCCCTCGCGATTCTCGACCCTGACCTTCGCTGAGACCGATTCATATGAACCGACCTTTCCAGATCTCCACGGCGGTCCTGCTTCTCGTCGCGACGGCATGCGGTGACGCCACCGAAGCTCCGGATGCGCGACCGGCCGCACCCGCAACGGGTACTGCTACGGCAGTCCTCGACACGACGATCGCTGCGGCGTTCGAAGCATCGGGAACGGCACAGCCCTTTTCCGAAGCAACATTAAGCACGCGTCTCATGGGCACGGTGACCGCCGTACTCGCCACTGAGGGCGCACAGGTGGCCGTATCGGCCCCGCTCGTGCGTATCGATGCGGCCGACCTCGAGGCGCGTGACCTGCAGGCCACGGCAGGAGTCGCCGGAGCCGAAGCCGCGCTTCAGGACGCGACCGTAACCGCGTCGCGCATCCGCGCGCTCTACGCCGACAGTGCAGCACCGCAGGCACAGCTCGATGCCGCCGAGTCCGGTTTGGCTCGCGCACGAGCGGGACTCGCCGCGGCGCGCGCGGGGCAGGCCGAACTCAGCGCAGTTCGTTCGTACAGTACGATTCGCGCACCGTTCGCCGGCGTCGTGAGTCGCCGATTCGTGGATGCAGGTGACTTCGCAGCGCCAGGCGCGCCGCTGCTGGTCGTGCAGGAC
>JARIEY010000187.1 GCA_031127085.1 Gemmatimonadota bacterium | reverse complement strand
TCCACCTGAATCCCCCACCCATCCACATCGCGCCGAGGATTGGAGCGGTTTTCCCCGATGTTCCGCAGACGTTCCACCTGACACCGCACGTGAAGGACACCCCGACGCACGACGGCCGGACAAGCAGTTGCACGATCTGTCCACAATCCACACCGGCCTACTGCTACGACGTCTTTGAGATAGAATAGAGACAGGAACCGCAGGCATCCGCCCGATTCCCACACCGCACCCGCGACCCCATGCGATTCACCATCACACGCGAGAAGCTCCAGGAAGGCCTTGCCGCCGTCACCCCGGCGGTGCCGTCCAAGACGACCCTTCCCGTCCTCGCGAATCTCCTGATCCAGACCACGGACAAGGGGATCCGCATCTCCGGAACCGACCTCGATATCGCGGTCAGCACGGAGGTCACCGCTGATGTCGACGCGGTCGGTGCGATCACGATTCCGGCGCGGAAACTCAGTGAAATCGCGCGCGAGCTCCCGGCGGCCCCGGTCCGCATCACGGCGACCGGCGACCAGCGCATCACCCTCGAGTGCGGGCGCTCCAAGTTCAAGCTCCTCGGACTCCCGAAGTCGGAATTCCCGAGCTTCCCGGCGATCAACTTCGACAAGGCACTCAAGATCCCGTCAGGCGATCTGCAGAAGCTCATCGGGCATACGGCGTTCGCGGCAAGCACGGAGGAGAGCCGCCCGATCTTGAATGGGGTCCTCTGGGAGCTGCGTCCAGATGCGATGCGGATGGTCGCGACGAACGGCCACCGCCTCGCGAAGATGGAGGTCCCGGTTACCGGGGCGAAGAAGGCCGATCTCATCATCCCCCCCAAGGCGCTCGAGCAGATTCGACGGCTCTTCGCGGCCGAGGAGGAGCTGGAGGTCGCGCAGGGCGAGAACCACCTCGGCTTCCGGTCACCGTTCACCTCGGTCTTCACGCGCCTCATCGAGGGTCCGTATCCGAGCTACGACCAAGTGATCCCGAAGGACAACGACAAGGTCGCGACCCTCGACCGTGCCGGGCTCGTGGGCGCACTGAAGCGGATGAGCGTGGTCGCGTCCGATCAGACGCATCGCATCCGGCTCTCGTTTAACACGGGGATGCTCAAATTCTCGGTCAGCACACCAGACCTCGGCGAGGCCCAGGACGAGATGCCGATCCGTTACGACGGTGATCCGATGGATATCGGCTTCAACGCCGCGTATTTGCTGGAGATCCTTCGCTATATGCCGACCGATGAGGTGCGGATGACGTTCCGCGCTCCGGAGCGCGCGTCGACGCTGGAGCCGGACGGGTGGTCAGATCCGGCGAAGTATCTCTGCCTGCTGATGCCGCTGCGTCTGGTGGATTGACCCGTGTCGCGGTGGCCTAGGGCCGCCGCACACGGAGGCGCGTCGTCTGGCGGACCTCCTGGGTCCGCCGACGCCCTTCGAGTCGAAGGTCGAGCGTCTGCTCACCCTCGCCGGTGACGATGAATCCATCGGCCCGGGCGAGGGTGAATCGCATCGTCCCGCTCCCACGTCCGGTGATTGTGATCGGCTCACCCAGCTGCCGACCGATGCCACGGAGACTTGTGGTGGTCGTCCGTTCGATCAGTAGCTGCACGTCATTCCCGACCGCTACGGCCTCCAGGACGCGGTAGCGTCGCACCGAGGTCACCTCCAGCGGGATCGAATCGCGGCAAGCAGTGATGCTCGACGAATCGTGCCAAATGGCATCGCGCCGGATTCGCGCCGGAACCGGGATGACGACTTCTCGTCCAATGGCGGCAATGGCCGATTCGACCGAGCAATCCGATTCACCTGGGGCGGTCCGTACCCAGGGGCCCTCTGGGGTGCGCGCGGAAAAGGTGAGGGCCACAGGGTACTGAACACCGTTCATCGGTGCATTCCGACCGGCGCTGGGACCCGACGAGAAGCTCGTGAGCTGTCCATTCCATCGCGTCGAGGTCCTGTTCGACCACGTGATCTCCGCTTCGCTCGAAGAAGAATCGAAAACAGGTCTAATATTTGACAAAGAATCGATATATCGCGCCATCACAACAACATCAACGTAAAGCTTATAAGACATCAATTGTCCGCTAGTGATATTCCATGGACCACTGATATTCGGAGCAATTGGGGCAGTCGGCGGCGAAGGAGGAGGTGTCACGACGACAGCAATCGGTCGACAGGCGCCAGTGATCAGCAGGGCCGCCACGCACACACGTGGGGCCAGCATCTCCACCTGCGGAAGCACCACAGCGGCCGCGCGGCGTACCCACCGCACACCCGTCACCACGGTACCGCTCATCCCGATCCGATGCACGAGACCTCCCTCACCTGGGAACGCAGGATGGGCGAGGGACTCATTCCCCCGCCCATCCCACACCACCATCACCCGTCGGTTCCGTCTATAAGCCGGGTTCTGTCGGTGCCCGAAAGCACCGGACGATCATTTCTCTCGGCAGCCGGTCGCCCGACTGCTCTAGCGGCCAACCCGCGGCGTCTTGATCGCAGAGGACTGCTGCTCGCCGCCTATTCGGCCTTGCTCCCGCTGGGGTTTGCCATGCCGACCGTGTTACCACGATCGCGGTGGGCTCTTACCCCACCCTTTCACCCTTACCGATGCCCGAAGACATCGGCGGTCTGCTCTCTGTTGCACTATCCGTCACGCCCTGCGGCGTGCCCAGGCGTTACCTGGCAGCGTGTCCAAGGAGCCCGGACTTTCCTCGGCGCAGGCGACATCCCCGCGACGCGATCGTCCGACGGAACCGTGACATCAATATAGCGGACGATGGCGATGACGCGCCGTCCGGATTCCGATGACGCGCTCGTGGGATTCGATACAGTGTCGGTGACGGGCGGGTGACCGATCACCGACAGGCTCTCCGTGTCATCGAACAATCGCGACCCTCTCATCCTCGGAGTGCTCCTGTGACCCTCGCCCCCCGCGCGCTCACCGCCCCCGTCGTGACCGTCCTCGAACCCGAGGAGCGTCTCCGCGTCGATGCGGCGGGTGCCGGCCTCTATCGCACCATCCATCGCGAATCGGTCGCGGGTGTGCACGACGAACTCCGGCGGCGGCGTGTCAGCGCGGTCCTCGTCTCTGTGGCCCGCTGCGGACGTGACACACAGGAGCGGCAGATGGCGACGCTCGTGCGCGAATTCCCGAGTGTCCCCACCGTCGCCTTGCTCGGCGCGGTCCCACCGACGGCGGAATCCCTCCTCCACCTCGGCAACGCGGGCGTCACCCGCATCGTCGATGTCCGCATCCCTGCGGGATGGAACCGTCTGCGACAGCTCCTCGGCGGTGAACTCCTCGCCGAGGTCGACCAGCAGTGTCTCGATGCGGTGCGCGCGGAGATCGGGGAGATGACACCTGAGGGATGGCGCTTCTTCGAAGCGATCTTCGTCCGCGCGGAGCGTGTCAGCACCATCCGTACCCTGGCGATTCGTCTCGGAATCCTGCCGAGTACCCTGATGAGCCGGTTTCATCGCGCGGGGCTCCCGGCCCCGAAGCAGTATCTCTGTTATGCGCGATTGTTGCGGGCGACGCGCCTCCTCGAGAATCCCGGTCACTCGCTCGCCGGCGTGTCTCACGCGCTTCGCTATTCCTCGCCGCAGAGCTTCGGGCGCCACGTTCGGATGCTGCTTGGGATGAGTGCGGGGGAGTTCCGTGCGCGCTACGACTTCGCGGCGATGCGCGAGCGGTTCCTCGTCGACCTGGTCCGTCCGTATCGCCACATCTGGCGTGACCTACGTCCCCTCGCCGTCCGTCCCGGGATGGTCGTGCCGCCCTCGGTCGCTGACGGTCGGCCCGCGTGGGCGCGTCGAACGGCGTGAGCCGCGGTGTGAGCCGCGTCGCCGCGACGCACGCGCCTTACATCCTGCCTCACATCCGCGCGGTGATCTCCGCGGCGCGCGCCAGCGATTCCACCGCGAGCCCCTCCGCCTCGAGTGATTCGCGACCCCCTTCCTCGCGGTCGACGACGGAGAGGACGCCAAGCACCTCTCCACCGGCAGCGCGGAGGGCGGCCACCGCCTTCAGCGCCGATCCGCCGGTGGTGATCACGTCCTCGATCACCACGACGCGGTCGCCGGGGAGGAAGGCGCCTTCGACGAGCTTGCCGGTGCCGTGCGTTTTCGCTTCCTTCCGCACCGTGAAGGCGCGGATCGGGGTGCCGGCGAGTTGGCTCGCATACGCGATCGCGTAGCTCACGGGGTCCGCCCCGAGGGTGAGTCCACCCACCGCATCAGCGGCCCATCCGCGTCGCTGGATCGCGGCGAGGCCGAGGGGGCCGATGAGGGAGAGTCCCTCGGGATGCATCGTCGTCAGACGGCAGTCGATGTAGAGATCGGACTGCCGGCCGGAGGCGAGGGTGAAGGTGCCGCGCTTGGCGCTGCGCTGGGCGAGGAGATCGAGGAGGCGGGAGCGATGGTCCATGGGTGGGGAGCCTACGGGGTGCGGCCGGACCGGTCAATGCGGGCACGTCGATGACGGCCCTCTTGATCGCGCTTGGCGTCTGCGTCGTCGGCGGCATGCTCCTCTGGGAACGTGCCCAGCGGCGACGGCTCCGGGACCGCAGCGCGGAGCTCGAGCACCTCTCCTTCGAGCTCGCGCGCGCCAATCGCGCGAAGTCGGAGTTCCTGGCGAACGTCTCCCACGAGCTCCGCACCCCCCTCGCCGCGATCGTCGGCTTCGTCGATCTCCTGCGGGACGGCGCCTACGGGCCGCTCGATCCGCGGATGGTCGGGCCCGTGGACCGGATCCAGGCTTCCTCGGCCCACCTGCAGACCCTCGTCGACCAGATCCTCGATCTCGCGCGTCTCTCCGCGGGCCGGCTCGACGCGCAGGCGGAGCCGATCTCACTCCGTGCGTTCGTGATCGACGTGGCGAGCGAGGTGGAGCCGCTGTTGCTCGGCAAGGGACTCGCGCTCACGGTGCAGGTCCCCGCGACCCTGCCCCGTCTCCGCACCGACCCGACGCATCTGCGGCAGATCCTCGTGAACCTCCTCGGCAACGCGGTGAAGTTCACGCCGGCCGGGCGCATCACGGTACGGGCGAGCCTCGTCGCCGACGGGGCGGTGGGCGCGATGACGCGGACGATGGCGCAGCGCCCGCTCCTCGCGGCCGGCGGGGATTGGGTGGCATTGCAGGTGGTGGACACCGGGATCGGCATCGCGGAGAAGGACCACGAGCGGATCTTCGGAGAGTTCGAGCAGGTGGAGGCCGGGTCGCGCGGGGATTCGGAGCGGCGTGGCACCGGGCTCGGGCTCGCCATCACCCGACGACTCGCGCGGCTCCTTGGCGGCGACATCACCGTCGAGAGCGCTCTGGGCGCGGGTGCGACGTTCACCTGCTGGCTGCCGGTGGAGCAGTTATCCGCGAAAAACTGAAGGCCGTCAGCCGTCAGCGTCCAAAGAGTCCCTTCATCTTCGAGAACAACCCACCCGCCGCCGCCGCGGGGAACGGGGACTCGAGCGCCGCCGAGAGCGCGAAGGCGAACGCCTTCACGTCGGGGTACCGATCACCCGGTGCCTTCGCGAGGCCCTGCATCACGACCGCCTCGACGGCGTCGGCATAGACGAGGTCCGGCTTCGCCTTGTTGAGCGGTTTCGGCGGTTGCGAGATGAGCAGTGTGAACATCTCGCGCGGGTTCTTCGCCTGGTACGGCAGTACGCCGGTCAGGAAGAGATACGCCATCGTCGCGAGCGAGTATTGATCGGCGGCCGGTGAGACGATCTCTCCGGAGAGCGCCTCGGGGGCGACGTACATCAACGTGCCCACGAAGAACCCGGCGCGCGTGAGGCGCTCCGCCTGCGGTGTGTCGGTCGCGGTCGCGATTCCGAAGTCGAGCAGCTTCACCGTGCGCGTCTGCGGATCGTAGATGAGGTTGTCGGGCTTGAGGTCGCGGTGGACGATGCCGGCGGCGTGCACCGCCCCGACGGCGCCGGCGATCTGCCGGATGACCGTCGCCACCTCATCCGGCGGGAAGGGGGCGTGCCGCTTCGCGTAGCCTTCGAGCAGCTCGCCCACGGCCCACTCGAGGACGAGGAACGGTAGGCCATTCTCCTCCCCGGTCTGAATCGTCCGGATGACGTTCGCGTGCACGACCCTGGCGCCGTAGCCGGCCTCGCGAATGAAGCGCGCTACCGCGGTCTTGTCGGCACGGAGCTTCTCCCGCAGGACCTTGAACGCCACGGTGCCGTGCACCGGATGCTGGGCGCGGTAGACGGTCGCCGTCCCCCCTTCCCCCACACGGTCGTGCAGGGTGTAGCCGGCGATAATGGTCCCGCTGAGGGCGTCTCGAGTCACACGGGCGAAGCTAGGGATGAACCTGCAGGGGGGCAAGGAAGCCGGGGCTCCGGTCGCTGACCTCTGACCCC
>JARIEY010000186.1 GCA_031127085.1 Gemmatimonadota bacterium | reverse complement strand
CGGGTGCATTTCCGTGAACGCACCCCCGAGCAGTTCTATGCCTTCGTCTACACGCTGATTCCGCTCCCCGCGCACCGGGTGGCCGCCATCGCCGACACCGCGCTGCACGACGCCCCCGATGTGCGGGCTCCTGTGGGAAGCGGGCCGTTCCGGTTCGTCTCGTGGACGCCACGCGCCGCGCTCGAACTCCGCGCCGACGCCGCATACTACCGCGGCCGTCCGCGCCTCGATGGCGTCGTCTTCGTCGTCGCTGCCCAGGGAGCGACCGTGGCCGCGCGTCTGCTCGGAGGCGAGGCCGATTTCCTCGAACAACTCGCCCCGCCCGATTTCGCGCAACTTCCGAAGGACGGCACGGTGCGCGCGCAGCCGTACGGCGGATTCGACTATTCGTTCGTGCAGTTCAACGTGCGGCACGGCGCCACCGCCGCCCCACACCCGCTCTTCGGTGACCGCGCCCTGCGGCGGGCGCTCACGATGGGCGTCAACCGTGCCGCGCTGGTGCGCAGCGTCTTCGACTCGCTCGCCCGGCCGGCGATTGGTCCGTTCTCGCGCACCCAATGGACCGCCGACACCACCCTGCGCGGCATTCCCTTCGACTCGCTCGGCGCGCTCCGTGCCCTCGACTCTCTGGGGTGGAGCGATCGGAACGGTGATGGCGTGCGCGAACAAGGTGACCGCACGCTGTCCTTCTCGATCCTCGTCCCGGCGTCGAGCCGCACACGGCAGGCGGCCGCCGTGCTGTTGCAGGCGCAGCTCAAAGCGCTTGGCGTACGCGTGACCATCGAACAGGCCGACTTCAACGCGTTCCTCGACCGCGCCCACCGCGGCGCCTTCGATGCCTTGGTCGGTGGCGTGCGCACAAATCCGAGTCCCCGCGGCGTGCGCGACCTCTGGGGGTCCCCAGGCCCCGCACGCGGCGCGCAGAACTGGGGCGCGTGGACCAATCACGTCTTCGACGCCCAGGTCGACAGTGCGCTCTCGGCCACCAACACCGACGCCGTGCGCGCGCACTTCCGCCTGGCCTATCAGGTGGCGATCGACGACGCCCCCGCCATCTGGCTGTATGAGCCGCGAATGTTCGCGGGCACACACCGCCGACTGACGGTCGGCACGCTGCGCCCCGATGCCTGGTGGGCCGATGTGGCCCAGTGGTCCATAGACCCCGCGCAGCGGCTCCCGCGCGACCGGCGCGCCTCCGCCACGCCCTGAGGCGTGAGGCACCGACTGCTCGTTCGCCTGCTCCATACGGCCGCGGTCTGCGCGGTTGTCGCGGCGTCGGTGTTCGTCTTGATGCAGTTCGCCCCCGGCGATCCGTTCGCCACCGCGCTCGAGGGGAGCGATGTGCCCCCGTCGGTGCGTGCCGAGTGGCGCGAGCGCTTCGGCTTCGATCAACCCCCGGGCGAGCGCTTCGTGCGGTGGGCAGGCGCGCTCGCGCAGGGCCAACTGGGCTACGCCGCCTCGCGCCACCGTCCGGTGGCTGAAGTGCTGCGTGAGGCGCTCCCACGCACGCTGGTGCTCGTGAGCGTGGCCCTCATCGTCGGCTTCGCGCTCGGCATCGCGGCGGCACTGGGTCAGGTCAGGTATCGCCGGCGATGGCCCGACCGACTGCTCGGCGCAATAACGCTCGCCGGCGTGGCCGTCCCCGAATTTCTGGTGGCGCTGCTCGCCATGACGTGGCTCGGTGCGCGCTGGCGGATCTTCCCCGTGGCAGGTTTGGGATCGCTCGGCGACGCTGCGGCCTGGCCGCTCTGGGAGCGCGCCATCGACTTCCTGTGGCACCTGGCCCTCCCGGCCGGCGTGCTCGCGCTGACCGTCGCCGCGCGGGTGGCGCGGCACCAGCGGGCCGCGCTGCTGGCGGTGATGCACGAGGATTTCATCCGCACGGCGCGCGCCAAGGGGCTGCGCGAGTGGGATGTGCTCGTGCGCCACGCGCTCCCCAACGCCATCGGGCCGGTCATCGCGCTGCTCGGACTGGCGCTGCCGTCGCTCGTCGGCGGGGCCGTGCTCATCGAACGCATCTTCGGCTGGCCGGGAATGGGGCTCACGCTTTTCGACGCGCTGCTGGCGCGGGACTATCCGCTCGTGCTCGCCGCCGTCTTGCTCGCCACCATCATCGCAGTGGTGGCGCGCGCACTGACCGACGCCGTGGCCGAGGTCGTGGCGCCACGCCGCGCCAGCGCCCAATGAGCGGCGCCACCACCTGGCAACGCCTGCGCGACGATGCTGCGGCGCGCACGGCCGGCGCGGTGCTCGGCGCGGTCATCCTGGCGGCGCTATTCGCCCCGTGGCTCGCACCGTTCGATCCCACCGTGCAGCCCGATCCGGTTTCCCTTCGCCTGCTCGCGCCGACGCCCACGCATCCGATGGGCACCGACGCCTTTTCCCGCGATGTACTGAGTCGACTCCTCCACGGTGCCCGCATCTCGCTGGGCGTCGCCGCCGGCGCCATGCTCCTCTCCGTGGTGCTGGGCACGACTCTCGGCGCCCTCGCCGCCGTCATCGGGGGCTGGGTCGATGCGGTGGTGTCCGGCCTGGTCGACGTGCTCATCGCAATGCCGCGCCTGCTGGTCGTCATCGCGCTCGTCGCCACCTTCGGCGCGCTGTCACCGGGCTGGCTGGTGCTGCTCATTGGCGGCAGCGGATGGCTGACGACCGCGCGCATCGTGCGCGCGGAGTTTCGCGATCATCTGCAGCGCGACTATGTGCTCGCCGCTCGTGCGCTTGGCGCGTCGCGCCGCCGCATCATCTGGCGTCACCTGCTGCCCGCCGTCGCGCCGCAGATCGGTGTGGCCGCCGCGCTTGCCCTGGCCGCCGTGATCCCGCTGGAGGCAGCCCTCAGCTTCGTGGGCCTCGGGGTGCAGCCTCCGATGCCGAGTTGGGGCAACATCCTGATGGACGGCACGGACTACCTCACCACCGCCTGGTGGCTCGTCGTTTTCCCTGTGACCGCCATCGCGCTCACCGTGGGCGCCGCGCTCGTGCTCGCCGATCGCCTGCGCGTGGCTATCGCCGGCGGAGAGCGCACCCCGTGACGGCGCTCCTGCAGGTGGAGGGACTCTGCGTCAGCGTCGCGCACCCGGGTAACAGCGACCCGGTCTCGTTGCTGCGCGACGTGCGCTTCGCGCTCAGCCCCGGAGAGACCGTGGGGGTGCTCGGCGCGAGCGGAAGCGGCAAGACGACGCTCGCGCTGGCGCTGATGGGGCTGCTCCCAAGGGACTTCACCGCCACGGGCGCGGTGCACTTCGACGGGCACGAACTGCTCTCGCTCTCCGAGGGCGCGCGGCGAAGCCTCCGGGCTCGGCGAATCTCCATCGTCTTTCAGGAACCGCTGACCGCGCTCAATCCACGTCAGCGCATCGGCGCGCAAGTCGCCGAGGTCGCGCGCGCGCACGGCGAACGGAATGCGACGCGAGCCCACCGGCTCGCCGTCGAGATGCTCAGCCGCACGGGCCTCGACGACGCGGACGAGCGCGCGCACCGCTTTCCGCACGAGGTGTCCGGCGGCGAACGCCAGCGGGCGTTGCTCGCCATGGCGCTGCTCCTCGACCCCGCCCTGCTCATCGCCGACGAGCCCACCTCGGCCCTCGACGTCACCGTACAGGCGCAGGTCCTGCAGCTGCTGCGCGCCCAGCAGAGGGAACGCGGCATGGCGCTGCTTCTCGTGAGCCACGACCTCGGCGTCATCGCCACCACCTGCGCCCGCACCATCGTTCTGCACGAGGGACACGTGATCGAGGACACCCCGACGCGGCAGCTGCTCGCCGCGCCGGAGCAGCCCCAGTCGCGCGCCCTCGTCGACGCCGTGCGCCCGCCGGAGCCCGCGCCGTGACCGCCCTGCTCGAGCTCCGCCACCTGACGGTGGAATACGCCGCGCGCGATCGCCGCGCCCCCGCCGTGGATGATCTCTCGCTCGCCATCTCCCGCGGCGAAACCCTGGCGCTGGTCGGCGAATCCGGGTGCGGCAAGACCAGCGTGGGGCGCGCCATCCTGCGGCTGCTGGAGCCCACCGCCGGATCTATTCTGTTTGACGGAGAGGACGTGCGCACGATGCGCGGCGACGTGCTGCAGCGCTTCCGCCGGCGGGCGCAGGTGGTCTTTCAGGATCCCAACGCCTCGCTCGATCCGCGTATGCGCATTGGGGAGATTGTGCGCGAGGGCATCGACATCCATGCGCTGATGCCACGCCCCAAGGCCGAACTGCGCGTGGCCCATCTGCTCGAGGAAGTCGGACTTCCGGCCTCCACCGCGGCGCGTTTCCCGCACGAGTGCTCCGGCGGGGAACGCCAGCGCATCGCCATCGCCCGCGCGCTGGCCGTCGAGCCCGAGTTTCTCATTCTCGACGAGGCCGTCTCCGCGCTCGACGTCCTGGTGCGACAACAGGTGCTGCAACTGCTCGCGACGCTCCAGTCACGCCGCAAGCTCACCTACCTGTTCATCGCGCACGACCTGGCCGTCGTCGAACGCGTCGCCACCCGCGTTGCCGTGATGCACCGCGGCCGCCTCGTCGAGTGCGCGCCCACTCGCCAGCTCTTCAGCGCCCCCGCCGCCGACGCCACACGGGCACTGCTGGCCGCGATCCCGCGCATACCCTGGGAAACGAGAGCGAGCGGAGAAGGTAGATAAAGCTCCGCGCGGGCCACGGAAGTCTCCGTGGCCCGCGCGTTCATCCAACACTGCTGCCGCGCAGTCGCGCCTACTTCACCCCGTGCATCAGCTTCTGCACCTGTGGCGCCAGCAGGAACAGCACCGCGCCAGCCGCGACCAGCGCCCAGAAACCGAACGTGTATCCGCTCAGCGCCGATGCCACCGTCATCCCGGTCTCGCCGCTGACTTCGCTGGCGAAGATGCCGGAGAGGTTGTTGCCGATGCCGGTCGACAGGAACCAGCCGCCCATCCCAAGGCCGACCAGGCGCACCGGCGCCAGCTTCGTGACCATCGACAGGCCAATCGGCGACAGACACAGCTCGCCCACCGACTGAATCAGGTACACGGCGATCAGCGTCCAGAACGGGATCTTGTTGTCGGCCGGGTTCAGCAGGCTCGACAGCGCGAACATCAGCAGCAGGAACGCCAAGCCATTGAACAGCAGCCCGAGCCCGAACTTACGCGGAATCGACGGGTTGAGGTTCTTCTTCGCCAGCGCCACCCAGATCCACGCCACGATCGGCGCAAAACCAATGATCGCCACCGCGTTCACGCTCTGGAACCAACCGGTCGGGAACGTCCAGCTGCCGAACTGCCGGTTCACGATCTGGTCGGCCAGGAACGTGAAGGAACTGCCAGCCTGCTCGAAGAACATCCAGAACATGATGTTGAACGCGAAGATCAGGAGCATCGCGATCGTCTTGTCGCGCGCCACCGCCCCATCGCGAATCCCTTCCACCAGCAGCATGACCGACAGGCCAATGAACATCACCGTCAGTACGTACTGCAGGTTCTTGCCGCCCACCGCCAGCAGCGTGTAGATGATCGGCACCGTGACGATGGCGCCGAGCGCCACGTAAATCACGCGCATCCGGTTGATCTGATCGCCCTGCGGCGCGCCAATCCCCTGGAGCTGGCGGCGACCGACGTAGAACCAGACGAGGCTGATCAGCATGCCGACGCCGGCCGTCAGGAAGACCACCTTGTACGCCGGCATCCCATCACTGCCAAAGACCGACTCGGCCAGCCAGCTCGTCAGCAGCGGCGACAGGAACGCGCCGGCATTGATGCCCATATAGAAGATCGTGAAACCCGAATCCCGGCGCTCATCACCGGCCGAGTAGCACTTGCCGACGATTGTCGAAATGTTCGGCTTGAACAGCCCGTTGCCCACCACGATCGTCGACAGACCGAGCTTGAAGATCGTCGGATCAGGGAGTGCGATCATGAACAGGCCTACCGCCATAAAGACGGCGCCGGTCAGAATCGACCGTTGGTAGCCAATGACCTTGTCGGCCACATAGCCGCCGAAAATCGCCACCGCGTACACGAGCGCGAGGTACGATCCGTACGTCAGGTTGGCCTCGGCCTGCCCCGTGGGCGAGCCACCGTGGAACTGGGCCACGATATACAGCACCAGCGCCCAGCGAATGCCGTAGAACGCAAACCGTTCCCAGAACTCCGACATGAACAGCATCCACAGCGGCTGCGGATGCCCCATCATCTGCTTGAACTCGGGGAGGACGGTGCCGTCCCGGTTCGTGTCCACTGCACCACTCATGCGTCTTCTCCAGGAAATTTGGGAAGGGCGTTGTTTCACGACGTGGCCGCGGGCCCGGAAATCGAGGCCGCCGCGGATGGCTTTATGTAGCCGATGGAAGGCCGTTCGTCAAACGGAAGTCACGGACAGCCCGCGGGAGAAATGCCCGACACGGCCACCCGGCCGTGGCGCTATCCCTGCCCCATACGCCGCTTCAGCTCCTCGAGCCGCGCGGCCGCGTCGGCGT
>JARIEY010000185.1 GCA_031127085.1 Gemmatimonadota bacterium | reverse complement strand
GGCCCCACGCCACCCGGCACCGGCGTGATCTTCGACGCCACCTCGCGCACCGCGGCAAACGCGACGTCGCCCACGATGCGGTAGCCCTTCGCCTGCGTCGCATCCTCGACGCGGTTGATCCCCACGTCGATCACCACGGCGCCCGGCTTCACCATGTCGGCCGTCACGAACTCCGGCTTGCCGATGGCCGCAATGAGGATGTCCGCGCCACGCGTCACGGCCGCGAGATCCTTGGTCTTCGAATGGCACACGGTCACCGTCGCGCTCGCGTTCACCAGCAGCGAGGTCATCGGCTTGCCGACGATCGTCGAGCGGCCGAGCACCACTGCGTTCGCGCCGGCCACCTTCACCCCCGCCTGTTCCAGCATCACCATCACGCCGGCCGGGGTGCACGGGGCGAATCCGCTCTTCTCGCCAATCCAGACGCGGCCGACGTTCACCGGGTGGAAGCCGTCGACGTCCTTGTCCGCCGAGATGCGCAGGATCACCGCCTGCGGGTCGATGTGCTTCGGCGGCGGCATCTGCACCAGAATGCCGTGCACCGTCGCATCCGCGTTGAGCGTGTCGATCAGGGCCAGCAGTTCGGCCTGTGTGGTTTCGGCGGGGAGACGAATCGTCTGGCCATTCATCCCGGCCTCGCTGCACGCCTTCTCCTTGGCGCGCACGTACACCGCGCTCGCCGGATCGTCACCGACGAGTACCACGGTGAGCCCCGGCGTCACGCCGCGCGCCTTCAGCGCCTCGGCGTCGCGCGCCACGTCGGCGCGCACCAGCTTGGCGATGGCTACGCCATCAATCAGTTCAGCGGGCAATGTCCACGGTCCTCTTTTCACGGATGGCGACCACCTTAATCTGTCCCGGATACTGCAGCTCGGCTTCCACCCGGCGCGCGATCTCGTCGGTGAGCGACTGCATCCGCAGGTCGTCGACATCATCAGGGTTCACGATCACGCGGACTTCGCGTCCCGCCTGAATGGCGAACACGCGGTCCACGCCACGGTAGCTCGACGCGATCTTCTCCAGCCCCTCGAGCCGCTTCACATACGTCTCAAACGCCTCGCGGCGCGCCCCGGGGCGCGAGCCGCTGATCGCGTCGGCCGCCTGCACCAGCACCGACTCTTCGCTCTCGTGCGGCACGTCGTCGTGGTGCGCCGCGATGCAGTTCACGACGAAGGGATTCTCGCCGTACTTGGTGGCCATCTCCACGCCCAGCTGCACGTGCGTCCCTTCGTGCTCGTGCGTCAGCACCTTGCCCAGGTCGTGCAGCAACGCGCCGCGCTTGCAGAGCGCCACGTCGAGCCCCAGCTCGCTCGCCATGATGCCGGCCAGGTACGCGACTTCCTTGGAGTGGTCGAGGATGTTCTGCCCGTACGACGTGCGCCACTTCATCCGCCCCACCAGCTTGATCAGCTCGGGGTGCAGGCCGTGGATTCCCACGTCATAGGCCGCGCGCTCGCCGGTTTCGATGATTCCCGCGTCGATCTCCTTGCGTGCCTTCTCTACCACTTCTTCAATGCGCCCCGGGTGGATGCGCCCGTCCTCGATGAGGCGCGACAGCGCCAGGCGCGCCGTCTCGCGGCGCACCGGGTCGAAGCACGAAATGACCACCGTGTCCGGCGTGTCATCGATGATCACGTCCACGCCGGTCGCCAGCTCGAACGCGCGAATGTTGCGCCCCTCGCGCCCGATGATGCGCCCCTTGATCTCGTCCTTGGGCAGCGGCACCGCCGTCTGCGTGATCTCGCTCGTGTGCTCGGCGGCGATCCGCTGCACCGCCAGCGCGACGATCTTCTTGGCCTCGCGGTCCGCGTTGCGCTTGGCCGTCTCGCGAATCTCGCGAATCTTGCTCGCGGCGTCGGCGTGCGCCTCCTCCTCCATCCGGCGGATCAACTCGGCCTTGGCCTCTTGCGCGGAGAGCCCGGCCACCTGTTCCAGCCGGCGGCGCTCGTCGACCACCATCTTGTCGAGCTCGGCCTGCTTCTCCTCGACCCCCTTTTCCTTTCGGCCGAGGTCGCTGGCCCGGCGTCCGAGGTCACGCTCGCGTCCCTCGAGCAGCTCGACTTTCTTGTCGAGCTGCGTCTCGCGGTCGAGCAGCCGCTTCTCCTCGATTTCAATTTCCCCGCGGCGGTGGCGCGCTTCCGCCTCCCATTCCTCGCGGGCCTTCATCACGTCTTCCTTGCCGGCCAGGACCGCCTGTTTCTTCAGGGAGTCCGCGTCGCGCTCGGCCTCAGCGAGGATCCGCTTCGACATCTGTTCCGCCGTCTCGCGCGCCGCATTTCGCGTGTCGCGCTCGGCTGCCGCGCCCTGCTTGCGGCCAACACTCCACATGATCGCCCCGGCGAGAACTCCGCCGGCGACCACGGCTACAATCAGCTCGACCAACATTTGTGTATGCTCCAAGGTCGGCGTCAAATACCCGCCGCTATATGTGAATGGTCCGGAGCCGCACGCGCGCCAGCTACGAGGGCATGGGTGAGTTTCCCAACCGACCGGGCCCCGACGAAAGGGGCGCAGTGGGCCGAGCTAACTGCCGAGGCCGCTTGTACCTACGCGCTCTGGCTACGAGACACACTCAATAGTACTGGGCTTTGCTTGGGGCCGCAACGCAGTTCGGGGTGGGTCCCTTGAGGGTCCCACCCCGGCCAACAGCCCGAGCGCGCCGTCAGACCTGACGTTTCGCTGGGGGGAGCCACCGGCGCAACTCGCCGGAGAGCACGCGCATCGACTCCGCCACCTCCTCCTGTCCCGAACGCGCCGCAAACAGCTCATCCGTGATCTGCAGCGCCGCCAGAATGGCCGCCTTGTGCGACTCCACCACCGCCGCACTTTCGAGCACCTCGTTGATCTTGGCGTCCACATAGGCCGCCACGGCCCGGGTGTGCTCCGGCGGGGAGTCGGAGCGGATGGTGTAATCCTCCCCGCAAATCGTCACCCGCGTGCTGTGCTTGATGCTCATACGCCCCCCTCAAGCGCGTGCTGCTGCCGCAGGAAGCGCACCTGCTCCAGCATCTTCTCCGTCTGCGCCTCAGCACTCGCCAGCCGATCGCGCAGCCGCGCCGTCTCGGCCTCCAGCTGCGCCACGCGCTCTTCGGCGGCCAACGAGGCCTCGCCCGGCGCCCCCGGTGCCCCCGAGGCGATCGTCTTCAGCCGCTGCTCCGCGGCGTGGGCGCGCTTGCGGAAGCCGCTCAGTTCCTCACCCACCTGCTGGATGAGGAACCGCAGCTCTTCGAAGGCCGCGAGGTCAGGCCGAACGGGGTTTGACACCGAGCTGGTTCTCCAGGGACTTGAGCAGTTGCGACCGGCGACCGTCGATCTCCTTGTCGCGTAGAGTGCGTTCCGGATGGCGGAAGGTCAATCGCCACGCGATCGAGCGCATCCCGTCTGGGACGCCCGCCCCACGGAACTCATCGAAAAGCTCCAACCGTTCCAGCATATCACCGCCACTGGTACGCAGCACCCGTTCCACCGCCGCGGCTTCCAGCGCGTCCGGAACGAGCAGCGCCAGGTCGAACATCGCCGCCGGGGTCGTGGGGAGCGGCGTGTAGCGCACGGCCGCCGGCGGCGGCGCAATGGCTGGACGCACCCCCGCGTGCGCCGACGCGCCCGGCGCCGCCACATACGCGAGCGGCATCTCGCCCAGCGTGATCTCGATGCCAAACGCCGCCGACGCCCAGACCGGCGCATCGAGCGCCACGCGACAGACCGTTCCCACCGGCCGAGCGTCGGCGGTGATCTGCCACAGCGCATCGTCGTCCGACGCCTGCACGCCAATCTGCGCCCCCGGGAACGCCGCACGCGCCGTGCGCTCGGCCAGCCCCTTGGCATCCCACGCGTCAATCACCGGCGGCGCGCCATCGGCGAAGTGCCGCGGGTGCCGCGCCCCCATCAGGAGCACCCCCACCCGCACCTGCTCGCAGACCGTACTGCCCCCTTCCCCCTCCCCATCGCCACACCCTGCTCCCTTCCCCTTCCCCAGAAACACCGACCCCACCTCAAAAATCCGAACATCGCCCATCATGCGCGACAGATTGTATTCCGCCCGCGATGCGAGAGACGTCAGCAGCGTCGTGCGCAGATGCGGCTCGTCTTCCGCCAGCGGGTTCGTCACGCGCCAGTGCGTCGCGTCATCCCCCTTCACGAACGGCATCGGACGCACTTCGGAGAGCCCCGCCCCAACCAGGGCATCGCGCACGCGCCGCCCCGCCACGTACAGCGGGTGATCCGGCACCGTCGTCGGGCGGTAGGCCTCAATCGTATCGGGGAGCTTGTCATAGCCGTGCAGGCGCGCGACCTCCTCAATGAGATCCACGTCGCGCGTCACGTCGCGCCGCCACGACGGCGGAAAGACCGTGAGCGTTTCCGCGTCACCGCGCTCCACCACAAAGCGCACGCTCGCCAGGTAGCGCACAATCGCATCAGTCGAGAGCTCGGCGCCAAGCACCTGAGATACGCGCGCCGGGCGCAGCCGCACCGGGGCGACGGGCGCAACGCCCGCCCCCACGTTGATGATCTGGCCATCGAGCCGCCCACCGGCCACCGCCAGCACCATGCCAATCGCCGCACGCATCGCCCCCGCGAGCCCGTTGGGGTCAATGCCGCGTTCGAACCGGTAACTGGCATCCGTCGACAGCCCGAGCGCGCGTCGCGTCAGTCGCGTGCGCTTCGGGTCGAAGTACGCCACCTCGAGCAACAGGTCGGTCGTCGTCGCCGTCACTTCCGATTCCTGCCCGCCCATCACGCCCGCCACTGCAATGCTCCGCGTCGCGTCGGCAATCATCGTCATCTCGGCGGTGAGCGTGCGCTCCACGCCATCGAGCGTCTTCATCTTCTCGCCAGCACGCGCGCGGCGAATCACCACCGTCTGCTCCGCGAGCGTCGCAAGATCGAAGGCGTGCATCGGCTGCCCGAGCCCGTGCAGAATGGCGTTGGTGACATCCACCACGTTGTTGATGGAACGCACGCCCGCCGCTTCCACCCGTTCGCGGAGCCAGGCCGGGCTCGGCCCCACGGTCACGCCACGAATCACCGCGCCAAGGTACTGCGGACAGCCGTCGGGATCTTCCAACCGCACCGTCGCCCCGCCGCTCGTCGCGGCGCGCGGGTCAGACACCTCGCCCACCACCGGTGCGTCGTGCGCGGCGTCCGCCGACTGCATCGCGACCCCCGTCAGCGCGCTGACTTCGCGCGCCACGCCCAGATGCGACAGGAGGTCGGGGCGATTGGGCAGCACATCCACCACCAGCCGGACGTCGCCGATCGGCAGGACATCGAGCAGCGGCGTTCCCGTCGGTGCGTCGGTCGTGAGTTCCAGAATGCCGTCGTGCTCCTCGCCGAGGCCAAGTTCGCGCGCCGAACAAAGCATCCCGTTGGAGGTGAAGCCGCGGATCTTCTTCTTCTCGATCTTGAAGCCCGCCGGCATCATCGTGCCGCTGCGGGCGAACGGGTACACGGCGCCCTGCGTCACGTTGGGTGCCCC
Source organism: Gemmatimonadota bacterium (assembly GCA_031127085.1). Taxonomy (GTDB): domain Bacteria; phylum Gemmatimonadota; class Gemmatimonadetes; order Gemmatimonadales; family Gemmatimonadaceae; genus PNKL01. Next base: position 1,023 of record JARIEY010000185.1, on the reverse strand, counting down.
GCAGACGACCTCCAGCAGCGTTCCCGACCCGTCGTCCACCTTGTTGAACGAGAGCTTGGTGTCGGGGATCTTCTCCGTCTCTACCACGCGCGCCACTACGAACGACGCCAGGTCGGCGCGCAACCGTTCGAACCCTTCCACCGTCGCCACATGCGCGGTCAGGAGGTCGCGCACCTGCTCCGCGCTGAGCGTGTGCGGCACGAAGGCCTTGAGCCACTCATGTGAGATGTTCATCGGGCGAACTGCTCCAGGAAGCGCACATCCGAGTCGTACAGGATGCGAATGTCAGGAATACCGTGGCGCGCCAGCGCCGTGCGCGCCGGCCCCATACCGAAGGCCCAGCCGGTGTAGCGCTCGCTGTCGAGCCCCGCGTTTTCAAGCACCGCGGGATGCACCATACCCGAGCCCAGAATCTCCACCCAGCCGCTCTGCTTGCACACGGGGCAGCCGCTCCCCTTGCACACGCCGCACTGCACGTCCATCTCGGCCGACGGCTCCGTGAACGGGAAGAACGACGGGCGGAACCGCGTCCTCGTCTCGCCGAAGAAGCGATTCGCAAAACGGGTCAGTGTCGCCTTGAGGTCCGCGAACGTGATCCCCTCGTCCACCACCAGCCCCTCGATCTGCGCGAACATCGGCGCGTGCGACGGGTCAAAAAAGTCGCGGCGGTACACGTTGCCGGGGGCAAGAATGCGGATCGGCGGCGGGTACTGCTGCAGCGTGCGCACCTGCACGGGCGAGGTGTGCGTGCGCATCACCAGGTCGTCGAGGTACAGCGTGTCATGCATATCCATCGCCGGATGGTCGCTCGGGAAGTTGAGCGCCCCGAAGTTGTACCACGGGTGCTCCGCCTCCGGCCCCAGCGCAATGGTGAAGCCCAGTTCGCGAAAGATCTCCACCACTTCGTCGATGACGAGCGAGACCGGATGCACCGTCCCCTGCCAGTCGGTGCGACCGGGCATCGAGCGGTCGATCGCCGGACCCTGCTGTTGCGCGCGCGCGAGTTCGGCGTGGCGCGCGTCG
>JARIEY010000184.1 GCA_031127085.1 Gemmatimonadota bacterium | reverse complement strand
CGGTTGCTGGTGGGCGACGTCGGGTACGGCAAGACGGAGATCGCGGTGCGCGCCGCGTTCAAGGCGGTGCAGAGCGGGCGGCAGGTGGCGGTGCTGGTGCCGACGACGATTCTGGCCGAGCAGCACGGGCGGACCTTCGGCGAGCGCCTCGCCGACTTCCCCGTGAAGATTGCCGTGCTCTCGCGCTTTCAGACGGCCAAGGAACAGAAAGCCGAACTCGCCGAGCTCAAGGCGGGCGGCGTGGACATCGTCATCGGGACGCACCGATTGTTGTCCCCCGATGTCGAGTTCCGGCAGCTCGGGCTGATCATCGTCGACGAAGAGCACCGGTTTGGCGTGAAGCACAAGGAGCGGCTGAAGCAGCTGAAGCTCGAGACCGATGTGCTGACGCTGACGGCGACGCCCATTCCGCGCACGCTGCACCAGGCGCTGGCCGGCTTGCGCGACCTGACGCTGATGCAGACCGCGCCGCGCGACCGCTCGCCCGTGCTCACCTTCGTGGAGCCGTGGGACGATGGCTTGCTCGAGGAAGGGATTGCGCGCGAGCTCGACCGGGGCGGCCAGGTGTTCGTGGTGCACAACCGCATCGAGACCATTGAGGCGGTGGCCGACCACCTGCGGCGGATCATGCCGCGTGCCCGGGTGGCGGTGGGGCACGGCCAGATGCGCGAGCGGGACCTCGAGCACGTGATGGGGCAGTTCGTGCGCGGCGAGGTGGACGTGCTGGTGAGCACGATGATTGTCGAAAGTGGGCTCGACGTGCCCAACGCCAACACAATGTTCGTGAGTCGCGCCGACCGGTTCGGCTTGGCGCAGCTCTACCAGCTGCGGGGGCGGGTGGGGCGTTCGCACCGTCGCGCCTATTGCTACCTGCTGGTTCCCGATACGCAGGTGGATCTCGACGCCGAGCGCCGGCTCAAGGTGCTGGAGCACCACACCGAGCTCGGGGCCGGGTATCACGTGGCGCTGAAGGATCTGGAGCTACGTGGCGCGGGCAACCTGCTGGGGCCGGAGCAGTCCGGGTTCGTGCACGCGGTGGGCTTTGACCTCTATCTGCGGATGCTGGAAGAGACGGTCAAGCGGGTGCAGCGGGGGGCAGACGCCCCGCCGCCGCCGCCGGCCGACGTCTCGATGGACGTGCCCTGCTACCTCCCCGACGACTTTATCGCGGCGCCCGACGCCAAGCTTGACCTGTACCGGCGGCTGGCGGCGGCACAGACCGTGGCCGCCATCGAGGGGTTGCGCGACGAGGTGCGGGACCGGTTCGGGCTTCTGCCGGCCCCCGCTGAGGCGTATGTGGCATCGGCCACCCTGCGCCTGGTGGGGGGGTGGCTGGGGATCGAGGGGATCCTGGTGCGCGGCGGGGAAGCCCGTGTTAACTTCCGAGCCGATGCGCTGCCGCGCATGAAGCCCTTGGCTACCGCCTTCCGGGACGTCCAGTTCCAGGTGGATGTCCGTCGGGTGCAGCCCTTGTCGTTGAAGCTGACGCGCTTGGGTGCTGCCTCGATCCTCGAGGGGCTCGTGCGCGCGTTGCGAACAATTGGGCCTGAGCCGAAGTAATACATCCTTTACGGGACTGCGGGACGCCGGCGCATACGCCGCGCGGCCGCGCAACGCCCGCCTTCCCATCTATCGATGAAGCGCAACGTCATCCTCGCCACCACTCTTGCCGCCACCCTTGGCATCGCCGCGTGCGACGGCTTCAAGGAAGCGCTCACCGCCCACGTTGACGTGGTGGCTCGCGCCGGCACGCAGGAGCTCTCGGTGACGCGGCTCGCCGACCTGCTGGGCAACGCCAAGGTGCCGCTCCGCAAGGACGTCGCCAACGCGGTGGCCGACATCTGGGTGTCGTACCAGCTGCTGGGGTATGCCGGCGCCCACGACGACACGCTGCGCAGCGAGAAGCTGGCCGACGAGGCGATGTGGTCGGCGGTCGCACAGGAGAAGTCGAAGGCGTTCTATGAGCGCGTCTCGAAGGAGTGGGGCAAGGTGGACAGCGCCGGGCTGCCGGCCAAGTACGCGGCGGGCGAGATGTACGCCGCACGCCACATCCTGCTCATGTCGCCTCGTGAGGGGATGAGCGCGAAGTCGCGCGACTCGGTGCGCAAGGAACTCGAGAAGATCCGCAAGACGGTGACTGCGGCGAACTTTGCGGACGTGGCCAAGGCCAAGTCACAGGACGGGTCCAAGGCGAATGGTGGTGCGCTCGGCGTCTTTGCGCCGGGGGCGATGGTGCCCGAGTTCGAAGCGGCCGTGAAGGCGTTGAAGCCGGGCGAAGTGTCGGGGATCGTGGAGACGCAGTTCGGCTTCCACCTGATCAAGCGCCAGAGCTACGACGAGGTGGCGCAGGAGTTTGCCGCGGCCTACGGCCAGATCGCGACCCAGAACGCCGAAAGCCTGTACATGGCAGCGATGGAGAAGGGGGCGGGCGTCGAGGTGAAGTCGGGCGCGTCCAAGACCGTGAAGGAAGTGGCGCAGGACGTCGATGCGCACCGCGACAACTCGTCGACGCTCGTGACGTGGAAGGGCGGCAAGCTGACGGCGGCGCGTCTGGTGCAGTGGATGGCGGCGATGCCGCCGCAGGCCCGCATTCGCGAGCAGCTGGCGCAGGCGCCGGATACGGCCATCCCGTACTTCCTCAAGCAGATCGCCCGCAACGAACTGGTGTTGCGCGCCGCCGACAGCGTGAAGGCGCTGCCGGACACCGCCGCGCTTGGCAATATCCGCAATGCGTTCTACGGTCAGGTGGCGGGCGCGATGTCGGAGCTCAAGGTGTCGCCGTTCTTCCTGAAGGATTCGGCCAAAACGGTCGCTGAGCGTGAGCGGCTGGCCGCGGCGCGCATTGACGCGTACTTCGACCTGCTCCTCTCGGAGAAGGCACCGTTCGTGAACGTGCCGGAGCCCATCTCGTCGGCGCTGCGCAGCAAGTACGAAGCTCGCGTGGTGGCGGCGGGGATCGAGCGCGCGCTGGAGCGTGCGACGAAGATCCGTCAGGTGGCTGACTCGACGCGCGCCGCGCAGACGCCGCCGTCCGCGGTGCCGTTGCCTGGTGGCGCTCCGGCGCCGGCCGCGCCGGCGCCGAAGCCGGCTGAACCCGCCAAGAAGCCGTAAGTGAACCTTCGCCTGATTTCCCGTGTGGCGCTCCTGTGCGCCGCCGTCGCGTTGCCGGCCTACGGCCAGCAACCGGCGGCGGCCGCGCCGCGCGAGCTCCCGGTGGACCGCGTCATCGCCGTGGTGGGCACCAAGCCCATCATGTGGAGCGAGGTGCAGGAGTTTATCAACTTCCAGAAGCAGCAGGGGGCCCAGATTCCCGAGGACTCCCTGGGCTTCTTTCAGTACGCCCGGGCCGTGGTCAGCGACCTCGTGGATCAGGAAGTCCTGATTGCCACGGCCAAGAACTACAAAATTGAAGTCACGGACGCCGAAGTGCTGCCGCAGGTCGAGGGCGACATGAAGCGCATCCGCGACCAGTTCAAGACGGAGCAGGAGTACCGCGACGCCCTGAAGGGCGAGGGGTTCGGCAACGTCGACGAACTGCGCCGCATCCGCGTGGACAAGGCGAAGCGCGACCTCTACCAGCAGCGGGCCATCGACTCGCTGAAGGCGAAGGGGCGCATGCCCTCGGTGGCCATCTCCGAGGCCGAGATCACGGAGGCGTTCGCCAAGGCGAAGGACCGCCTGCCGCGGCGTCCGGCGATGGTCACGTTCCGGCAAATCATCGTGAGTCCCAAGCCCAGCGCCGCCAGCAAGAAGGCGACGTTGGCGAAGATCGATTCGCTGCGTGCGGAGATCGACAAGGGAACGGACTTCGAGGTCGTGGCCAAGCGCGAATCGCAGGACCAGGGGTCCAAGGAACTGGGGGGCGACCTGGGCTGGGCGCGGCGTGGCATGATGGTGCCGGCCTTCGACCAGATGATGTTTGCGCTCAACCCCAATGTCGTCAGCCCCACGGTGGAGACGGTCTTCGGCGCGCACATCATCCGCGTCGACCGCATTCGCCCTGCCGAAGTGAAAGCGCGGCACATCCTGCTGAAGTGGACGATGGATTCCACGGACGTGGAGCGCGCGCGGCTCGAGGCCGATTCCGCCCTGACGGTGTGGAAGAAGGGGGCGTCGTACGACTCGCTCGTCACCAAGCATCACGATGAGGCCGAGCTGCGTCTGATGGCCGATCCGGTGCCGCGCGATTCGCTGCCGGCAGAGTATCGCGAGGTCATCAAGGAGCTAAAGGCCGGGGACTTCGCCGGGCCGTTTACGATCCCGAACCCGGCGAACGGGCTGTCGAAGATCGTGATCCTGCAGCTTACGTCGGCCGATGAGGGCGGCGAAATGAAGCTCACGGATGTGCGCGAACGCATCCGGTCGCAGCTGGTGCAGGAGAAGACGGCGCGCCGGATTCTCGATCAGCTGCGCAAGGAACTCTACGTCTCCATCCGCATGTGACGTTGCCGCGCCTCGCCATCACGCTGGGCGATCCGCGCGGCATCGGCGCGGAGATTGTGCGCAAGGCGCTCGCCGACCCTCGGGTCGCGAGCGCTTGTCGTTGGGTGGTGGTGGGGCCCAGCGGACTCGAGTGCCCGGCCGACGACGTCATTGGCGAGTGGCACGCGCGGCAGAGTGACGCCAACGCCGGGCGACTGGCGGGCAAAGCGATCGCGCGCGCGGTGGCCCTGTGCCAGTCGGGCGAGGCGGACGGCCTGGTGACGGCCCCAATCGACAAGCATGCGCTGCTCGCCGGCGGGTACGACTATCCGGGCCACACCGAGATGCTTGCCGCGCTCACGGGACGTGTGGTGGCGATGATGCTGGCGAGCGACCGCCTGCGCGTCGTGCTGGCCACCACGCACGTTCCGTTGCGCGACGTGCCGTCGCTGCTCACCGCCGAGGCGATTGAGCGTACGGCCCGGGTGACGCGCGAGGGATTGCGCTCGGCGTTCGGCCTGGCGGAGCCGCGCATCGCGCTCTGCGCGCTCAATCCGCACGCCGGCGACGGCGGCCGCTTTGGCCGCGAAGACGACACCGTGCTGGCCCCTGCGGCGCGCGCGAGCGGACTGCTGGGGCCGTTCCCCGCCGATACGGTGTTCGTGCGTGCGATGCGCGGGGAGTTCGACGCCGTCATTGCGCCGTACCACGACGTGGGGATGACGGCCATCAAGGTGGCGTCGTTCGGCGCCGCGGTGAACGTGACGCTCGGACTGCCGTTCCCGCGCACGTCACCCGATCATGGCACCGCGCTCGACATTGCGGGGCAAGGGAAGGCGAGTGCGTCGTCGATGATCGAGGCGATGCTGCTTGCGGCGCGGTTGGCGGGACATCACTGATACCACGAAGGCACAGAGGGCACGAAGGGGCACGAACGACGAACTGGGGGAACTACGCCGCGCCGCGCGGTGTGTTCCCCCAATCTTTACTTCGCACCCCTTCGTGCCCTTGGTGCCTTTGTGGTATCAGTTCGCCGGTGAGCTGCCGCGCGTCATTTCGAGAATCGCGATCCGCCGCCCGTCCATTTCGCGCACCGTCCACGACACGCCGCCGTCGGTCACCCGGTCGCCGACCTGCGGCAGCCGTCCCAGCAGCCCAAAGACGTAGCCGCCCACGGTGGTGTAGTCATCGCTACTGAGCAGCAGGCCGTACTGCTCGTTGACGTCGCCAATCTCGGCCTGCCCAGGCACCAGCGTTTCGCCCGGGCGCGACATCGCCGTGGCCGCCCCCTCGTCGTGCTCGTCGAGAATCTCGCCGACGAGTTCCTCCAGCAGGTCCTCCATCGTCACGAGTCCGGCGGTGCCGCCGTATTCGTCGAGTACGATGGCGAGATGCTCCTTGAGCCGCTGGAAGTCGGCGAGCACTTCCTCCACCTCGCGCGAACCCGAGACGGCGTGCACGTCACGCATCACGCTGGCCACGGAAAACGTCGCCGGTCGGTGCAGGAGGACGGGGAGCAGGTCCTTGGCGTGCACCATCCCCACGATGTTGTCGAGCGATCCCTCGTAGACGGGGTACCGTGAGAAACCGGCGTCGACCACGGTGCCGAGCGCCTCTTCGAGCGTCGCCTCGGCGTCGATGGCGACGATGGCGGTGCGGGGCGTCATCACCTCGCGCGCGTTCTTCTCGGAGAACTCGAAGACGGCGCCAATCAGGTCGGCGTCCTGCTGCTCAATCTCGCCTTCGCGCTGGCTTTGCTCGACGATGACCTTCAGCTCCTCGGGGGAGTGCACGCTGTCGTGGGTGGCGTCGAGCTGCACCCCGAACGGGCGGAGCAGCATCGAGGCCGACGCGTTGAGCAGCACGGTGAACGGCCGCATCAGCCAGGCAAAGCCCAGCAGCGGCGGCGCAAGCCACTTGGCCCACACCTCGGGATGCTGCAGCGCCGCGGCGCGCGGTGTGAGTTCGCCGAAGACCACGTGCAGGTACGTCACGATCAGCAGTGCGACGCCGGCGCCAAGGCTAACCCGCAGGCCCGCCTCAATGGCAATGGGCATCGAGGCGAACCAGTGTTCGATGACCGATCCCAGCGCCTCTTCGGCGGCCCAGCCGAGCCCCAGG
>JARIEY010000015.1 GCA_031127085.1 Gemmatimonadota bacterium | reverse complement strand
GGCATCCCAAATCTGGTGCGCGTACTCGAGGATCGCACGATCGGCTGAGAACCAGCCCATCCGCGCGGTGTTGAGGATCGACATCTTCCACCACGCCGCCGGATCGCGGTACAGCGTGCCAATCTGCCGCTGCATCGTGCGGTACGCCTCGAAGTCGGCGCACACCATGAAGAAGTCGTGGTGCCGCAGCGAATCGACCAGTCCCTTGTAGCGCGACCGATCGTCGGGAGAGAACAGCCCCGACTCGAGGTCGTCCAGCACCTGGGCGAGCGCCGGCGATGCGACGATCGTTTCGGTCATGTCGAGCCCGGCGCGACGGCGCTCCGCCACTTCCTCGGCCAGCAGGCCGAAGATGAAGATGTTGTCGTCGCCGACGTGTTCCTTGATCTCGATGTTGGCGCCGTCGAGCGTGCCAATGGTCAGCGCGCCGTTCAGCGCCAGCTTCATGTTACCGGTGCCCGACGCTTCCATTCCGGCGGTCGAGATCTGCTCCGACAGGTCGGCTGCGGGGATGATCGATTCGGCCAGGCTGACGTTGTAGTTCGGCAGGAAGACGACCTTCAGCCGCTCGCGCACCACCGGGTCGCGGTTCACGATGCGCGCGATGTCGGTGGCCAGCTTGATGATGAGCTTGGCCTGGTGGTAACCCGCTGCCGCCTTGCCCGCGAAAATCTTGACGCGCGGCACCCACTGCGCGGTGGGACGAGCGCGCATTTCGTTGAAGAGCGCAATCGTCTCGAGCAGGTTGAGCAACTGCCGCTTGTACTCGTGAATCCGCTTGATGTGGACGTCGAAGATCGCGTCCGGGTTGAGCGGAATGGACAGCCGCTCGGCGACCAGCCGGCCCAGCGCGACCTTGTTGGCGCGCCGGATCGCGGCGAACCGCTCGCGGAATGAAGAGTCGTCGGCGAACGGAATCAATTCCTGCAGCCGGCTTTCGTCATCCATCACCGTGGGGCCCACCGCACGAATGATGAGATCCGTCAGCGCCGGATTGGCCTGATACAGCCACCGACGGAACGTGATGCCGTTGGTCTTATTGACGATGCGCCCGGGGTAGAGCGACTCGAACTCGCGGAAAACCGTCTTGCGCATCAGCTCCGTGTGGAGCGCCGACACGCCGTTGACGTGCTGCGAGCCCAGGAAAGCCAGGTTGCCCATTCGCACCGCGCGTCCGCCGTTCTCCTCGATGAGCGAGACCGTGGAGAGCAGCTGCGCGTCGTCGCAGCCGCGTGTGCGCAGTTCGTCGAGGTGCAGGGCGTTGATGAGATAGATGATCTGCATATGCCGCGGCAGCAGACCCTCCATCAGCGCCACGGACCACTTTTCCAGCGCCTCGGGCAGGAGCGTGTGGTTGGTGTAGTTGAACACCGACCGCGTGATGTCCCACGCGAGCTCCCAGTTCATGCCGTGCACGTCCACGAGCAGCCGCAGCAGTTCCGGGATGGCGATGACCGGATGCGTGTCGTTCAGCTGAATGGCGACGTGGTCGGGCAGGGAGAGCAGATCGCCGTGCTGCGCCTGATGGCGGCGCAGGATGTCTTGCAGCGACGCCGAGGCGAAGAACATCTCCTGGCGAAGTCGCAGTTCGTGGCCGGCGGGGGTGTGGTCGCTCGGGTAGAGCACGCGCGAGATCGCTTCCATCCGCACGCGCTCGGCAAGCGCGCCCACGTGATCACCGCGGTTGAAGTCATCCAGCGAGATCGGGTCTGCCGCGCGCGCGGACCAGAGGCGAAGCGTGTTGACGTGCGCCCCGCGCCACCCGACGATGGGCGTGTCGTAGGCCACGGCCTTCACGCTGTCGACCGGACGCCAGACGGCGCGTGTCGTGCCGTCCGTCCCTTCGACTTGCTCGACGCTGCCGCCGAAGCCGATCGTGTAGTTCACCTCGGGGCGTTCAAACTCCCAAGGGAAGCCCGACGACAGCCATTCCTCGGGCAGTTCCACTTGCCAGCCGTCGTTCAGCGCTTGCCGGAAAATGCCGTGATCGTAGCGGATCCCGTAGCCGTACGCCGGGATCCGCATCGTCGACATACTCTCCAGATAGCAGGCGGCGAGTCGGCCGAGACCACCATTGCCGAGGCCCGGGTCGGCTTCGCGCTTGCGGAGCCGGTCGAGGTCCACGCCCAGGTCCTGCAGCGCCTGCCGCGCCGTCTCAACGAGCCCCAGGTTCCCGAGCGCCTCGAAGAGCTGGCGGCCGATCAGGAACTCCAGGGAGAAGTAGTAGACGCGCTTACTTCCCTCGCGGTAGGTGCGCCGCGTCGAGTCCATCCAGTGTTGGGTGACGTAGTCGCGTGTGGCGAGCGCGGTCGCCATGAACCAGTCATGCTCGAGGGCGTGGCTCGCGTCCTTGCCTACGTGGTAGAGCAGCTTATCGAGGACGCGTTCGCGAAAGGCCGTGATGGCGTCATCAGCGGCGGGGCCGGTGGCCGGCGGGAAATGTTCCATGGCGGGACGGCTTCGTTCCGGGTTTTGAGACTCTTGAAACCTAACGCCGGGGTCACCGCCTGATGAGGGGCGCGGTCCCCGCCGTTACACGGGCGGCCCCGGTGGGTCCGCGGCGTCCAGCACCTCTCGCACGCGCCGCGCGAGATCGGCGGTGGTGAACGGCTTTTGGAGAAAGCTCACGCCCCCTTCGACGATGCCGCGCTTGGCCATCACGTCGGCCGTGTGCCCCGACATGAAGAGCACGCGCAGGCGTGGGCAGATCGTTACCAGGGTTGCCGCCAGGTCGCGGCCATTCATCAGTGGCATCACCACATCGGTCAGCAGCAGGTCGATGTCGCAGGCGCGTTCGCTGACCATTCGCACGGCGTCTTGGGGGCTCGACGTTCCGAGCACGGCGTATCCCTGCGACTCCAGCATCCGGGTGGTCATCCGCAGGATCGCCGGCTCGTCCTCGACCACCAGCACGGTTTCGCGTCCCTCGGCGATCACCTCCATTGCCCCAGAGGCACGGCCGCGGGTGGGGCCCGCGAGGTGGCGGGGGAGGTAGACGTCGAACGTGGCCCCGCGCCCCGGGGCGCTGTCGACCGTGATGAACCCCTGATTCTGCCGGACCGCCCCATAGACCGTGGCCAGGCCCAGCCCCGTCCCCTCACCGAGCGCCTTGGTCGTGTAGAAGGGCTCAAAAATGTGCGCCAGGACGTCGGGGTCGATGCCGCTCCCCGTGTCGCGCACGCGCAGGCAGACGAAATCGCCGGGGACGGCGTCCGGGTGGTGCTCGCAGAAGGCGGCGTCGATCGGCCGGTTCTCGGTGGCAATGGTGATCGTGCCAACGTCCGCGATGGCGTGCCGGGCATTCAGCACCAGATTGGTCAGCACCTGGTCGAGTTGCGAGGGATCCATCGTCACGGGCCAGAGGGAGGCCGCGGGGTTCCACGCGAGGTGCACGTCCTCACCGATCAGGCGCTGGAGCATCTTCAGCGAGCCGCTCACCGATTCGTTCAGGTCGAGCACCGTGGGGGCCACCACCTGCCGGCGGGCAAATGAGAGCAACTGGCGCGTCAGGTCGGCGGAGCGCCGCGCCGCCCCTTGAATCTCCCGCAGGTCAGCGTGGAGCGGGCTCGCCGGATCTACCTGCCGCAGTGAAAGTTCGGTGGTGCCAAGAATGACGCCCAGCATGTTGTTGAAGTCGTGCGCCACGCCACCGGCAAGCCGGCCCACGGACTCCATGCGCTGCGACGCCTGCAACTGCGTCTCGAGCCGTGCCCGCGTCTCCTCCTCGCGCTTCAGCGCCGTGATATCCTCGATCATCGCCATATGGCGCCGGCGCCCGTCGGGCCCCGGCGTGAGGCGCGCGACCGTGAGATTCACCCAAATGGCCGCCCCGCTGGCGTGCACCAGGCGCTTCGCCAGTTGGAATCCGGGCACGGCGTCGGCATTCAACCGGTCCATCTGATCGAGGTCGGACTGCACATCGTCGGGATGGGTGAGCCGCATCCAGTCCAGCCCCACCAGCGCCTCGCGCGACCGACCTAGAATCGTCTCGTAGCGGCGATTGACGTCGAGCAACTCGCCGGACAGCGAGTCAATCACCGCCATGCCGAGCGGCGCTTCGTCGAACATCGTGCGGAAGCGCGCTTCGCTGAGTGCGAGCCCTTCGACCGCCGCCTTGCGGTTCGTGATGTCGTGTGCCGAGGCCAACACGGCGGGAGTGCCGTCGAAGGTGATCACAATCCCCGTAACATCGGCGTACAGCGTGGTGCCGTCGAGCCGGATGAGGCGCTCCTCGAGCAACGGCGCTGGGGTGCCGTCGGCGAGCCCTCGGCGTATGCGCTCGAGCGCCAGCGCACGGCTCTCTGGATGAACCCGCTCCAGCAGCGGCGTGCCAATCAAGTCGGCCGGCGAGTCGGCCGCCATCATCTGCACCGCCGCCTGATTGACGAAGATGATGTTGCCGCCGCGGTGGATGAAGATGGCGTCGGGCGAGGATTCGACGAGTCCGCGGTAGCGGGCCTCGCTCTCGAGCAGGTCCTGCTCAATGCGCCGCCGCGCCGTGACATCGCTCTGCGTGCCAATCACACGCAACGATTGCCCATCGGGGTCGCGCTGCACCACGACGCCGCGGTCGAGGACCCACAGCCAACTGCCATCCCGGTGCCGCACCCGGTGCTCGCTGAAGTAGGTGGGCGTGGCATCGGCCAGATGAAGCCGCAGGGCCTCTTGGGCTCCATCGAGATCGTCCGGATGCACGCGCGACGTCCAGTCGTGCAGCGTCGCGCCTACTTCGTGCTCGGTGTATCCCAGCATCTGCTTCCAGCGACGGCTGAAGAAGACAGTCCCGGCGCGAACATCCCAGTCCCAGAGCCCGTCGCCGGCCCCCTCAATGGCGAACTTCCAGCGAAACTCGCTTTCCCGGAGCCGCGCGGTGGCATCGCGGCGGCGGCGCTCCAGCCGATTGAGCCCGAGCAATGCGATAATGAAGACAATGACGCTTCCTGCCGTCGTCGCGCTGATCACGGCGTAGGCGTTGCGTTCGGCTTCGAGCACATCGAGGCGAAGCGAGTCGATCACGACCGCATGGTCCTGCTCGAGATCCTGCAAGAGCCGATGGCGGCGCATCATGTCCGCCAGCCCAACCCGCACGCGCTCGCGGTGCGCCAGGATGTCGCGGTCGGTGCGCTCCGCGTCGAGCGTGCGATCCTGCAGCGCGCGCTGCTCGGCCATGATCGTGTCCACGACCGCGAGATGATGCGCGTGGGCCTGCATGCCCGCCGCGTCGACGAGCGCGTGCAGCGCCGCGTGTGCGGAGTCGGAGCCCGCCCTCGCGGTATCGAGCTGCGCGCGGAGGGCACTCGCCTCAAGGGCGAGGGATGCGTTGACGATCGACTGCGTGCGGATCGCCAGCGCGGCGATGCGATGGACCTCCAGACGCACGCCTTCGTGCTCCCCAATCTCCGCGGCGCGACTCTGGAGCAGCCCTTGCGTGCGACTCACGAAGAGTCCGCCAATGACCAAGAGCAGCAGGCCCACCCCAAACGAAGCGGACGCGCGGCTTCCCAGGGTCCAAATGGCGGGCACTCGCGTCCAGACGAGCGCGATGATGGAGAGACCAACCGACGGGATCAGCAGCGCCGTGGGGAGCGAGCCGACCGTGGCTCCGAGCCACCCCTCGCGTCCGAGTTGCAGCGTGCCAACGGCGGTCAGCGTCGCCACGCCAATGGCCACGGCGGCCACCGCGAGACTGGCCGCCGCCAGCCCGGCGGTCTCGTTCTTCCACCGGCTGGCGGCCAGCACGAGCGCCAGCCCCAGTGCGCTGTAGCCGAGCGCCGTTTCGGGGGCCATACGACCGGGGTGCGTGGAGGCCGCGCCGCGCGCCGCCTCGGCGAAGAGCACGGTATCGATGCCGGCATTCCAGCCGAGCAAGTACTCGAGAAGAGTGATGATCCCAATGAACGCCGCACCCGCGCCGCACGCGCAGGCAATCGCCCGCCAGGCCGCAACACGCGCCGGCGGGGCATCTGAGGGCCCCGCATACGCCATCAGTCCCAACCCGACGAGCAGCGAGCCGATGGCCGAGTTCGCCTTCATCGTCGGCCAGCCCGGTCGCACGCTCGTGAGGGCGCGGATGTCGAATGCCCACCCGGTCAGCACGACCAGCCCGGCGAGAACGGTCAGGACGGCCACGACGCGCGCCACCTGCGTGGCGCGTTGTTCGCCCGTCGACGGATGTTCGCTCATCGTGCGTGGTGGATCACGAACACCCCGAGGCGCCGCCCGGTCGGTGACCGGGAAACGTGGCTGGAAGAGGAGACCTGCCGTGCCTGGGGGGCGTTTTTCAACGGACGCGCGCGACGGTGTGCTTTTTGTCGTCGCGGGTTGGGGTGAATCCTACGGGGATCGGGACGTGCCCGCAAACGGCGCCGCACCGGGCCTCCGGCGTGAGGGGGAACGGAGGTCACGTCGGGAACGCCCGCGACAGATCGGCGCGTTTGCACTACATTGTGGGTCGCCCCCCACGTCAACCCTCGGAGATGCCGTTGCACGAAATCCCCGAACCCGTGCTTGCCGCCCTCGATGGGCTCCGCGCCCTCGGTGGTGATGATCTCGTCAAGCAGATGGTGACGGTCTTCGTCGAGTACTCGGCGGGGCGGATTCGTGCGCTCCAGGGCGCGGCCGATACCGGAGATCTGACGGGCGTCGCGGAGGCGGCGCACGCGCTCAAGGGGAGCTCGCGGCAACTCGGGCTGAACGCGATGGCCGATGCATGCCTTGCCGCGGAACAGGCGGCCAAGCACGGCGATCTCGCGGCGGTGCAAACGCACGCGGCCGCCGTACACGAGACGTATACGACGGCCGCGGAGTGGCTCAAGGCCGCTACGGCGTAGCGGCTCGCGTCCCTACGGTTTCACAGGCACTGCCGTCTTGCGCGCGGAGTCACCCGACACGACTGGCGGCGGCGGGGCCGGGGTGGCTCCGGCGAACAGGTCACCGAGTCCCGTCGCCTTCGCGACCCGCATCGCGGCGTCCAGCGCCTTATCCGATCCCGCCTTGTCGCCCAGGTTGTTGAGCGCTTCCGCGAGCACGTAGTTGGTGGAGACGTACAGGTAGGGGATACCGACCGACGCCTTGTCCACCCACTTGTTCTTCTTCTCGAGCGCGGCGGGCGCGCGATACTCCGCCGTCAGCGACTTCATGCGCGCGACGTCCACCCATCCCTCACCCTGCACGCGCACGGTGTCCTTGCCGCCGACGATCGAGTCGGTGAGCAGCTTGCGCGCCAGCCCCTGCGTCAGGACATAGCTGCCCAGGCCGAGCTCGAACGGATACCCGCCCGAGGTTCGGCTGAAGTACACGGGGCGCTTGTTGTCCTGGATCATCTTCAGCACGAAGATGTCGGCGCGGGCGAGGAAGCGCGGTTCAATCACCGCGCGGATTTTCCCGGCGACGAAGACCTGCGGCTGATCCATGGTGTCGCCGAGCGGGACCGCGTCGGCCTCTTCCATCGTCATATTGAACGGCGCGCCCGTGGGCTTCACCCAGGTCTTGCCGCGATACGCGGACGGTCCCTTAGCCGTGTCGTAGTCAAAGACCGGACGGCGCAGCAGCTGCCGGGTATACCAGTCGGTGTTGAGCAGCGACGTGTTGGCCACCACGACGTCTTTGCGCACGCCCAGTACTTCCTGCGCGTACCAGAGCGGGAACGTGTCGTTATCGCCGACCGTCACCAGCACACCGTACGGTTCGACGCTGTTCAACAGGTCGACGGCGAAGTCACCCGTGTCGGTCTCGCCGCGGCGCGAGGCGGCGTCCCAGTTGCCGAAGAGCGGGACGAAGGCGAGCAACAGCACGGGCGACGTCATCGCCCAGCCGCGGTTGGTCGGCAGTTCCAGCTGTTCCGTGCCGACCTTCACCTTTTCGGTGCCGACAATCGCGGCGAATGATTCCCACACGAAGGTCAGGCCCAGTGCGGCCCAGACGCTCCACGCCGAGAAACTCCACAGGTAGAAGTAGTCGCGATCGCGCACTTCGCGCTGGACGGAATCTCCAAGGTCCGGATCCTGTGAGTATCCGTACTTGAAGTTCATGTAATAGATGAGGAGCAGCGTCAGGGTGAACATCAGCGGCCCAAAGAAGGCGAAGCTTCGAGGGTCTCGCTTGTAGTGCACCCATCCGCCCAGTATGCCGAGGACGAGGAAGACCGCCGCCAGTGAGCCCTGCAGGCCGGGGCGCAGTCCGTCGTAATCGCGCAGCCACTGCCACTTGAAGTACAGCCACCACATGCCGATCTGCGCGCCGAGCGGCGCTTGGCGCTCGCTCAGGGACGGCTTGCCGTACTGGCCGCGATTGAAGTTGTACATGAAGGCATCGTACGTCCCCTTGCTGAACGTGCACGACACCTTGAGTCCGTCACGGCAGGCGGTGGGCTCGCCCTCATTGACCGCCGGATTGTAGGCGGCGCGAATCGGCTGGGTCAGGAACGGCGTGCCGCCGAGGATGATCGCTCCCACCGCGGCGAGCAGCAGGCGCCAGCGGAGAATGGTCTTGGGGCGACGGATGAGGACCGCGAGGCCGACAGCCGGCGCTGCCATCATCCCGGCCATATGGTTGGAATAGCCGAGGCCGCAGATGTAGGCGATCAGGACGAGCAGGCGGTCAGCCGACGGGCCGTCCGGGTCGTCGCACCAGCGCACGGTCAGCCAGGCCGTGATGGCCATGCCGGCGAGCGAGATGGTGTAGACCTTTTCGTTGACGACCGACTGCGCCCAGACCGTGAAGGCGGTGGAGCCAATGAGGACGGCGAGCGCGCCGCCCATGATGCGCTGCCAGCGCTTCTCGAACCAGCCGACGAGCACGCGCTCGGTGATGAGGAACCACATCGCGGCAGCGATGGAACTTGAGATGGCCGCCAGCAGGTTGATGCGCATCGCCACGGTGGGGGCGACGGGGAGAATCGCAAAGACGCGCCCGATCAGGACAAAGAACGGATTGCCCGGCGGGTGCGGGATGCCCAGGGTGTAGGCCGCCGCGATGTACTCGCTCGTGTCCCACATCGCCGTTTCGGGCGAGAGCGTGACCAAGTAGAGCAGAAAGACCAGCACCCCCGCGATACCAGCGGCGAGGTAGGAGGGGCGGGAGTCGATTTCAGTCGCAGCAGCGTTCGTCGCCATCGGGCTTCGGGACGGAGGGTGAAAGCGGGTAACCCTTCAATATAGTGGGAAGGGGAAGGGAGCAGGGTGTGGGCTGTTCTTGGGAAGGGGAAGGGAACAGGGTGTGGGAAGGGTGTGGGGGCAGGGGGATTGCCAGCGATGCAACTACGCTCGTACCCGACGAGCCGAGGGTGGTTCAGATGGGTTGCCGCTCACGCGCAGAGCCGCCACCCCCACCCCCGCATCCGCGTCCAACTCCCTTGCCCTTCCCCTTCCCACACCCTGCTCCCTTCCCCTTCCCTCGAAAGGGGCCGCGCGCACTAGTGCCTAAACAGCCTCTGCCCCGTAAACACCATCGTAATCCCGTGCTCGTCCGCCGCGGCAATGACCTCTGAATCGCGCACGGAGCCGCCGGGCTGCACGATGGCAGTGATACCGGCCGATGCGGCGTGGTCGATGCTGTCACGGAAGGGGAAGAACGCATCGGAGCCGAGCGCGGCGCCGGCGGTCGGGTGCCCCGTCCCCTTGGCCTTGTGCGCGGCGAGGAAGGCGGCGTCGACGCGCGACATCTGGCCGGCCCCAATCCCGATGGTCGCGCCGTCGCGCGCGAGGACGATGGCGTTGGACTTCACGCTGGCCACCGCGCGCCACGCGAACAACAGGTCGCGGCGCTCGGCGTGGGTCGGCGGACGCTTGGTCACCACCTGCCAGGTGCTGTCGTCAATCGACGGCGGTCCCTTCTCCTGCACGAGCACGCCGCCGCGGACACGCTTGACGTCCAGCGCGCCGGCACGCTCCGCGGCGCGCCCTTCGAGGACGCGCAGGTTCTTCTTGGCGCAGAGGATGTCGACCGCCTCCGGGGTGAACGACGGGGCGACGATGCATTCGACGAAAAGCGACGAGATGGCCTGCGCGGCGGCCGCGTCCACGGTCATCGTGAACGCGATGATCGAGCCGAAGGCCGAGACCGGATCGCACGCCAACGCCTTCTGGTACGCCTGCAACGGCGTGGAGCCAGTGGCAAGGCCGCACGGCGTGGTGTGCTTGACGATCGCGCAGGCGCATTCGCCAGCGAAGGGATCGACCGCGAGCAGCGCTCCCTCGAGATCGAGGATGTTGTTGAAGCTCAGTTCCTTGCCGCCCTTTTGCACCAACGCCGACAGCCCGGCCCCCGGCGCGTCGACGTAGAACGCCGCGCTCTGGTGCGGGTTCTCGCCGTACCGGAGCGTCTGGGCGCGCTCGAACGCGAGCGTCATCCGCGCGGGGAATCGGTCGCCGGCCTGTTGCGCGAACCAGCCCGAGATCGCGCTGTCGTACGCCGCGGTGTGCGCGTAGACCTTGCCGGCCAGTTCGCGGCGCAGGGCCAGTTGGTCGCCACCGGCGCTCAGCGCGTCGAGCACGCGGCCATAATCGGCCGGATCCACGACCACCGTGACGGCGGCGAAGTTCTTGGCCGCCGAGCGCAGCATCGAAGGGCCGCCGATGTCGATCTGTTCGATGACGTCGTCTGGCGCGACCCCCGGCTTGGCCGCCGTTTCACGGAACGGGTACAGGTTGACCACCACCACATCGATGGGAGCAATGCCGTGCTCGGCAATCACCGCCATATGCTCGGCGAGGTCGCGTCGCGCGAGCAGCCCGCCGTGCACCACGGGGTGCAGCGTCTTCACGCGGCCGTCGAGCATCTCGGGGAAGCCAGTGACATCGCTCAGGTCGCGCACGGCGAGCCCGGCATCACGCAGCGCCTTGGCGGTACCGCCGGTGGAGACGAGGTCGAATCCGCGAGCCACGAGGCCGCGGGAGAAGTCGACGATCCCCGATTTATCGGAGACGCTCAGGAGGGCGAGAGGCATGGGGCGATTGAGGATTGGGAATTCGGATTGCGATTCAGGATGGGGATCTGGGATTGCGACCTGCGATTCGATCGGCGATGCGACCTGCATTACGAAATGCGATACCACGTGTGCGGCGACTGCGGATGCAGGGTGGAGACCACCCTGCGATGCGTCTGCGTTTGCCTCGCTACGCGTCGGGGACGAAGGGGTGGCGTGGGCCCTCAACGCCGAAGCGCGGGAACTGATAGGGCAGGGCACCCACCACACGGCCATCGTCCGCTAAGCGCACGGCGCCGCTGGCGATCGCGGCCACGCACCACGGGTAGATGCGATGTTCCACTCGCAGGACGCGTTCCGCCAAGGTGTCTGCCGTGTCGTCGGCGTGCACCGGGACCGGCCACTGGGCAACGATGGCACCACGGTCGAACTGCTCGTTCACGAAGTGCACCGTGGCGCCGGTCAGCCGCGCGCCGGCGGCGAGCACGGCCTCGTGCACGTGGTGACCGTACATCCCGTGGCCGCCAAAGGCGGGCAACAACGACGGATGAATGTTCACCAGGCGCCCGGTCCAGCGTCGCACCACGGCGGCGGGGATGAGGCGCAGGTAGCCGGCCAGCACCACGAGGTCGGCCTCGTGGGCGACGAGCGCCTGCTCAAGCGCCCCCTCTCCGGCCGCGCGCGGCAAATGCACCGCAGAAATCCCACGCCGCCGCGCGCGTTCCAGCGCGTACGCACCCGTGCGGTCGCTGAGGACCGCGACCACCGTCGCAGGCGACGCGTCACCGAGCACGTCCAAATGGTCGAGGATGGCTTGCAGGTTGCTGCCGCCACCCGAGGCGAGCACCGCGATGCGTTGCACGTCAGGTCTCCGGGTTCGGCGAGGCGTCCGTGGCCATCAGGGCCGCCTCGGTGAGCGACGATGCCAACTCGAAGCCGGCGGCGAGCGTCCCCTCCACATCCTCCGTGGACGTCTCGGGGGATGGCACCAGAATCCCCCGTCCGCCGTACACCTTGGCCGGGAGCAGATCGCGCAGCTTGTCGCCGATGAACACCGAATGCGCGGCGTCGATCTGGTGCTCGACGATGGCCTGCTCGTACATCCCTATGCCGGGCTTGCGGCACTCGCACGGCCCCGAAATATCCGGATGGTGCGGGCAGTGATAGTGGTCATCGATGAATGCGCCGCGCTCTTCCAGCAAGTCGTCGAGCCGCGCGCGCGCCTGGCGGTAGTCTGCCTCCGACAGCAGGCCACGGGCGATGCCTGACTGATTGGTGATGACGATGACCGGCATCAAGGCGTAGTTGAACCGGCGCACGGCGTTGGGCGCGTGCGGCACCAGTTCCACCTGCGCGGGATCCTTGAGGTAGTGCCGATCGACGATGAGTGTGCCATCGCGGTCGAGAAAGGCGGCGCGGCGCATCAACACCTGGCTCGTGCGCCGCTGGGCGGGCGTGGCCTCGGGCCGACCACTAACCAGTGCGTCATCGGTCATTCGGCGCCTCCTGCCCGTCCTCACTCGCGCCGCGGGCCACCGCACCGCGGGGCATTGAACCGCCGGCGACCGCCGCGGCCAGGGCGTCGGTCAGCGCTCGGTCGTCATCCGGCGCGACGGCCCGCAGGTCGAGCAACAGCGCGCCATCGGCGATGCGACCCACCACCGGCCGCTCCCCGTCGCGCAGGCGCTGATCGACAACCGCCGGCTGCTCGTCGAGCGCGACGGCCCACGACGGGATGCGCGACGACGGAAAGGCGCCCCCGCCCACCGTCGCTGCGGTGGAGACGACACGAGCGGGTACGCCGTGCACAGCCAACGCAGCCTGCACGGCCGCGGCACGCTGCCGCACCCACTCCGCCGATGCGGTGAGCATGGCAAGCGCCGGGATCTCGCGCAGGGCGCGCGCGGGTTCCCGGTAGAGGCGAAGCGTGGCGTGCAGCGCGGCGAGGGTCAGCTTGTCGACGCGCAGGGCGCGCGCGAGCGGGTTGCGGCGAAGTGCGTCCACGTGGGCCGCCCGCCCCAAAATGATGCCGGCCTGCGGGCCGCCGAGCAGCTTGTCGCCGCTCATCACCACCAGCGAGGCGCCATCAGCCACCGCGTCGCGCGCCGTCGGCTCCCCAGCGAGCCCCCACGGCGAGAGGTCGAGCATCAGCCCGCTGCCAAAATCGTGCAGCAGCGGCACCTTCGCGGCATCGGCAATCGCCGCGAGGTCGCGAGGCGACACGGCGGCGACGAAACCGTCCAGCGTGAAGTTGCTGCGGTGCACGCGCACCAGCGCGCCCGTCTGCGCGGAGATCGCGCGGCGGTAGTCCTCGGCGTGCGTGCGGTTGGTCGTCCCGACCTCGACCAGGCGCGCGCCGCTCTTGGCCATAATGTCAGGGACGCGGAACGACCCGCCGATCTCCACCAACTCGCCGCGCGACACGATGGCGTCGCGTCCGTCGGCCAGCGTGTTGAGCGCCAGCACCAACGCGGCGGCGCAGTTGTTCACGACGAGCGCATCCTCGGCCCCGGTCAGCTCACAGAGCAGGGCAGCGCAGTGCACGTGGCGCGAACCGCGCGCCCCGGCGCCCATGTCGTACTCGAGCGACGAGAAGCCGCGGGCAGTGTCGGCAATGGCGTTGATCGCCGCGGCCGCGAGAGGCGCCCGTCCGAGGTTGGTGTGCAGCACCACCCCCGTGGCATTGAGCACCGGTTGCAGCGTGGGCCGCTCGCGCGCCGCCAGCCGCGCGGTGATGTCGGCGCTCCACTCGGCGTCCGTGGACGGGGCGTCCGCCGGTCGCTCGCGTGCCGCCGCGACGGCGGCGCGCACGGCTTCGGCGACCACCTGGCGCGGTACCTGCTCCGCGAGCGTCCGCACGCCGTCCAGCTCGAGCAGGACGTGAATCGAGGGGAGCGCGCGGCGCGGGTCGTTCATTTGGCCGGCGGCTTGACCGGCGGCATCGCGGCCGGCGGAACGACGGCGGGCTTGGCGGCCGGCGCGGAGGGATCCGGCTTGGGTGCCGGTGGCACGACGGCGGGCTTGGCGGCCGGCTGCGCCGCCTTCGCGTCGCCCTCTACCTTCTTGTCGGCGTCGCCCTTCTTCTCCGCCGACTTCGCCTTGGTGAAGGTCCGCTCGCTCGTGCGTTTGGCGAGCGAAGGGTTGACCGCGTCCTTCACCGTGACCCGATACGACCCCGGTACGAGCGGCTCTTCGAGCACGGCGATGTATTCCGACGCAATCGCCATCCGCGTGGGGACCGGCGGCGGAATCTTGGGCACCGTGTCGCGCGATGCCCGGCGGGCCTCGATGCGTGCGCGTTCGATGGAGTCGCGCTGCGCCATCATCCGCGCGGTGTCGGCGCGCGCGCGCGCCGTGCGACCGGCCGCGCTGGTGTCGGCGCGTTGCGCGGAATCCTTGGCCGCCGCCTCGCGCACGCGCGCCAGCGAGTCGAAGAGCGCGGCGCGCGTGACCGAGAGCACGCGCACCAGGCTGGAATCGGCGCGCCGTACTTCCACCTGCTGCGCCGTGAGCTGCGGATTCAGCACCAGCGGCCGATCAAACGTGAGTCGCAGCGTCACCGAGTCCTTGACGTCAGCGCCCACCACGCGCGGCCCGAGCGTGTCGTGCGTGAAGGCGTACATATCGACGCGCATCGAGTCGGTGACGCCCACGGTCACGCTGTCCCAGAGTTCTCGTGGCTCGAGCTTGCCATTGGTGTTGGCATCGATGAACGAGCGCACGATGTAGCTGCCGGGCGGCATGAACGGGAGCTTGTACCATCCCAGGGTATCGGCTCGCGCGATCCACCTGAACGTGGTGTCCCCGCCGAGTCGTGCCTCCACGTGCGCGTCACTCGCCGGCTTGAGCGTCGTCCAGTCGAACACGGCGCCCGCCACCACGCCGCGCGGGATGGTGGCGCCCGTGCCGAACACGAACGTCCGCGCCTTCGTCGTGGGGTTGCCGGCGAGATCGGCGAGCCCCGGCATGATGGTCAGCGAGTAGGCGGTGTTCGGGCGAAATCCCTTGCGTGGTCGCACGGTAATGCTGGAACGATTCCAGTCCACACGTGCCGCCCCGTCCGACGGCGAGAGCACCACGATATCGGCCAGCGAGTTGCCCACCCGCGGCCGCTCGCTCACCACCTCGTTGAAGCGGACGATCACGCTCTTGGCCTTCACGTTGATCGCCCCGGACTCGGGCTCCACCTTGAGAATCACGGGCACGGCCTTGTCCTGCGGACCGCCCGGTGGGGCTCCCGGCGACGCGCACGCGCCCGCATACGCCGCCACGAGCACGGCGCATGCGATGCCACATCTTGCGCGGGATACGGCGCGTCCGGGGGCGCGGTGCGGCATCACGCCCCGCCCATCGCCTTGATCTTGCCCCGCAGCAACTCTGAACGCGCCGCCCACTCAGCTTCCTTCGCACGTTCGGCCTCAATGACCGCGGCCGGTGCCTTGCCGGTGAACCCGGGGTTGGCCAACCGCCCGCGCAGCCCGGTCAGTTGCTTGTCCAACTGCGCGAGTTCGGTCTCCAGCTTGCCGCGCTCCTTGGCGACATCCACGATCCCCTCGAGAGGGATCACGACTTCAAGGCCGCCGCCGAGCAGCGCGTGCGCGGCCGCACCGGTGGGTGCCCCGCCGTCCACGAGTTCCGCGCGGCACATACGCTGCACAAAGCCCGCCTCGGCGAGCGCGATGGCCGCGGCCGTGGCATTGCCCGCCAGGTGCGCGGTCAGCGGCTGCGTGGGGGGGAGCACATAATCGTTGCGGATCTGCCGCACGGCCGTGATCACCTCCTTCACGACCTCGAACTCTTGCGCCGCCTCGCTGCGCGCGGGGGCCGTCGGCCACCCGGCCTTCACCAGCCACGCGCCGTCCTGATGGCTTGGCAGCTTCTGCCAGAGCGTTTCAGTGATGAACGGCATGATGGGATGCAGCAGCCGCAGGCCCTGGTCGAAGCAGTGCACCAGCAAAGCGCGTGCGATCTCACGATCGTCGCCGGCCTCGGTGAGTCGGTTCTTGCTCGACTCCACGTACCAGTCGGCGAGGTCGTTCCAGAGGAAGCGCCGCGCCGCTTCGGCGTACGCGTCGAGGCGCAGCCCGGCCTGTCGCTGCGATTCCGGCCACGTGCCATTGGGCGGCCGCACCGGACCGAGCGCGGTGTCGCAGTCGGCCACGGCATCGGCCAGCCGATTGATGATCCAGTGGTCGGCGCTGCGGAACTTGGTACGGTCCAGTTCGCCAAGCGCGCGCACCGGCTCGCCCCCCACCTGCATCAGGAGGAAGCGGCCGATGTTCCACAGCTTGGTGGCAAAGTTGCGGCCGGGAGCGAACGACTTTTCCAGATCTTCCGGATCGAGCAGCACGTCCACACCAAGCCCCATGCCGGCGATCATCGTCCAGCGCAGCGCATCGGCGCCGAACTTCTCCACGACCTCCAAAGGATCGATGCCGTTGCCCAGCGACTTGGACATCTTGCGATGCTGCATATCGCGCACGGTGCCGTGCAGATACACCGTGTGGAACGGCACTTCGCCCTTGAACTCGAGCCCGGCCATGATCATCCGCGCCACCCAGAAGAACAGGATCTCCGGGGCGGTGACGAGCACGTCGGTGGGATAGAACGCCTTGAGGTCCGGCCCGTTGTCCTTGTCGGGCCAGCCCAGCGTGCTGATGGGCCAGAGCCAGGACGAGAACCAGGTGTCGAGCACGTCTTCGTCCTGCGTCCACGCGCCGCCGCACTGCGGGCAGCCGCCGGTGGGATCTTCGCGGAGCGCGGCCTTATGCCCGCAGGGGCAGTGCCAGACCGGAATGCGGTGCCCCCACCAGAGCTGGCGGGAGATGTTCCAGTCGCGGATCCCCTCCATCCAGTTCACGTAGACGGCGTTCCAGCGTTCCGGCACGATGCGCACTTTGCCCGTCTGCACCGCGTCGAGCGCGGGTTTGGCGAGCGGTGCCATCTTCACGAACCACTGGTCGCTGAGGCGCGGCTCCACCACGGTGTGGCAGCGGTAGCAATGCCGCACGCTGTGATGGTGCTGGTCGATCTTGTCGAGGAAGCCCTGCGCCTCGAGCATCTTCACGATCTTTTTGCGGGCGTCAAAACGTTCGAGGCCGCGCAGCGAGGCGGGGACGCGGCCCTCGGCCTCGTGCACCTCGCCCATGTGGCCGTCGGGCGTGATCACCACCGGCATGGCGAGCCCCAGCCGCTTGCCCGCCTCAAAGTCGTTGGGGTCGTGGGCCGGCGTGATCTTCACCATCCCCGTGCCGAACTCCTTGTCCACAAAAGAGTCGGCGACGATCGGTATGCGCACGTTCGCGATGGGGAGCAGAAGGTCGGTGCCGATGAGCGCCTGATAGCGTTCGTCATCCGGGTGCACGGCCACCGCGACGTCGCCGAGCATCGTCTCCGGGCGCGTGGTGGCCACGGTGATCGAACGCGTGGGATCATCGGCAAGCGGGTAGCGCACGTGATGCAGCTTGCCGTACGTCTCCTTGAACTCGGCTTCCTCGTCGGAGAGCGACGTGAGGCAGCGCGGGCACCAGTGGATCACGCGATAGCCGCGGTAGATCAGCCCCTTCTCGTACAAACGCACGAACGCCTCGCGCACGGCGCGCGAAAGCTCGGGGGACAGCGTGTAGGCGGTGCGGCGCCAGTCGGCGGAGGCGCCGATGGCCCGCAGCTGCTGCAGGATCACGCCGCCCGTCTCGCGCACGAAGTCGGCCGTGCGCGCCACGAACGGCTCGCGACCCAGGTCAAAGCGCGTCTTGCCTTCCTGCGCGATCAGCTTCTCCACGACATTCTGCGTGGCAATGCCGGCGTGGTCGGTGCCTGGCACCCACAGCGCTTCGTCGCCCGCCATCCGGCGCCAGCGGACGATGACGTCCTGCACCGAGTTGTTGAGCCCGTGTCCGACGTGGAGCACGGCCGTCACGTTCGGGGGCGGAATGACGATGGTGAAGGGGTCGCGCGCACCACCGGTGCGTGAGCTGTTGGCCGCCTCGGCGTGGAACAGGCCGGCGGCCTCCCAGGCCTCGTACAGGGCGCGTTCAGTGGCGCCCGCGTCGTAGGTCGCGGGGATGTCGGAAGGGGTCGGATTGGTCATGTCGCTCTAAAGATACCGGCCTTCTTGCCTCTAACGGTAGCGGTTGCGGTGCGCCGCATCTGTCGTTCGCCCCCGTCGATCTGCTATGTTGGGGCATCTTCCGTCCTCACGCGCCGCCCTGCGGTGCGTTCACGCCTTGGCCCGGTCCGCATGCTCGAACCGCTGACAAATCCCAAAGCTGTCGCCACCCCCAAGGCGATTGCGCCGTGGGTGGTGTTCACGATTCTGCTGCTCGTGGGGATCGTCTGCTTCTTTGCATTTGCCGACCGCGTCCCCAGTCTGCTGCAGGCGTTGGCCGAGCATTAGCGCGCGAGCCCGCACGCAGCCGGTCCGCTCGTGATCGTCGTGTTCCACATCGTCGTGTTCCACTGGCCCTTTTTCCTGTCCCCGAATGTCGTCGCTGCTGATCCTCACGCTTCCTGATGGCGCCACCCGCGAAGTGGCGCCCGGCACCCTTCCCAGGGAGGTTGTCGCCTCCATTGGACCGCGTCTGCTGCTGGCGGCCGTCGCCGTCTCCGTGGATGGCGAGGTGCAGGACCTGGTGACGCCGCTGCGCAAGGGCGGCGCGTTCACCGTGATTACCGACAAGGATCCGCGGGCGCTCGCCGTGCTGCGCCATTCGGGCGCTCACGTGCTCGCTACGGCCGTGCGCCGGCTGCGCCCCGAGGCGAAGATCGGCTTCGGCCCGGCCATCGACGACGGCTTCTATTACGACTTCGAGGTGGACAAGCCGTTCACGCCCGAAGATCTGGCGGCGTTCGAAGCGGAGATGCGAAAGGTGGCGGCCGAGAAGCTGCCCTTCGTGCGCGCCGAGGTGTCGCAGGCGGAAGCGGGCGTGGTCTTTGCGGACGATCCCCTGAAGCTCGAGCGCCTCGCCGATTTCGAAGGGAGCGACGAGGTCATCTCGACCTACACCGACGGCGGCTTTACCGATCTGTGCCGCGGCCCGCACGTGCCCGACACGTCGCACCTCAAGCATTTCAAGCTGCTGCACACCGCCGGCGCGTACTGGCGCGGCGATGAAAAGCGGCAGATGCTGCAGCGCATCTACGCCACCGCCTTCTTCAAGAAGGAAGAGCTCGATGCGCATCTGCACCGGATCGAGGAGGCCAAGCGGCGCGACCATCGCGTGCTTGGCAAGTCGCTCGACCTGTTCCAGTTCTTCCCGGTCTCGCCGGGCTCGGCGTTCTGGACGCCGCGCGGCACGCAGCTGTACCTGACGCTCGAGCACTTTGTGCGCGAGCGGCAGCAGGAGCACTTCCTCGAGGTGAAGACGCCCATCCTGTACACCAAGAAGCTCTGGGAACAATCGGGGCACTGGGGCAAGTACAAGGAGAACATGTTCCTCGTCTACAACAATGAGACCGAGGAGCACGACACGTCGCTCAAGCCGATGAACTGCCCGTCGCACCACCTCTTCTACGCGTCGCACAAGCATTCGTACCGGGAGCTCCCCATCCGGTACGCCACGTTTGACGTGCTGCATCGCAACGAGGTGTCAGGGGCGCTCTCCGGGTTGACGCGTGTGCGGCAGTTCGCGCAGGACGACTGCCACATTTATCTGCGCAAGGACCAGATTGCGGACGAAGTGAAGTTCCTGATGGACTTCATTCTTGGCTATTACGACACCTTTGGGTTGGCGGCGACGCTGCGGTTTGCGACGCGCCCCGAAGTGCGCATTGGAAGCGACGAGCTCTGGGACTCGGCCGAAGCGGCGTTGCGCGCCGCCCTCGAGTCCACCGGGCGTGCGTACGAGATGAAGCCGGGCGACGGCGCGTTCTACGGCCCCAAGATCGACTTCGACGTCACCGACTCCATTGGCCGGCAGTGGCAGCTCGGAACCATTCAGCTCGACTACAACGCGCCGGAGCGGTTCGACCTCGAGTACGTGGGGGAGGACAATGCGGCGCACCGTCCAGTGGTGATTCACCGGGCGGTGAGCGGATCGTTCGAACGCTTCATCGCCATTCTCATCGAGCACTTTGCCGGTGCATTCCCCGTCTGGCTGGCGCCCGAGCAGGTGCGGGTGCTGCCGATCTCCGACGAGTTGGCCGATGTGGCGAAGACCGTGACGGAGCAGATGAAGGCGGCCGGCATTCGCGCGCATCTCGAAACGTCCGAATCGCTGAACTACCGTATTCGACAGGCCGAGGTGATGAAGGTGCCGTACATGGCGGTGATCGGAAAGCGCGAGGCGGAGGCCGGGACGATTGCCGTGCGCGTGCGCGGCGAGGGGAAGAAGCAGGAGGTCGTGAGCGTGGATGCCTTTATTGAACGTGTGCGTGGTGAGATCGCCGCTCGCGCACTCACGCCGTCGAGCGAAGGGCAGGGCGCGTGATCCGATCTCGCGTCTTCGCCGCCGCCGCGCTGCTCGCCCTGTGGGCGAGCGTCGCGCAGGGGCAGTGGGGGCCGGTGCCGGTGGGGGCCGAGCAGGCTGGCGCCGCGACCGAGGGAAAACCCGCCATCCGCTATGAGCGGGTGGCCGGCGAGATCGTGGCCGGCACGTACGCTGGCGTGATCGGGTATTTCGTGGGGCGTGGGGTCGGGACGATTGCCACGACCATGATGAAGTCCGACCACGACCGCGTGCGGGAGCACATCGTCAACGACATCGGCATCGCGAGCGCCGCGTTTGCGATTGGCGGCACCGTGTTCGCGATCGGCAATCTCGGGGCGGAATCCGGCGACTTCCGCACCACGATGGTTGGCGTGACGGCCGGGGTGGGAGCGAGTCTGCTGATGTCGAAGCTGATCTTCAAGGGGCGCATGCCCTCGAACGAGGCCAGTTCGCACCGCAAGTGGTTGATGGCGACGCTTGACTCGTCGTTGCCTGCGATTGGTGGAACGATCGCGTTCAACGCGTCGCGGAAGTGGCAGAGGTAGGGCGACGCGCTCGGGTCAGGCGGTGATGGTTCCCACCTGAGCGAGGCCTATGACGCGGACGCGCAGGCGTCGCTCGTTGGTACGCGTTCCCATGAGCGTTTAGTAATACCAAACGCAATTCGAGTTGCGCGGAGAAGGCCCAGTCGGGCAGGGTGCGTCGGGTTATTCGCGGTCCCGTGCTACCGGACGAGCTACCCGTCGAGCACCGACGCGAACAGCGCGGCCAGGTCGATATCGACCGTCGCGTCACTGACTGGGTCGACCCATTGCAGCGTCCCCGTCTTCACGTCCGCCGCCTCAGACGACGGTGTCCACCGCTCCACGCACCGCGCGTCGAGGTCGACAATCCAGTACGCCGGCACCCCGGCGCGCTGGTAGAGATGGCGCTTGCGGCCGCGGTCGACGTGCGCGGTGGAGGGTGACAGCACTTCGATGATCAGTATCGGTCGGGGGAGGTCTTCCCAGCGAGCATCGGCACTTAGTGGAGCGGGAAGCACGAAGAGGTCGGGCTGCACGAGCGAGTCCGCGGTGAGTCGCAGGTCGGCGAGGAGCACAATGACGCGCGGGAGTTGGTCGTCAGCCTCGATGGCGCGCGACAACAGTCGTGCGAGGCGCTGAACCGCGATCGCGTGTGCAGTGCGCTTCGCTGAGGTCACGAACAGCTCCCCGTCGATGCACTCGTGCCGAGTGCCGCTGCCCTCGGGAAACTCCGCCAGCACATCGGCCGGCGTCCAGTAGCGTGGTACGCTTGCAGGCATGGCCATACGGTACGCTCGGCGGCGGGAGGAATGCAACTCGGCATGGCGCATTATGGGCCTCCGCCGTTGGGACTGCGTCATCGTTCCAGTGCGGAGAGGGATAAAACGATGCGGATGGCGGGTGGCAGATGTCAGATGTCAGATGGCGGATGGCGGATGGCGGGTGGCTGATGGCAGATTCTCTCAGGAGGCGTGCGTGGTTCCGCGGAGGATGAGATGTTCGCCGTTATCACAAGTCTGCGCCGAACCGTACTGGCGCTTGCCGTTTGTGGAAGCGCGGCCGCTGGGCAGCGGACGGTCACGCCGCGGATCTTGCCGACGCGCGTCGCAGGGGAACTCGCCGCCGGAGCGGTGGCGTTCACGTTGGGCGCCGAGGGTGGGCTCGTGGCCGCGGCGGGCGTGGCGTATCTGATTCGCGGTCACGGCGGCGAGGTTGACGACCCCCAACTCGTGCGCGCGCTCACGCCCCTGTTGTGGGCGGGTGGTGGCCTGGGGGCCGGCACGGGGGCATGGCTGGTGTCGCGCACCAACGGGCAGGCGAGTGACTGGGGGGCAAACGTCGCGGTGTCGACGGTGGTCAGCGCGGTCGCGTTCCGCTACGCCGGTTGGCCGATGACCCCAGCAACCAAAGAGCGGCAGCGCCACTACTCCGCGTGGCGGCGCGCGGCGCCCGTGTGGCTGACCGCGCTCGCGGCCGCAGCAGTGGCCACGGGGACGCGGGAGAAGCGCGTGACGCTGGTGATCTATCCGAAGTGCTGCGCACCCTAGCTACGGAAGGCCCGTGCACGACTCGTTGACCGCGGCCGAACTCGCCGCCCTTGTCCAGCGCGTCTTCGCGCCCACCACCGATGACCGCCGGTTGGGCGTGATGATTGATCTCCCCGATGACCGCGTGCCGGACGATGCCGCGTGGGCGGCCCGCCGCCGCATCGCTGCGGACTGGGTGGCGATGCTCGAGGGGCAGTCGGATGCCGTGGGATACCGCACGCAGCTTTTGCTGTATCCCAATGTGCACACGAACAACGGCGACCTGCCGGACCGGTGCTGGCTCTACACCGGCGGAGCGCTGCCGCAGCACGCCGATCATCTTGACCCGTCGGGCGCGTGCCCGATGGCGGAAATCTTCGACACGACCCCCATGCTGATGGCGCTGACGCGCTTCAGTTCCACCGCGCCGCTCAAGGTGGCGGCGCGCGCGCACCCGATGCGCGCGGCGACGATGCCCGGCTTCCGTGCGGAGATGATCCCTGCACTGCGAGTGGACTACACCGAGGTCAATCGCCGGGTGAACCTCCTCAAGGATCTGCTCGACCGTGCGACGGGCGCCGACCTCGTGTTCCATCATTCGGGTGGCGAGGACCGCCTGCACCTCGACTTGCGGCATCGCACAGGGCACGCGTCGGGCGGGTTGCTTCCTCAGCGCGGGGTCGCGGGCAACCTGCCGTCGGGCGAGGCGTATATCGTGCCCTACGAAGGCGAGCGCGAGGGCGACCCGAGTCGCTCGGCGGGCGTGCTCCCCGTGCAGTTCGGCACCGAAGTGGTGCGCTATGAAATCGCGGGCAATCGGGCCGTGCGCGTGCTGTCGCAGGGGGTCGCTGCTGATCGCGAGGCCGAGTTGCTTGCCAAAGAACCCGCCTATGCCAACCTGGCTGAGCTGGGACTTGGCGTCCTGGCGGCCTTTGGCGTGCAGGCCGTGGGCGAGGTGCTGCTCGACGAGAAGCTGGGGCTTCACCTCGCCTTCGGGCGCAGCGAGCACTTTGGCGGACAGGTGGGGCCAAGCGCCTTCTCGTCGCCAGACGCCGTGATCCACATCGACCGCGTGTATGTGAAGGAGACTCAGCCGGATGTTGTGCCGGTCGTGGTCGACCTGACTTTTGCGGACGAGCCGCCGCTCGCGCTGATGCGTGAGGGGCAGTTCGTCGAGCGGTTTTAGCGCCGGCTTGCGGGCGGTGGCGTTCGGCGAGCGACTCGCATGCGAGGGGGCGCCGCGCGCGCTGTGGCCCCCGGCCGCGCCCTCACGCTAGCTTTCATCGGGCCCCCGAATCCGCGCGCTGTCATTTACCCTCTACCGTCTACCCTCGGCGGTTTCATGCCAACTCCCGTCATCGTCTCCGCGGCCCGCACGCCCATTGGCCGCTTTCTGGGCTCGCTCTCCACCCTGCAGGCGCCGGAACTTGGCGCCATCGCCATCAAGGCCGCCATGGAGCGTGCCAAGATTGATCCCGCCGAGATTGGCGAAGTGATCATGGGCAACGTGCTGCAGGCCGGCGTGGGGCAGGCCCCTGCGCGGCAGGCGATGATCAAGGCGGGGATCCCCGCTGCCGTCCCCGCGATGACCATCAACAAGGTGTGCGGGTCAGGGCTGCAGGCTGTGATGCTGGCCGCGCAGGCCATCCGCGCGGGCGACGAGCAACTGCTGGTCGCGGGTGGCCAGGAGTCAATGTCGAGCGCGCCGCATCTGGTCTTCGGTATGCGCAACGGCATCAAGTTCGGCGCGCAGACGATGCACGACGCGCTCATCAAGGACGGGCTCTGGTGTGCGTTCTACAACCGCCACATGGGCGGACACGCGGAGTACACGGCGAAGAAGGCCGGCATCACGCGCGCGCGGCAGGACGAGTTCGCCTACCACTCGCATATGAAGGCGGTGGCCGCCATTGAGGCGGGGAAGTTCGCCGCCGAGATCGCCAAGGTGGAGATTGCGGGCAAGAAGGGGGCGACCATCGTCGAGACCGACGAGAGCCCGCGCAAGGACACGACCATCGAGGCGCTCGCCAAGCTGCGCCCGGCCTTCCCGGGTGATGCGCCCAAGGACATGAAGCCGGACGAACTCACGGTCACGGCCGGCAACGCGCCCGGACTCAACGATGGCGCGGCCGCACTGGTCGTGGCCGATGAGGAGTATGCGAAGGCCAACGGCCTGCCGATTCTGGCGCGCATCACGGGCTACGCCTCGGGTGGCGGCGATCCGCAGGACCTGTTCTTTGCGCCGATCCTTGCCGTGCAGAACCTGATGAAGAAGACTTGCACCAAGATTGGCGACTACGACCTCATTGAGGCCAACGAGGCCTTCGCCGCACAGGCGCTGGCCGACGGCGACGGGCTGGGCTGGGACTGGGATCGCGTCAACGTGAACGGCGGCGCCATCGCACTGGGCCACCCGATCGGTGGTAGTGGCGCGCGCATTCTCACGACGCTGCTCTACGCGCTGCAGGATCGCGGCCTCCACCGCGGGCTGGCGACGCTCTGTCTCGGCGGCGGCAATGCCGTGGCGCTTTCGGTCGAGCGGGTCTGAGCCCCCGATGACTACGACGCGCCCCGTCTCCGCTGAACCTCTGGCGACGGGGCGCGTCGTTGCACGTCTGGCGGCCTTTCTGGGCCTGATCATCGTGTCGGCGATCGTCGTGCCGGCGGTGATCTACCCGCTCGTGCGCGGTGTGAACCTCGCGCTCAACGTGCGCGCGCCGAGCGCTGAGCTGATGACGTGTTTGGCGATGTTGGCGGCCACTGCCGTGACGGTGCGGATTTTCGGCGAATCGTGGAGCCAGACGACACGGCTCGGCACCGACGCGCTGGGCCGCTGGCCGCTATTCGGCGGGTTATTTTCCGGGTGGTTTGCCATCGCGGTGCCAGCCGGGGCGCTGCTCTGGGTGGGCGCGCTGCGTATGGAAGGCGCCGCGGCCGGCAGTTGGTGGCAAGGGGCCGGGCTCGCGGCCGGCATCCTGTTGCCCGCCGCGCTGACCGAAGAGCTTGTGCTGCGCGGGTATGCGTTCACGCTGGTGCATCGCCGGTGGGGGGTGCGAGCGGCCGTCACGTGGACGAGCGTGCTGTTCGCGCTGCTGCATCTACTGAACCCCGGCGTAACCGCGCAGGCCATTGTGCTGGTGGCGCTCGCCGGGGTCTTCCTCGCCATCGTGCGCCTCGCGCTCGACTCGCTGTGGGCCGCGTGGCTGGCGCACTTTGCGTACAACTTCGTGCAGGTGGCGGTCTTTCATACGCCGGTGAGCGGGCTGGCCGTGCCGCAGCCCATGTACCGCACGGTCTCGGCAGGGCCCGATTGGCTGACGGGCGGCGCTTGGGGGCCCGAGGCTGGCGCCGCCGCTGCCGTTGGAATGTTGGGCGTTAGTTTTCTTCTGTCCGTTCGTGCCGGGTGGATCGGGGTCCACCGCCGCGGATGGCGCTTCGCAATCGACTGGCGGCCGCGCGGCCGCAGGGAGCCATAGCATGTCCGATCGGATCGCGGTAATCGGCGCAGGGCAGATGGGGAACGGCATTGTGCACGTGAGCGCGGTGGCCGGACACGACGTGGTGATGATCGACATCAGCCAGGGCGCGCTCGACAAGGCCAAGGCGACGATTGAGAAGAATCTCGACCGTCAGGTCAAGAAGGGCGCGCTCGACGAGGCGGCCAAGGCCGATGCGATGGCGCGCATCGCGACATCGACGTCGCTCGATGCCGTGGCCGACGCGCAGTTCGTGATTGAGGCGGCGACGGAAAATGTGGACCTCAAGCACAAGCTGTTCGGCGAGATCGATCGGCTGGCCCCGGAGGGCGCCATCCTCGCGACGAACACGAGCTCCATCTCCATCACCGAGATCGCCGGCCGCGTGAAGCGCCCAGAGGCGGTGATCGGGATGCACTTCATGAACCCCGTGCCGGTGATGCAACTGGTCGAGGTGATCCGTGGCTTGGCAACAAGCCAGGAGACGAT
The DNA here is from genome assembly GCA_031127085.1 of Gemmatimonadota bacterium. Taxonomy (GTDB): domain Bacteria; phylum Gemmatimonadota; class Gemmatimonadetes; order Gemmatimonadales; family Gemmatimonadaceae; genus PNKL01. The sequence goes on along the minus strand of JARIEY010000015.1, from coordinate 5,784 downwards.
GGATCGCACGCTCGCCCTCGCCAAGGGTGTGGGCAAGACGCCGGTAGAGGTGAACGACTACCCGGGCTTCGTGGCCAACCGCATCCTGCTGCCGATGATCAACGAGGCGGTGTACTGCGTGATGGAGGGCGTCGGCACGCCCGAGGCAATCGATCAGGTGATGAAGCTCGGCATGAACCACCCGATGGGGCCGCTGACGCTCGCTGATTTCATTGGACTCGACACTTGCCTCGCGATCCTCGAGGTGATGCACAAGGGGCTGGGCGATCCCAAGTACCGTCCGTGCCCGCTGCTGCGGAAGTACGTGGCGCAGGGGTGGCTGGGGCGCAAGGCGGGGCGGGGGTTCTACTCGTACTGATGGCAGATGGCAGATAGCGGATGGCGGGTGGCGGATGCCTGCCATCAGCCATCTGCTCTCTGACATCCGACGTCAGCTTCCTGCCATCTGCCATCTGCCCCCACCCATCCGCCCTCTGCCATCTCCATGAATTCCCTCCTCCACCTCTCCGAGACGCAGCGTGCTATCGTTGACACCGCCCGCGAGTTTTGCGCGGCCGAGGTCACGCCGTACGCGGCGCAGTGGGACCGCGACGCGCACTTCGATCCGACGCTGACGCACAAACTCGGGGAGCTCGGCTTTCTGGGGATGATGATTCCCGAGGCGCACGACGGACTCGGCCTCGATACCACCACGTATTTATTGGCGCTCGAGGAGATTTCGGCGGCGGACGCCTCGGTGGGCGTCCTGATGAGCGTGCACAACTCGCTCCCCACGCAGATGCTGCTCAAGTACGGCAGCGAGGCGCAGCGGCGCGAGTTCCTGGGTCCGCTGGCGCGCGGCGAGAAGCTCGGGGCCTTCGCACTGTCGGAGCCGGATGCCGGTTCTGACGCCGCCGCGATGCGTGCGCAGGCCGTGCGCGATGGTGACGATTGGGTCCTGAACGGCACCAAGGCGTGGATTTCGGCCGGGGGCCACGCCGGCGTGGTGTTGGCGATGGTGCGCACCGACTCGAGCGACGCGCGCAAAGGGGCCAAGGGGATTGGCGCCTTTATCGTCACGCCTGATTTGCCCGGTTTCAAGGTGGGCAAGAAGGAGAACAAGATGGGGCTGCGTGCGTCGGAGACCGTGCAGCTGGTCTTCGACAACATGCGCGTGCCCGGCGACCGACTGCTGGGTGATCCCACGCAGGGCTTCGTGTATGCGCTGCAGTCGCTCGAGTCGGGGCGGCTCGGGATCGCCACGCAGGCCTTGGGCATCGCGCGCGCGGCGTACGATCACGCGCGGGCGTACGCGCGCGAGCGCCAGCAGTTCGGGCAGGCCATCGGCGAATTTCAGGGCGTGCAGTTCAAGCTTGCCGATATGGCCACGCGCATCAACGCGGCGCGCTCGCTCATTCACGCGACGGCCGCCGCCAAGGACCGCGGCGAGGCGGTGGGCGAGTATGCGTCGATGTGCAAGCTGTTCGCCACGGAGACGGCGATGTGGGTGACCACGCAGGCGATTCAGGTCTTCGGCGGCTACGGCTACACCACGGACTATCCGGTGGAGAAGCTGTTCCGCGATGCCAAGGTCACAGAGATTTACGAAGGCACGTCCGAGATCCAGCGCGTCGTGATTGGTCGCGCGGCGCTGAAGGGATAAGAGCGTCGGTGCGGGATTCACGGACGCGCTGTTCCGATTTTGCTGAGCGTTCGGAGCGGTCCGTTGCACGTGACTCAACTTAGATTTTGAGCAACGCGTAGTAACGCTGGCACTTTGGTTGGGTGCTCCGTCATCTGCCATCCGCCATCCGCTATCTGCCATCCGCCATCTGCTATCTGCCATCCGCCATCCGCCATCTGTCATCCGCCATCTGAGTCCGGCCATCCGCCCTCCCACCCAGCCATGCACATCTTCGACACCATGACCGACATGGGCCACGAACAGGTGGTGCTCTGTCAGGACAAGTCCGCGGGCTATCGCGGCATCATTGCGATCCACGACACCACGCTCGGCCCCGCGCTCGGCGGCACCCGGTTCTGGAACTACGCGAGCGACGAAGAGGCCATCACCGACGCGTTGCGCCTCGCGCGCGGCATGACCTACAAGAACGCGGTCGCCGGACTCAATCTGGGCGGTGGCAAGTCGGTGATCATCGGCGACAATTGCACGGCCAATCGCGAACTGATCTTCCGTGCGCACGGGCGGTTTGTGGAGTCGCTCGGCGGGCGGTACGTGACGGCCGAGGATGTGGGGACGAGCACTGCCGATATGGACTTCGTGCATATGGAGACCGACTACGTGGCCGGGCTGGCCACCAAGTCGGGCGATCCGTCACCGGTGACGGCGCGCGGTGTCTTCCGCGCCATCCAGGCGTCGGCGCAGTTCCGCTGGGGCAAGCCGGATCTCACGGGGCGCACGGTGATCGTGCAGGGCGTGGGCAACGTGGGGCACTATCTCTGCAAGGAACTCCACACCGCCGGTGCGAGGCTGATCGTCAGCGACATCCGCCCCGAGAAGGTGCAGGCGATGGTGCAGGAGTTCGGTGCCACCGCCGTTGAAGGCGACGCCATCTACGCGGCGAAGGGCGACATCTTTGCCCCGTGCGCGCTCGGCGCCGTGCTCAACGACGACACGATCCCCAAGCTGCAGGTGGAGATCGTCTGCGGCGGCGCCAATAACCAGTTGCTGGTGCCGGCTAAGCACGGCGAAGCTGTGGAGAAGCGCGGCATCCTCTACGGCCCGGACTTCGTGACCAACGCCGGCGGTGTCATCAACGTCTACGGAGAAGTGGCCGGCTGGACGCGCGAGCGTGCGCTGCGCAAGGCGGACGAGATCTTTGACACGACGCTCAGCGTCTATCAGATCGCCAAGGAGCAGGGCATCCTGACGTACCTTGCCGCCGACAAACTGGCGGAGCAGCGCATCGCTGCCGTGCGCGGCCTGATGAAGACCTGGCCGCAGTGGCCGCGCAAGTCATGAGCGTCGAGCGCATTCCCATTGGGTCCGATCACGCCGGCTACGAGCTGAAGGAGAAGCTCAAGGTCGCGCTCTCGGGGCTCGGCTTCGACGTGGAGGATGTCGGCACGCATTCCGCGGCGTCGACGGACTATGCGGACTACGCGCATCCCGTCGCGCGAGAGGTGGAGACGGGGCAGGCCCGGCGTGGCGTGCTGATTTGCGGCACCGGGCTGGGGATGTCGTACGCCGCCAACCGCCACCCGCACGTGCGGGCCGCGGTCGTGTGGAGCAGGGAAGTCGCCGCGCTGTCGCGGCAGCATAACGATGCCAACGTCCTCGTCCTCCCCGCGCGGTTCGTCAGCGACGAGGAAGGCGTGGCCATTCTCAAGACCTGGCTGGAGACGCCCTTCGAGGGCGGCCGGCACGAACGCCGCATCGAGAAGATCGAGCGCGAGGAGGAGCAGTGAGCCAGTCGTGGATGTCGTGGGACCGGTGCCCGCCGGGTGAGGCGCTGCGCACGCAGGATCCGGAACTTGCGGGCTACATCGAAGAGGAGATCGCGCGCCAGAACGAAGGGCTTGAACTGATCGCCAGCGAGAACTTCGTCTCGCCCGCCGTGCTCGAAGCGCTGGGCTCGCCGCTCACCAACAAGTACGCCGAAGGGTTGCCGAGCAAGCGGTATTACGGCGGCTGCGAAGTGGTGGACAAGTCGGAGCAGCTGGCGATCAACCGCGCGAAGCAGCTGTTCGGCGCCGACCACGCCAACGTGCAGCCGCACGCCGGCGCGCAGGCGAACGCGGCCGTGTACCTGGCGTTCCTCAAGCCCGGCGACACCGTGCTCGGCCTGAACCTGTCGATGGGCGGGCACCTGACGCACGGCTCGCCGGTGAACTTCTCGGGGCTGATGTACAAGATCGTCGCCTACGGCGTGAACGAAGACGGCCTCATCGACATGAATGAGGTCGAGGCGCTGGCGCTCGAGCACAAGCCGAAGATGATCATCGCCGGCTACTCGGCCTACTCGCGATTCCTCGACTTCGCCAAGTTCGCCGAGATCGCCAAGCAGGTGGGGGCGATCCTGATGGTCGACATGGCGCACTTCGCCGGGCTCGTGGCGGCCGGCGTCTATCCGTCGCCCATTCCGCACGCCGACGTCGTGACCACGACGACGCACAAGACGCTGCGCGGCCCGCGCGGCGGGTTGATTCTCTGCAAGGCCGAGCACGCGAAGACGATCGACAAAGCCGTCTTCCCGGGGCTGCAAGGCGGACCGCTCGAGCACTGCATCGCGGCCAAGGCCGTGGCGTTCGGTGAAGCGCTGCAGCCCGACTTCAAGGCCTACGCCCAGCGCGTGGTGGACAACGCCAAGGCGTTGGCTGGTGCGCTCAGCGCGCGCGGTTTCCACATCGTCAGCGGCGGCACCGACAACCACCTGATGCTGGTGGACCTGCGTTCCAAGAACCTGACGGGCAAGATCGCCGAGCAGGCGCTGGACAAGGCGGGGATCACGGTGAACAAGAACACCGTGCCGCGTGAGACGCAGTCGCCGTTCGTGACGAGCGGAATTCGCCTCGGGACGCCCGCGCTTACCACTCGCGGGATGGGGACGGCCGAGATGCTGCGCGTCGCGGAGTTGATCGACGAAGTGTTGCAGGCGCCGGAAGACGCCGAAACGCACGCGCGGGTGAAGGCCAAGGTGCATGCGCTGGCGGCCGAGTTCCCGCTCTATCCGGGAGCGAAGGCGGCGGTGTAGGCGGCGGTTCCGCTTCACCACGAAGGCACCAAGAGCACCAAGGGTTGGCGCGAGAACTTGACGGGGCGAGGACTTTCGGATTCCGACGTTTGGATCCGGAGGGCCCTCGCCCCGGGCGCATGCCTCGGATTGCGCACTTCGTGTTCTTCGCGCCTTTGTGGTGTGTGTCTCCTTTCCTGACCGCGTCGCTTGCCTCCCGCGACGCGCCGACCCACGTTTCGCGCCGACCCTTCGTTACGGAGAACGCCATGCGTGCAGCGCGTCCCGCCAGCAGCTCCAATCCCACCGCCCGCGTTGCGGGCCCACGCCGTGCCGGCCCCCGGTTGGCCACCTGTCTGCGCGGCGCGTCGATTGGGGCGCTGCTTACCACGTTGGCCGCATCGGCCGCTCTGCTCGTCGTGCCGTTCGCCGCGCCGCTCGCCGCGCAGTCACCGACGCCCGCCAAGGCTCTCCTCGACGCCCAGTACACGGTGCGCGAGGAGATGATCCCGATGCGCGACGGCGTGAAGCTGCACACGATCATCGCCGCGCCCAAGGTGAGTGCCGAACCGCTGCCACTGCTGATGGCGCGCACCCCGTACGGGATCGACGGCAACAAGGGCGGCGGCTTTCTGCTGGGCAGTCACAAGGAACTCGCCGAGGACGGCTACATTTTCGTCTTCCAGGACAGCCGCGGGCGCGGCGGCTCGCAGGGGACGTTCGTGATGAACGCGCCGGGGCTGGCCGAGGCCAACGACACCTACGACACCGTCGACTGGCTGATCAAGAACATCCCGGGGAACAACGGTCGTCTTGGTGTCTTCGGCGTCTCCTATCCCGGCTGGCTCGCGGGAATGGCCGGCGTCAATCCGCACCCGGCAGTGAAGGCCATTTCGCCGCAGGCGCCAATGACCGACACCTGGCTGGGCGATGACTTCTTTCATCAGGGCGCGTTCCGGCAGACGTTCGGGCTGGAATACGCCTGGATTATGGAAGCGGGCATGGTGAATGCGGGGCCGCTGGTGCAGGATCGCCGCGACCGGTACGACTGGTACCTGCAGTACCTGACGCTCGGCGAACTCGAGCGCGCCACCGGCGCCGCAAAGATTCC
>JARIEY010000183.1 GCA_031127085.1 Gemmatimonadota bacterium | reverse complement strand
CTGTCTGCTCAATGCGACACTGGGCGGACCCTCCAGGGCCCGCCCAGCCTGCCGTTCAGCCAGCACGTCTCGATTTAGAGCTCGGCCGTGCGTCCCTGAAAGACGATTCGGGCCTCGCCGCACAGCGACGGCCAAACATGACCATCGTCCTTGATCCGCAGCGTCACCGTTAGCGTCCGGGCGGACTTTGTCCGAAGCCGAACGACCTGCCCCGCGAGCCCCCAGGCGTTCAACAGCGCGGCGCTCGCCACCGCACCGGTTCCGCACGCGAGCGTTTCAGCTTCCACGCCGCGCTCATACGTGCGGATCACGAACTCGTCCGGGCCAAGCGGTGCCACAAAGTTGACGTTCGCGCCGGCCTTGAGGCGCTTGTCCAGGCGCAACGGCCGTCCTCGGCCGACCACGTCAACCGACGACGTATCCTCAACAAGGACAACTAGATGAGGAACGCCAGTGTTGGCAAAGCCGATCCGGATTTCACCGGGATCGCGCTCGAACTCGGTCTCCGGCGACAGGTCGTGGACCGCCTGCAGATCGATCTCTGGCTGACCGTCACGAAAATGACCGGTCATCACGCCGGCATCGGTCTCGAAATGACAGGTCCCTTCGCCAATGACCCCGAGCTCTCGCGCCAGGCGCACGCTGCACAGCGAGGCGTTGCCACAGAGCTCGCCAATGCTCCCATCGCGGTTGAAGTAGCGAATCCTAAAGGATTGATAGGTATCGCTTTGCAAAAACACGACGCCGTCGGCGCCGATGCCCGTTCCCGGCGCGCACAGCTGCCGAACGGCCGCGGCATTGTCGAGCTCGTGCGCCGCGCCGGTGTCGGAGCGCGCGTCGAAAAAGACAAAGTCGTTCCCCGACCCCGTCAGTTTATAGAATGCATGCCCCTCAGGAATGCTCATAGCTGCCCCGTGAGTTGCCACCAGCGAAGGCGCCACACCATAAAGATGGCCTCCCAGACAATGTGGCCGCTCATCTTGCTATCGCCAACCGTCCGGTCCGTGAAGACGATAGGCAGTTCCTTGCCCTTGAAGCCCTTGGCGAAGGCGCGGAACGACATCTCAATCTGGAAGGCATAGCCGTTCGAGCGCACCGCATCGAGGTCGATGGCGGCCAGGACGCGACGATGGAAACACTTGAAGCCGCCCGTGCCATCCCAGAGCTTCATGCCTGTTACTATCCGGGCATAAATATTGGCGCAGTAACTGAGCATCAGGCGGCGCATCGGCCAGTTCACCACCGTCACGCGACCGTTCAGATAGCGCGAGCCGAGGACGAAGTCGGCCTCTTCCGCCATCGCCAGGAACTCCGGCAGGTGACGCGGGTCGTGCGAGAAGTCGGCGTCCATCTCGAAGATGAACTCGTACTGCTCGTGCGCCAGCGCCCAGCGGAACCCGTCCAGGTAGGCGGTGCCAAGCCCCATCTTCCCCGGGCGTCGCAACAAATGGATGCGGGGCTCGGCCTTCCCGAGCTCCGCCACCAGGTCACCCGTCTTGTCGGGCGAGTTGTCGTCGACCACCAGCACTTCGATGCGCGGATCCTTCTCCAGCACCTGTGCCAGGAGCGTCGGAATATTCTCGCGCTCGTTGTAGGTGGGGACGATGATGAGTGCCTTGTCAGCCATGATGTACCCGCGCGGTGCGTCGATCCACTGCCCACCCCCCGGCGGCCAGCAACAGACTCAGGATCAGGGCCGCGAACGTCACCGTGCGTCCCTTGGGATATGTGGCGTTGGCGAAGGTGAACTCGACCTTCGTTGCGCCCGCCGGAAGCGGCACGCCCATCAGCACATAATCAGTACGGTACACATCGGCGCTCTTGCCGTCGACCGTCGCGGTCCATCCCGGATAGAAGTTCTCCGACACCACCAACGCCGACCCAGCCGGCGCCGGCGCGTTGAGCGTGACGGTGAAACGACCGGGCTGGTAGTTCGACGTGCTTGCGGTGATCGGCAATGCGGCCGGGAGCGCTGTCAGCGGCGGCGTCTGAATGGCGGCCGACGTGTCGAAGATCGCCACCTGATAGGTGGCAAAGTTCGGCAACGAGGCGGCCTGCAGCACGACGTCATCCGGATACTTGGCCATCGCCGGTGCCACCCACGCGAACGGGTAATCGCCGGCCAGCTTGAACAGTGACACGCGAGTCCCCGCGGAGTTCACGACGGGGCCTGCCACGCGCTCCGCCCCTTCAATGGGGAGCGAGTCGGTGTTGGTCAGGAAATAGTTGATGTTCATCAGTTGCCAGAACGATGGGTTGAGGCGCGCGCTGTACCCCTCGTCCTTCTTGCCGAGCTGCTGATAGCGCCCGAGTTCATTGCCGTGGTAACCGGTCACGGAGCGGATGCCGTGCACCATCAGGCCGTCACCCAACAGCTGGGGATCGTGAGGCGCCACGGGATTTCCCTGCCCCACGGCGAATACCGCCACGCGCGTGGGCTCCTTCACCTGCTTCAAGTAGTCGATCGTCGCGTCGCTCGCGTACAGCTTGTCCGCGGGCGCCGAGAACATCCAGTACTGCTTCTCGATGGTCCACAGATCCACGGCGATGATCAGCGGCAGGGCCAGGCCGGCCTGACGCGCCGTCAGGACGCCGCGCCCCAGCGCGATGATCACACCGGCGGCGAGCGCGACGAAGACGAACGAACGCCACGCACCGGACACCACCTGACTCGCGTTGGCGTCCACGACATCAATCAGGCTGGGATCGACCACGAGTCCGCGCGCGAGGCCGGTAAAGCCGCCGGCCGTTGCGAGCAGTGCGACGGCAGCGGCCGCGACAACCCATCCGATCGCATAGCGAGGCGAGGCCTTTCCGGCGAGCAGACGTTCAGCGCCGAGCGCCGCGAGCACGGCGATGGCGAACGCGAAGACAAACATCATCGTGCTCGGCGCGCGGAAGAACTTCGTGCCGGGGACGATCGCGTACACGAGTTGGAAGAATGGCGTGGATCCGCCGAGCGCCCAGAGCAGCGAGACGATGGCCACGCCCAGCCAGAACCGGCGGAACGCGCGCCTTGCGTCATTCCCCGCCCCAAACGCGAGCGGGACGAGAAGAAGCGCCGCCGCGCCGAGGTACTCGCTGTGCAGGTGGATGCCGTTGCGTCCCCAGTACTTGTCGAGGATGCCGGAGAACTGCGGCAGATAGACGTTGATCAGCTCCTCCACCGGCCACGAGTACGAGGTGGCGTATGCGTAGTCGCGGCCGCCGGCGCGCGGCGACCACGCCGTGTACTCACTGAGCGGCAGATACTGGATGGTGCCGATGGCGGCTCCGAGCACCACCGCGCCGAGGGCGAGGCCCAGTCGCTTCATTGCTGTGGCGCGATCGATGCCCGGCGTGCTGAAGGCCAGCATCAGCGCCCACGCGCCGGCGGCGAGCAGGTGGTACTGCAGCAGCTGCGGATGCGGCGACAGGACGGCCAGGCCAATGACGATCGCGAGAACACCCCACGCCCAGTGGCGGGCATCGCGGATGCCACGCGTCAACAGCAAAAGGGTGAACGGCAACAGCGCACTGACGAACAGCTTGCCATCATGTCCGGGTGAGGCGTACGCGGCGATGGGCCCGCCCACCTGATACGCCAGGGCGCCAACGAGCGACGAGGCGAAGCCAAGGCCGACTGCGCGCAGGAAGAGATACGTGCCGAACCCGGCGAGCCACAGATGGGTCAGGAAGCCCCACGTCATTCCGGCATCGGTGCCGATGAGCAGGCGCAGCCAGAAGGTGGGATAGAAAATGTCGCCGTGCATGGCCGCGACGTATGGCATTCCGCCAAACAGATACGGGTTCCACTGCGGCACGGCGCCAAAGCTGTGCCAGAACTTCACGGCGAAGTCGCGAAACGCGAAGCCGGCGATGTACTGGTCGCTCATCGGGTTCACAAGGAACTGCCCGGTGAGCGCGGGATAGCCCAGGGCGAGCGCGGCGACTGCGCACGCGAGCGCGGCCCACAGTACGCCGAGGCGCGCGGTGGGTTCCTGGGAACCGGTATCGGGTGACGTCATCTATCTGTCCGCGGAAAAGTCGGTGCGAGCCAGCGGCCGGACCAGCAGGAACAGCACGCCGGGAATGATTTCGAGCACGGTGAGCCAGATGCGCGAGGCAGCCACGAGGAGCGCCGCCACGGCGCCGATGGCCAGCCCGGTGCGCTGCAGTGCTTCGGCCATCGCCACCTCGCGCACGCCGAGTCCGCCGGGAGAAAAGACGGCAATGAAACCTAGCAGGTATGAGCCCACGAAGACGGCGGTCCAGTCACTCAGTGCCCCGTACGCTTCTCCCCCAGTGACGGCGATGGCGAAGAACTGGAAGGCGATACCGTAAAAGACCCACGCCATTGAAGTGCCGGCGGCGGCCCACCAGACAGCCCGCGGCGGGAGATACGTCATTGCCTGACGCCGTCCGGTGAGGCGGTTCACCATCGCGACGGCCCACGGAAGGAGCCGCGGCGCTCCGAGCAACCCCGCGCCAATGGCAACCACCGCGGCGACCGCTGGGAGCGGCACGTCCATCGTGGGCGCGCCAGCCACAATGAAGACGGCAAAGCCCGTTACGAGGTTGACCAACTGCACGATGACGGACGAGCCCACGGCGGCGATGGGCGAGATGCCCTGCTCCTGCGAGAGCGTGCCCATTGCCGCGATTGACCAGACCTTGCCGGGAATATACTTGCCGAGGTTGCTGACGAACCAAATGCGCATGGCGGCGGTGAACTCCAGGCGCTCGCCGAACTCCTCCACCACCTGTCGCCAGGTTTGGATGAGCAGCACGTAGGCGACGAGCACGAAGAGAGACGACAGCGTCAGCGCGCCCCAGTCGATGGCGGCCTTCTCGAAGACCCCGTGATACTCGCTCCAGTGCGTCGCGAGATAGCGCACCACGAACACGAACAGGGCGATCTGGAGGGCGAGCCGCAGGAGACGCTGTCGAGTCATTGGGGGCGATCCAGCACGGCGTCGTACGCCGCGCGATACCGCGCGCCGACGGCCTCGGGCGAGAAGGCGGCCAGGGCGCGCACGCGCGCCGCAGCGCCATAGGCGCGCGCCTTGGTTGGGCGCTCCACCACGCCATCGATCGCCTGCGACAGCGCGGCGATGTCCCCCGCCGGCACCAACCAACCGGTCGCGCCGTCCCTTACGACATCCGTAAGGCCACCACTCGCGTACGCCACTGCCGGTGTCTCGCACAGCGCGGCCTCCACGCCGACGAGCCCAAGGCCCTCATCCGTCGAGGGAATGACGAGGGCGGCGCTGCGCGCATAGATCGCCGGCAGCGCGTCGTGCGGCAGGTGCCCGAGCCACTGCACGCGCGCGTCGACGCCGAGGGCGCGGGCGCGCTCCTGTAGCATCTCGCGGTCCGGGCCATCGCCAACGACATCGAGCGTCCAGCCACGCCGCGCCCGCGCCAGCGCCTGCAGCAGGTCGTCGAGCCCCTTCTGCGCGTTGAGCCGGCCGACGAACAGTACGCGATCCTTCACGCGCACGACCTCTTCACTGGGGGCGAACCGTGCGGTGTGAGCCGGCATCGGTGCCACCTCGACAGTGCGTCCGCCGAGCGCTTCGCGCGCCTGTCGAGCGAGCCACCCCGACACGGCAAAGAGACCGGCAGCGCCGGCCGCTACGCGCTGAAAGAGCGCCCGCGACTGGGCGCTGCGCGCGAGCCGAATGTCGGAGCCGTGCGACGTGATGAGCATCGGCACGCCGTGTCCACCCGCCATCAGGCCGGAGGGAAACCACCAGTGGGCGTGCACCAGTTGCGGGCGTAGCGCGCGCACCTCGCGGCGCGCGGCGCGGCGTCCGCGCCACAGCAGGAGCGCAAGGGTTAGCTTGCCGCGCACCGACGCGCTCACCTGCTCCGCCATCGTGCCGGTGTAGGCGAGCGTCTCCCACGCCTGAGGGGCGTATCGAAACCGGCGCACGTGGATTCCCTCAATGCGCTCGGCGGCCGCGAGCCCTGGTCCCGACGGGGCGAGCACGTGCACCTCCACGTCCTGCGCGCGCAACGCCTGCGCCAGCGAGAGCACGAAAGCGCCCGCGGCATCCCCGGCGTAGCGGGGAAACGCGTGCGTCACAAAGAGGACCCGCAGCGGACGGCGTGTCACTCCGTGGGCGGCTGGGCGCCTTCGTCGAAGCGGCGGCGCAATTCGCGCAGTTCCGCGCGCTGCACCGCAATCTGCTCGCCCAGCATCCCTGTGGCGAAGAAGATGCCGCCGAGAATGAGACAGGTCTGAATCACGGTCCAGACGGCGCGCACGCCGACGTTCTCCGTGAAGAGCATATACAGCGCGACCAGGCCGGCGAGAAAGCCGGTGGCAAACAGCGCCGCCCCCAGCATCCCGAACGCGAGCAGCGGTTTCTGCCCAAACCGCAGCTCGAACCAGACGGAAAGCATGTCGAGCACGCCGACCGGAATGCGGCCGATGCCGAACTTCGACGCGCCGGCGTGACGCGGATACAGGGGGACGGGGATTTCACTGACCGTGAAGCCCTGCTGCGCGGCGAGCACGATCATATACCGGTGCCAGTCAGGGCGTGACGGTTGCAACTCCATAATCTCGCGCCGATACGCCTTGAC
>JARIEY010000014.1 GCA_031127085.1 Gemmatimonadota bacterium | reverse complement strand
CCACAAAGGCGCCGTAGCCCGTAGCCGACAGGTTGAGCTCGCCGCCAAACGACCGGCTCCCCTCGCGCAGCGTCAGCGACGTCACCGAGTTGGTGCGGTCGCCGTAGCGCGCGCCAAAGCCGCCGGCGCTGAACTGCGTTTCATCGACGAACTGGATGTTGATCAGCGACAGCGGGCCGCCCGTCGAACCCTGACTGCCGAAGTGGTTGATGTTCGGCACTTCGATGCCGTCCACGACGAACAGGTTCTGGTACGGAGCACCGCCGCGCACCGCGAGATCATTGCGCCCGGCCTGCGTGACCGCGACGCCCGGGAGCAGCGCCACCGCGCGCACCACGTCTTCCTGCACGCCCGGCGCGCGCCGCGTTTCCTCGCGGCTCAGCGTGTTGGTGGAGACCTGCGCGTCGGCCGGCGGCGTGAAGTACGACGCCTGCACCTGCACCGCCGCGAGGTTGAGCGCGGCGGGCGAGAGCTTGACCACCACTTCAACCGGCTTGGTGACCGACACGGCCACGTCGGGAATGGCCACCGGTGAATAGCCGATGGCGCGCGCCTGCAACGACACGACGCCCACCGCGACGCCCGTGATGCGGAATCGCCCGGCTTCATCTGCCTGCGCGCCGCGCCCCGTGCCAGGGACCAGCACCTGCGCGGCGGGGATGGGTTGCTGCGTCACGGCGTGAATCACGCGCCCTTCAATCACACCGGTGCGTGGGGCCGCCTGCGCGGAGAGCGCTGAGGTGGCAAAGCCGGCGGCTGCGGCAGCGGCGACGCAGGCGGCGAGCAGAGTACGGCGTATCGGCATCGGGGGGTAAATCAGGGGAGGAACAAGCGGTCGACGGTCAGGGCAACCGTCTATGAAACCGTCTGTGAAACGAACGCCCGCTTCCGACCGCCGGTTCCGACTGTCCCCCAACCGCCTACCGCCCGCCAACCACCTCAATGCGGGCAATCACGTCCCCCTCAAGCACGCCGTCGGCGACCTCAATCCCCTCGATGATCTCCCCGAAGACGGTATAGTCGCGACCGAGCCGCAGGTTGTCCTTGAGGTTCACAAACCACTGGGCGTCGCCGGTGTCGTGGCCGCGCGTGCTCATCCCCACCGTACCACGCGCGTGCGGCACCGTCCCCAGTTCGTCGCGCAGGAACCGCGGGTGCCCCACGTACTCGTTGTCGTCCGGGCTTGGTCCCTGGATGACGAAGTCGGGCTCCACGCGGTGCCACGCGCGGCCGTCATAAAACCGCGCTCGCACGAGCGCGAGCACACGTGCCGCCATCACGGGCGCCACGTCACTGCGCAGCCGCACCACGAAGCTCCCTCCGCCGCTCGTCGGCGCCATCACCACGCGCAGTCGCACGTCATCGCCCAACGCCAGTCGCACGGCGTCGGCCGGCAGCGTGCGCGGCAACGGCGTGCACCGTGCCAAAGTGGGCGCACCGTGTGCCGAGGCAATCGCCGCCGCGCGGGCGGCCACCTCACAATCAAAATCAACGGCGAGCGCTGCCACGTCCGCCGCCACCGAAGCGTCGGCCACCTCAGCAAGCCGCGTCAGCACTTCAAGGCGCGCATCGCGCGATGTCTCGCTCGAGTCGCCGCGCAGTCGCTGCGCCGACCGCACCAGCGCGCGGCGCAGCTCTGGACTTGGCGCGGCCCCCTTCAACGCGCGAGCTCCCGCCCGCACGGCCTGATATCCGGTGGCGGCGAGCGCCTCAGTATAGATGGCATCGTCCGCGTGCCCACTGAGCGCGGTCAGTGCGTCGATCGCAGTTTCCTGCACATTGTGATTGGCGTCGCGCGCCAAGCGCCGAAGCGCCTGCGTGTCGCGCACCACCGCCGCCGCACGCGCGGCGTACACACGCACCCAGTGCGACTGGTGCCCCGAAAACCGCGCGACCTGCCCCTCCCCCTCGGCGGGCAACACCCGCGCGAGCGCCACCAGCGCGTGCGCGGCCGGCTGCCATGCTGCCCCGTCGCGCGCGCGTGTTCGTGCGTCGGCCGTCGGGAGCCAGCTCCGCAGCGTCGCCACGAGCGCTGCATCACCGGCGCACGTCGCGGTGGCCAGGTCGGCCGCGCGCAGCCGCACCGGCCAGGCCTCGTCGGCCAGCGCCGCGCGAATCGCGGCGCAGTCGGCGGTCTTTGGCGTGAGCGCGCGGAAGCGCAGGCGCCAGGCAGGCTCGGCGTACACCGGCGGGGCCGGCAACGCGCCCAGCGAATCGCGCCCGGCGAACCGCGCATCGCCAATGCGTGCACGCGCACGCCTCACAAACGGCGCCAGCCACGGATTGGCACTCACGGTCTCGGGCGACAACGCCGCGTCGGTCGCATCGCGGCGATCCTCGGCGGCCAGAATGCGGCCCAGCAGCACCGAGTCCGCACGCGACGGCTTCGGAGTCGCGGTGCCGGCCGCCTGCGCGCGGGCGTACGACACAGGGAACGTCAGCGCGACGCCGACGGCGCACGCGATCACAGCGAGACGAGGGCTCTTCATGCCAGCCAATACTCCAAGAGGCCCCGCCAAGCGCAAGGTCGCGGTCCGCTACCGGGTCCGCGCCGCCGCCAGCGAACCGTCTATGGATTGCGTATTCATTAGATGGCAGCACCCCGGCGGCATCACCGCCCGCCGGGTTTGGCCGGACCTCAACAAAAGAATCCCGTGCCTACTCGCTCTCTCCTTGCTCGCGCCGGCCGCCTCGCGGCCATTCTCTTCCTCGTCGCCCAGCCGGTCGTTGCGCAGCACGCTGGCGTCGCCGGATCGCCTGACAAGATCACCGCCTTGCGCGAGACGCTCGCCAAGGAAGGGTACATCGAGCCCACCGCCGACATCGCCAAGCTCATCACGGCGCCGCGCCACCTGGTGGTGGCACTCACCACGCCAAGTCCCGACCGGAAGTGGTTCCTCAGGGAGCAGAGCGAAGGCCTGCCGAGCGTGCAGACATATGGCAAACAGCACATCTACCTGGGCGGCTTGCAGGTTGATCCCAAAGCCAACCGCACGCGCATAATGACGGCGCGCGGCGCAGCGGGGCTCCAACTCATCGATTCGCGCACCGGCAACGTCGTCACGCTCGAGACGCCCAAGGGCGCGACGGTCAGCGCCCCCGTCTGGTCGCCCGACAGCAAGAAGGTGGCGTACATCGCCAACTTCGACGCCGCGTCGTTCGTCTTCGTGGCCGACATCGCCACCGGCAAGTCGGTGCAGGTGGCCAAGCAGGCGCTGCTCGCCACGCTCGTCACCACGGTCGACTGGACGGCCGACGGCAAGAGCATCGTCGCGGTTTTCCTCCCCGAGAAACGCGACCCGATGCCCAAGAAGCCCGAGATCGCCACGGGGCCGCAGGTGCGGCTCTGGACCGAAGGGACCAAGGCGCCCGAGCGCAACTACTGGTCGCTGATGAGCGAGCCCTACGAGTTCGCGCTCTTCGAGTGGTTAACTCGCGGCCAGCTGGGCGTCATCGATATCGCTAAGAAGACCGTGGCACCGATCGGCGTGCCGGTGCTGTTCTCATCGGTCAACCCGTCGCCTGACGGCAAGTACTTCCGCGTTTCCACCATTCAGAAGCCCTTCTCATATGTGGTGCAGTACACAGCCTTCGGAACGCGCGACGCGGTCTGGGATGCCGAAGGGAGAATGCTCGCCGAGATCTCCAAGCGCGCCATTCGCTTCGCCGGCGACACCACCGGCGGTCCCGGTGGACGCGGCGGCGCGGCCGGCGGCAAGAAGGGTCTGGCCTGGATGCCGCAGGGCGACGGGTTCTATTACATCGCGCAGGATTCCGCAGCGCGCGGCGACAGCGCACGTGCCGGCGGTGCGGCAGGCGCTCCGGCCGGCGGCCCACCGGCCGCCGGTGGCCGCGGTGGCGCAGCGGCCGGCCGTCCCGAAAAGGTGGTGCAGTGGCTGCCGCCGTTCGGCGAGAAAGACATCAAGGTGCTCTATCAGCACACCACGCCCATCGTAAGCGCCGTCTTCACCGACGACGCGCAGACGCTCTTTGTCGCGACCAACAATGCAGGCACCGGTGAGATCTTTGCCGTCAAGCTCGCCGAGCCCACCAAGCGGATGACCGTCGTGCGGCAGCGCGGGTGGACGCCGGCCTTCGCTGGCGGTGGACGCGCGGCGGCCTTCGGTGGTGGCGGTCCGCGCGGCGGCACCGACGACACGACGGCCTTCTACAACAATCCGGGGGCAATGGTCACCAAGCGCGGCGCAGTGGGCGGCGAAGTGGCGCTCGTCTCGGCCGCCGGTGAAGTCTTCCTGAAGGGGACGCAGTACGCGCGCGACTATCTGGCCAACGCGCCCAAGGACTTCCTCGACAAGGTCGAGCTCGCCTCAGGCAAGAAGACGCGCGTGTTCGAAGGAGCCAAGGACGCCGCCGAAACGCTGGGTGCGCTGCTCGACGATGACGGCGCCTTCGCCGTGGTCACGCGCGAGTCGCCCACCGCGGTGCCCAACGCCTACCTCAAGGATCTGAAGACCGGCGCCGTCACGCCGCTCACCAAGAACGTCGACCCCGCTCCCGACTTCACCGCGCTGCAGCGCAAGCGCGTCATCGTGACGCGCGCCGACGGCATCAAGTTCGTGGTGCGCCTCACGCTCCCGGCCAATTATCAGGCCGGCACGCGGCTGCCGGGCATGTTCTGGTTCTATCCGTACGAGTACACCGACCAGGCCGGCTACGACCGCACGCTGCGCACGGAAAACGTGAACCGCTTTCCGGCCTCCGGCCCGCGCACCATCGAGTTCCTCGCCACGCAGGGCTACGCGGTGGCGAATTTCGATCCGCCCATCATCGGCGACGCGGGGCGCATGAACGACAACTATGTGTCGGATCTGCGCATGAACCTCTACGCCGTCATCGACGAGCTCGACCGGCAGGGCTTCATTGATCGGCAAAAGCTCGGACTCGGCGGACATAGCTACGGCGCGTTCAGCACGCTCAACGCAATGGTCAACACGCCGTACTTCAAGGCCGGCATCGCCGGCGACGGCATGTACAACCGCACGCTTACGCCCACCGGCTTCCAGAGCGAGCGGCGCGATCTGTGGAGCGGCCAGAAGACCTACCTCGACATGTCGCCGATGCTCAACGCCGACAAGCTCCAGGGTGCGCTGCTCATGTACCACTCGCTCGAGGACCAGAACGTCGGCACCGATCCCGTGAGCTCCATCCGCATGATGCAGGCGCTGCGCGCCAACGGAAAGACGGCGTCGCTCTTCATGTATCCGTACGAAGACCACGGCCCCGTCACCAAGGAGACGCTGCTCGACCAGTGGGCGCGCTGGACGACGTGGCTCGACCTCTACGTCAAGAACGACGGCATGGCGCTGGCCAAGAAGAAGCCCGCCGTCCAGCCGTAATCCTTGCACGCATTGCGCGGGGGCGTCGCTCACGACGGATGTGAGCGGCGCCCCCGTGGTGTTTACTGGAGGTCGGTCCGCACCGCCTTGGGCGGTGGCACGAGCGCGCGCAGAATCTCCACGCGCAGATCGCCGGCCTCGAGCACCGAATAACGATCGAGCACCTCAAACACCTTGCGCGCCTTCACGCGGTCGCCGGTCTTCACCAGTGCCACCACCGATGCGGGACGGATGATGTCCACGGGCAGCCACGTGTGCCCCGCGATGCGCGCCTTCAACTGCGCCGCCACCTCGGCGGTGACACCCTCCCAATTGTACGTGCCGGCCGCGCGCATGAACCGCCACGCCGAATGCGCCGCATCGGGCGCCTTCCACTTGGTCATATAGCGTTCCACCTCGGCGTAGTACGACGAATCAATCACGCCGCTTACGCCGCCGTGGATGTCGCGCTCCACCTCGATGGCCATGCGGAACCAGGTCCACCAATCGGTGGGCGCGTGCGGGGCGGCCATCACATCGCGGAACGCCGCCACGCGCGCGCGGATCTGCCGGTATTCGCGATCCGTGTCGGTGGTGTCGAGCTCCGCCGGTGGCTCGCCCGCCCGTAGACGCGCCGACTCGGCACGCTTGGCCGCGCGTGGCAGCACCAGCGACTCGCGCGTCTCCGCGCCAAAGCCCACGCGCCGTCCGTCGAGTGCGGCCAGAATGTCGAACCGGTCGCCCGTCATATCCATGAAGCCGCGCGCCGCGATCTTGCGATAGCGCGTGCGCTCGGCGCCCAGGTCGAGCACCGGATGAAAGTCCGAGTTGATCGGGCCGCGCGCTCCCATCAGCGGCGCCAGCGACGCGCGTGTTGCGAGCAGTGTCCCCTCCAGCGCTTCCGGCGACACGCGCCGGAAACGCCGCAGGTCCTTGGCGATTTCCGGATAGTCGAACACGTCCCACGCCGGCTCAGGCAGCGTGGAGTCGTTGGACGCGACGATGAGAATGTCCACGTCCATCGTGAGGTAGATGCGATAGGAGGCAAAGTTGCGGTGCACCGCGCGCACCACACTCAGCACCAGCGCGTCGTCTATCTCATAGAGGTGCAGCCACTGGCCAAAGACGCCGCCCGGCGCCAGGTACCGGCGTGCGCTGCGGTAGAACTCATCGGTGAACAACCCGCTTACGCCGCTCACCCACGGGTTCGACGGCTCCGACAGAATGAAGTCGTACGGCCGTCGCGCCGCGGCAAAGACCGACCGCGCGTCGTCGTACACAAAACGTGAGCGCGGGTCGTCAAAGACGCGTCGGTTCGCTGGATAAAAGGTGTGCGAGCCGCGCACCATCTCCTTCTCGATGTCGATCGTCGTCAGCTCCTTGAGGTACGGGCTTCCCAACAGGAAGTGCGACGACATCCCCGACCCCTGCCCAATCACCGCCCCCGTGCGCGCCTTCGGTGCGTGCGCCAGCGTCACCAGCGGGAGCAGAATCTGCGTGCTCTCATCGCCGTTCATCATCCGCTGGCCGGTAACCACCGTGTCGAACCAGGCAGCCGAGATAGACGCGTCCGGCTTGCCGTTGGTGGAGAGCGAGTATTCCCGCGTGTCCGACGACTTGCGCACGCTCACCGTCGCCGTGCGTCCGTCCTCGTAGAAGACCACATTCTTGGTGCCGCGCTCAATGCGTCCATACCGGTAGACGCCGCTCGTCAGCACCTCGCGCGTGAACGGGGCGTTGAGCGTGGAGCCCAGCGTCATCACCACCGTGGCGCCGGTCAGGCCGATGGCCATTCGCCGCGTCGTGCGCGATGCGCTGCCGGCCGTCCACAGCAACCACGCGCCCAGCGCCATGTCGATCACCGCACCGCTCACCAGAAGCGCCTTGAGGCCAATCAGCGGCATCAGCACCAACGCGGCGAGCGCCGCGCCCACGATGCTCCCCAGCGTGTTGATGCTGTACACCGCGCCGATGGCGCGCTCGCCCGCCCCCGACGCCAGCAGCATCCGCGTGATGAGCGGGAGCGTGATGCCGGCGCAGAATGTCGCCGGCAGCATCACCGCCAGGCAGATGGCATAGCGCGTAAACGAGAACAGCGCGTACCCTTCGTCGCTTTTCGCCAGCGCCTGCAGCAGCGACACCATCCACGTGAAGCTGGTCATGTAGACCGACATCGTGAGGATGGCGAGCGCGCCCATCACCCACTGCGTGATGGCCAACGCGCGCAGCGGATCGCGAAACGTGTCGGCGCGCGTGCGCACCCACAATGCGCCCAGCGAGAGTCCCAGAATGAACGCCGACAGCATCAACTCGAACGAATGCGTCGCGCTCCCGAGCACCAGCGAGAGCATGCGCACCCAGGCGATCTCGTACATGAACGACGACACCGCAGTGCCCGCAGCCACCACGAGCAGCGTGCGCGGCAGCCACGGGCTCGTCGGGCCCTCGGCCTGCGCGGGTACCGGCACGTCGTCCACCGGCGCCTCGCGCGCTTCCTGCGCCAACTGCACGGCGGCCACCACCATCGCCGCCACCAGCACGTTGAGAATGGCGGCGGTGGTGAGCGTTCCCGGCAATCCGAAGGCGGCGATCAGCGTGAACCCGGCGAGCAGCACGCCCCCCGCTGCGCCAAGTGAGTTGGCGAAGTAGAGATTGGCGAGCACCTTGCCACTCCCCGTGCGGCCATCGGGCGATGCTGCGCGCAGGTAGCCCGCGCTCATCAGCGGGAAGGTGGTGCCGAGCAGCACCGACTGCGGCAGGATCAGCAGCGCCGCGATGACCCACTTCACCACGAGCAGCGTGGTGCCGCCGGGAAGCGCGGGAAAGAGCGTGTCGTAGCAGAAGGCCGTGACGCTGGTGAAAATCGTGTGGAAGCCAAGCCCAATCACGCCACACGCGGCCTCGGCGCGCGCGTACCACAGCAGCGGTGACTTGAGCGTCGATGACTTCCGCGCCACCCAGGCGGCGCCGGCAGACATGCCACCGAGGAACATCACCAGCACGATCGTCTGCGCGTAGGCGCTGTGACCGACAAAGAGCCCGAGGTAGCGGCTCCAGATGGACTCGTAGATCAGTCCAGCGGCGCCGGACAGGATGAACGCGACAGTGAGCGCGAGTTGAAAGACGTTCATGGCTGAAAAACCTAGCGTCTTGGGCACGGGTCGGGCACCGCGCCCGGTGTTCGGGTGATTGCACAACGACAGGGGGTCCCTCCCTCGGCTTCCATGACCCATAAGCCGCGGGAGGGACCCCCTGTCGTCGTGCGCGATCATCGGGGCGGGCGCTCGAGCGTATCGGCTCCATCGTGCGCCCAGGCCTTCGCGCCCCTTCGCGCCCCTTCGCGCCCTTCGCCCATCGCGGTTGCAGTCCCAGCTACACGTACAGCAGCACCGGCTCCACACGCTGCGCCCAGTCGCCGGTCGACGTCCACTCGCGCACGAGATCGGCGTCGATGGAGTCCGGGGCGCGGTCGTACACGCGACGGATATCACGCCGTCCCACGAGCCGCTCAAAGTGGCCATCGCCGCCCGGGTTCGCGGCCGTCGGATATTTGGCCCACTGAAAGCGCAGCCGGTGCGTGCTGGCAATCGCCGCCATCAGCAACATTCCCAACGCCACCGGGCGCAGCGCACCGGGCGACGTCACGTGAATGCGCACCCCGCGGCACGGCTCGCCAGCGTACGGCTTGAGCGACGGCACGAATGTGACCTCCTCGAACTCCACCCCCTTGGGGACGCGGCGCGCGAGATCGGCCAGCACCGCGGCGACGTCGAGCCATGGCGCACCGATCATCTGAAACGGCGCGTCGGTGCCTCGGGCCACACTCAAGTTGGCCGCCTCAAACAGACAGGTCCCGGTGTACAACGCCGCGCTCTCGAACGACGGCATCGCCGGCGACGTGGGGACCCACGGCAACGTCGTCTCGGGCCAGCGCATCGCGCGCGTCCAACCGCTGCAGGCAATCACATCCAACGCGCAGGCGCCGAACCGCTCGCGTTGCCAGAGCCGAGCCAGTTCGCCGTGCGTGAGCTGGTGGCGAATGGGAATCGCGTCTTCGCCCACGAACGACCGACACCCGTCCTCAAGCACGGGTCCCTCGGCCCCTTCAATACGAGCACCCAACGGATTGGGCCGGTCGAGCACCACCAGCCGCACGCCGTGCTCGGCGCAGGCGGCCATCATATGGAAGAGCGTCCACGTGTACGTGTAGAACCGCGCCCCCACATCGGGGATGTCAAAGAGCACCGCGTCCAGCTCCTGCAGCGACGCGGCGTCGGGGCGCATCCGCTCGCCGTACAGCGAGACCACCGGAAGCGCGGTCAGCGGATCCACGCCATCGGCCACCGCCGCGCCGTCGTCGGCCGCGGCGGTGAGGCCATGCTCGGGACCGAACAGCCGCACCGCCGGCACCCCGGCGGCAATCAGCGCGCCTCGAGAATGGCGCGTGGCATCGGCCGCCAGTCGCGCGGCATCGTTGGTCACCAACCCCACGCGCGCCACCGTGCCCAGCAGGGCAGGGTCGGCGATCAGGCGATCGACGCCAAAGCGAACCGGAGTCATGGCGCCCCCCTACCCGACATCCGGAGGAATAGGCACGAAAGTCGTCTCCTTGGTGGTCCGCAGTACAACCGTCGTACGGGCGCGCACCACGCCGGGCGTTCCTTTGAGTTCCTGGCTGACCACCCGGTCCAGGTCGAGCGGACTGCGGCAGCGCACCTTCAGCAGAAAGTCGTCGTCTCCGGTCACGGCGTGGCATTCTTGAACTTCGGGGATCGCCGCCACCCGACTCAAGAAGACATCGCGGAGCGCGGGACGCTCCATGGACACACCAATGAATGCAGTGACGGTCACCCCCACCGCATCAGGCGATACCAAGGCCGCAAACCCTTTAAGAACACCAACTTGCTGGAGTTTGTGTACCCGCTCGGCGATTGCAGGTCCCGTGAGCCCCAGGGAATCACCGAGCTTGGCCCATGTTTCGCGGCCGGCATGCTGCAGGCGGATGACAAGGCGTCTATCAATCGTGTCCATCTGTATAGACTAATGAATCGTTAGTCTGTCTGCAATATCACAAAGATATCGTTATAATGCGGTGCTGTGTATTTCAGGTGTACAACGGCTCTGCGCAAAAGCATGTAGAATCTCCATTCCCGCTTCACTGTGTCAGGCAGCCGCTCGCCCGTTGCTTTATGTGACCAGAAGTGACATTATGTGACGAGAAAGTCTAGTATGTGTCGCGATAGCAATTTATATGTCGTGTAGTAGGATTGTGTGACCGTAAGGTAGAATACATGACGTGATCACTGGCCAGGTGACCACCAGCGCACTCAGAAACCTCTCAGCATCGTATCGCCTTGACGAGACCGACACGCGAGCAAATCTCTGCCGATCTAGACCAGATCGCCGCCCTGGTGCAGCGGCATCCTGACGGCATTGGCCGAGTGGCGCTTGGGGAGGCCTATCACGCGGCGTATGGCCGGCATATCGAACCTCGCACGCTACTCCGCCGCCTCGGAGAGTTAGCCGCACGTGGACGCGTCAAACCCGAGAAGGGTGGCCCTGCGGCAACCTATCGCGCTATAACCCCGGACGAAGTCCCGCCGGAAGCCGGAGCGGACGAGGTCCCGATGACGGCCCGCGGACGCGCCGCGCAAGCACTCGTGACGCGACCCATTACGCAGCGCCAGCCGGTCGGGTACGACCAAGAATTGCTGTTTTCGTATCGCCCCGAAAAGACGTGGTATCTCCCGGTGGGTATGCGACGCCGGCTCCACGAGCTGGGGCGGACCCCGGATGACACGCGCCCTGCGGATACGTTCGCCCGCGATATCCTGGGAAGACTGCTGATCGACCTCTCGTGGGCGTCAAGTCGATTGGAAGGCAATACCTACAGTCGGCTTGACACGCGGAACCTGTTGGAGTTCGGGTTACAGGCGGAAGGCAAGGACGCGCAAGAAGCGCAGATGATCCTGAACCACAAGGCCGCCATCGAATATCTGGTCGACACGGCCGATGCGCCGCAGTTCCCTCCCATGCTCCTCCGAGTCCTGCACGGGGCGCTGTCCGAAAACCTCCTGAAGGACCCGGCCGATGTAGGCCGCGTGCGCGAACGCGCCGTCGAGATCACGGGCACCAGGTACACCCCCACCGCGATTCCCCAGATCGTGCGCGCTTGCCATGACCGGATCATCGAAACGGTCAGCGCCATTCCCGATCCGTTGGAACAGGCGTTCTTCCTCATGGTCCACGTGCCATATCTGCAACCGTTCGTCGACATCAACAAACGCACGTCGCGCGTCGCAGCCAACTGGCCATTACTTCACGCGAACCTGAGTCCCCTGTCGTTCGTGGATGTCCCCGAGCGCGCGTACATCCAAGGCACGCTGGCAGTCTACGAAGCGCGCAACGTGGATCTGTTGCGCGACGTGTTCGCATGGGCGTATGAGCGGTCATGCGCACAGTATCGCGTGGTCCGCGAGTCCGTCCATCAGCCGGATCCGCTGCGCCTGCGCTACCGTGCCCATCTGCGCGAGGTGCTCCGCGAGACGGTCCGCGCTGGCGAGGCACCAACGGCCAGCCTTGTGCGCGCCGCCGCCGCGGCATCTGGCGTCGGGGCAGACGATCTGGAGGCATTCGCGAAGATCGCGATGACCGAGATGCTCAATCTTGACGATGCGTCGGCGCTGCGATACCAGCTTCGTCCGGCAGAGGTCATGGCGTGGCGCGCGCGCTTTCGCAGCGAAGCCTCCGCCCCACGCGTGGGGGGTTCGCCGCCACCGCTGCAGACCGTCGGAGCACTCGAGCGCGCGGAGACGAACGAGTAACTGGCTACAAACACCAAGAGAGCTGGCGACCCAAATTCCGGGTGCCAACTCTCTCCGTAGATTCCGCCAGGCCGCCCAATCCGATAGCGGCCTATCGATTCTGGCGCGTTACGACGCGGCCTTGGGATCGGGCGCCGGTGCGGCCGCATCGGCCGGGGTCGGCGGACGACGGCCCCAGTGCCCGCCACGCGTGGGCGGCTGCGAGCGCTTGAAGACGCGGTTGTTATAGAACTGCAGCACCCGTTCCTGTACCGAGCTGCGCGTGTCCGCCGAAGCCGCCTGAAACACGGCGTAGCTGGACTGGTCGCCGGTGACGGAGAACCACCACCAGAACTCGCCGTCCGTGCCTCGGCGTTCCTCAAGCGTGCACACGTAGGTGCGCCCTTCGGCCGCGAACTCGAATCCTTTGATCATGTAGTCCTTGCTTGAGGGGGGCTGCCCTTCAATCTAACCCAATTGACTGGGCGAATGCGGATTTGGCTCCAAGTTTCTCGGATGTCCACACGGAATGATTGAGGATTGGGACCCTCGGACGCCGGGCCCCGGCCAGGCGTCCTGCGAACTGCCCGCTGCCTCGATACTTTCGAGGGACCTCCTTCACAGAGCATGAGCAATGGGACGACCCAGTGTTCCGGCAGTATCGGACGACGATATCGGCCTGATGTGGATGGCGGTCGCTGATTTTCACTCGAGAGACGTGCTCGAGACGATTCGCTATGCGATGTCGCAGGAAGGCCTGGAGGATCCCGTCGGCTTGTTGCGCTGGCTGCGCAGCGCGCTCACGATGCGCGATCTTGGAGCGTTGCCTCCGCATATTGGGTTCTTCTGCATTGCCTTTGCCGCGGAGAATGTCGCACTGGCGCGCATGGACAGTGATCCGGAGTTGACACGCCTGAGCGCCTTGCAGCGCCAGCGTGCGGTCGAACTCGGTGTCGATGAGGAAGAATGGGACTTTCTCGACGCGCAGCCACCAGATGTCCGACGGTTAAGTGACGCGTGGGCCGCGCGTGCCGATGCGCTCGAGATTGAGGTACTCGAAGAAGCAGGCGCGCACGAGGAGGCCGCGATGCGTCGTCGCGTGTTTCAGTGGGACGCGCGTCGCGAGGAAGGGCGTGCGGCGATTCACGGCCCGCTCGAAAGCATAGAAGACTTCTTGGAAGATGCACCGGGTACCCGTGCACCCCTGGACGCGCCGCCAACGCATCCGCCGCGCGATCCATTCATGCTCTGACTTGTCCTGGCCTGTATGCAACCTTCATTTCATTCCCGCGCTGCGATGGTACTGAGCGCACTAGCGTCGGTGACCATCGCGGTCGGACATCTCCCTGCCCAGCAGGGCGCGACGGTACCGCGCGCCACTCCGCGGTTTGTCGACGGCCAGGCGCAGATCGTCCCGGAGTTTCAGGACGCTACGCTCTGGGTGCGGCAGCGGCTGTGGGTGGAGACGTCGTTCGATAGCGATGGCGACGGCAAGAAGGACCGCATGCACGTCGACGTCACGCGTCCGCGGCAGACGGAGACCGAAGGACTGAAGGTCGCGGTGGTCTACGAAAGCTCGCCCTACTTCGCCGGCACGTCGGGCGACACCAAGTACCTATGGAACGTGCAGCAGGAAGTTGGCGCACCGCCGCCGCCGCGCACGCATCAACCCGAGATTCCGTTCAAGGGCGATCGTACGAGCATCAGCACCAGCGAAGTGAACACCTGGGTGCCGCGCGGCTTTGCCGTGGTGCACAGCGAGGCGCCGGGGACGGGATTGTCGCAGGGATGCCCCACCGTGGGCGGACTCCCTGAAGAGCAGGCGCCGCGCGCGGTCATCGATTGGCTCAATGGGCGCGCCAAGGGCTTCACCGCGCGCGTCGGCGGCGACGAAGTGAAGGCGACGTGGTCCACCGGCAAAGTGGGAATGACGGGCACCAGCTACAACGGCACCATTCCGCTGGCCGCCGCCACCACCGGCGTGGCCGGGCTCGAGGCGATCATCCCTATCGCGCCCAACACGGGCTACTACCAGTACTACCGCAGCAATGGGTTGGTGCGTCACCCGGGCGGTTGGCTGGGCGAAGACATCGACTTCCTGTACGACTTCATCTTCAGCGGCGATACCGCACTGCGCGCCGGGTGCAACGCGACGATTCGCGACGGGCTATATGTCGCAGGACGCGACCGGCAGCACGGCGACTACAACGCGTTCTGGGCCGAGCGTGATTTGCTGAACAAGATCAGCGGGGTGAAGGCCGCCACGCTGTTGGCACACGGCGAGAACGACTGGAACGTGGTGCTCGAGCACAGCACGCGCATTTACGAAGCGCTCAAGAAGCAGGGGACGCCGGCCGCGTTGTACCTGCATCAGGGCGGGCATGGGGGACCGCCCACGCTCGAACTGCGCAACAAGTGGTTCTCGCACTACCTGTACGGCGTGGACAACGGCATCGATCGCGACCCGCGGCTGTACGTGGTGCGCGAGGGGCAGCCCGTGCGTGGGGGAGTGCCGACGGCGTATGCGGACTATCCGAATCCTGAGGCGCGGGCGGTGGTTTTGTGTATACAGGGGGAGGGGTTGGGGATCTGGGGTGGGAAGGGGAAGGGAGCAGGGTGTGGGAAGGGAAAGGGGAAGGGAACTGCGATCCTCACGGACAACGCCGCCTTCTCCGGTGCCGCGCTCGCGTCTCTCGCGCTCTCGCCCCACCGTCTGTTGTACTCTGCCCCTCTCTTAAAGGACACGTTGCACTGGAGCGGCACGCCGCAGGTGACCATTCGCCTGGCGTCGAGCAAGCCGGCGGCGAACCTCAGCGTGTGGCTGGTCACACTCCCCTTCGACAGTACCAAGATCGGCAGCGAGGGAGCGGTTGGCGTGCAGTCGCGCGGCTGGGCCGATCCGCAGAACCACGCGTCGCTTACCAAGGGCGGTAACTACAACAGTATGCTCCCCGGTGAGCCGCTCGTCCCCGGCACGTTCTATGATCTCACCTTCGACCTGCAGCCTGGCGACCGCATGATCCCGCCCGGCAAGCGGCTCGCGCTGATGATCATGAGCTCCGACCGCGACTTCACGCTATGGCCGCAGGCGGGGACCACGCTGACCGTGGATCTGTCGAAGACGTACCTGACGCTACCGGTGGTGGGCGGAAGCAAGTGGTAGCCACCCGGCGGTAGTGTGGCCGTCTGACGGGTAGGGGGCGCTCGGCGATGCCGGGTGCCCCCTCTTCGATTTTCTGAGTCGAATGTCCCCCCCCGCAACACGAACATTTCGTCCGTCAGAACCAGAAATTTACGCCAAATGACGGCCACTCTTGCTAATTGTACAGGAAATACACACAATTGACGCGCTGGAAATGCCTACACCAAGTAGGTGTTTCGATTAAGAACAGCACCCCGCCCCCAGTTGGATGGGTCCAGGTGACCCGAGGAGACTGCAGATGAAATACCGCGCTCTGGTGCTCGCCGCGTCGATGCTTGCCGCGGCCTGCTCTGGCGACACGCGTCCCGCTACGCAGCCGGAGACCGCCGCCCTGTTGGCGCGGTCGAACGGCGCCAAGCTGACGTTCACGAGCGGGTCCGGCGTGACGGCGTGGAACCCCATCGCCGAACCCATCCAGCCGGGCGACTACGGCGCGGCCTACTGCAAGGCCACGCCCAAGTACGCGCCGAACTCGTCCAGCTGGACCGGGTCGCACCCGGCGTCGGTGCTGACGGGGCACCCCTGGGCCAACGACGTCTTCTTCGCGCCGTGGATCAATGCGTGGGACTACCTGGCTTCGTCAGGCGGCAACAGCGTCTCGCCGAACTACAACTGGACCAAGTACCAGACCACCATCACGGGCACCGGCCCCGCAGTCGTCAGGCTGATGGCTGACAACTGCTCGTGGATCTACCTCGACAACACCCTCGTCGGCGTGCAGACCGATGACCACACGCCCTCCAAGCTCGAGTACGGCGTCACGCTCAGTGGCACGCACACGCTGACCTTCGTCATCTTCGACGGTGGTGGCGCGGCCGGCGGCAAGTTCATCGTCGAGACCACCAACACCCCGCCGCCGCCGCTCGATTCGGACAACGACGGCGTGCCGAACCCGACCGATCCGGAACCGTACACCTCCAACTTCTATTACTACGTCGACTGGACCTCGGCCAACCCGGCCGGTGGCACGGCGAGCGGCACCATCTCGCTCCCGGGCGGGAAGACCATTGGCGTGGACTTCAGCGTCCGTAATCCCAATGGCACGCCGGCCTCGATGCTCGGCGCGCAGACGGGGTGCGGCACCGCGTTCTGGACGGCCAACAACTCTGCCCCGTACAAGAGCGCCTCGGTGCTCAACGGGCCGCCGGCGTGTGACCTCGTGCAGCTCTCGGGTGGTTCGAGCTCCACGTACACCATGACCTTCTCGGAGCCGATCAAGGATCCCATCCTCCCGGTGCTCAGCTTGGGCAGCGGCGGAAACGCGGCCTACTACGACTTCGACCAGCCGTTCCAGATCGTCAGCACCGGTCAGGGCTACTTTGGCAACGGCACCTTCCGCGCTGATCCGGGCGAGGTGCTCTACGGCGCCGAGGGGCACGGCACCATCCGCTTCATCGGCACGTTCTCGAGCATCAGCTGGACGGTGCCGCATCAGGAAGTCTGGCACGGCGTCACGCTCGGCATTCGCACCGCGCTGGCTCTGGAACCGAACGCCGATTTCGACCTCGACGGTGTGGACGACGCCAGCGACAACTGCCCGCAGGTTGCCAACCCGGCGCAGTCCGACGGCGACAATGACGGCATCGGCGACGCGTGCGATTCGCTCAACGACAACGTGGCCGATTCCGACGGTGACACGCTCACCAACGGTGAGGAGCGTACGCTCGGCACTGATCCGCTCAACCCGGACACCGACGGCGACGGCGTGCGCGACAACGTCGACGCCTACCCGCTCGACCCGACGCGCGGCGCGCAGAGCCCCACCACGACCACGGTGAGCTTTGGCAGCGGACCGTTCGTGTACACCGGCACGGCCTTCACCGCCACGGCGAGCGTCAGCCCGGCCGGCACGGCGAGCATCGCGTACTCCGGTGATTGCATCAACGCGGGCAACACCTGCACCGCCACGGCGTCCTACGCTGGCGATGCCACGCATCTCCCCAGCCAGGCCACGGCGACGATCACCATCGCCAAGCGTCCGACCGCCACCACGGTGTCGTTCGGCGCCGGTCCGTTCCCGTACAAGGGATCGGCCTACACCGCCACGTCAAGCGTGAGCCCGGCGTCGGCCGGCACGGCGGCCATCGCGTACAGCGGGGACTGCATCAACGGCGGCATCACCTGCACGGCCACCGCGACGTACGCCGGCGACGCCAACAACATTGGCAGCACGGCGAGCGCCAGCATCGTCATCACGTACACCGTGTGCAAGGTGACGAATGGCGACATCGGCGAAGCGGCGAGCAAGGCCCTGAAGGGCGTGAAGTCGGGGAGCACGATCCCCGTGAAGCTCCGCGTCTGCGATGCGGCCGGTCGCAACATCACGTCCAAGCTGCTGCCGGTGAAGGCCATCAGCATCAGCCCCACCGGGTCGCTGAACGATTCCGGCAAGGCCAACCCCGGCATGCTGTTCCGCGTGGATGACGGCACCTACATGTTCAACCTCAGCACCAAGGGGCTGACGGCCGGCAACTTCACGCTGAACTACCGTATCGGCAACGATCCCACGCTGTACACGTACAAGTTCGTCATTCGCGCCGATCGCGACAGTCACGGCGGCGACGATGATGACGAGCATGACGATGATGATGACGACCACAAGAAGCCGTAAGCAGCAAGACTAGATTGACCGTACATGCAGAGGGCGCCCGATGATGGGCGCCCTCTGTCGTATGCTGCTGGCTCGTGACGCGATGACGTACTAGCTCAATCGGCGATACGCACCGGTTGTGAAGCCGACTAATAAAGGCACGCATCAAGGATAGACAGCACTTCCTGCAGCACCGTTGCAGGCGCCGAACCTACACGTCGCGCGCGGCGGGTGGCGTAGTCGATGGACTTAACCTGCTCTACCATCACGAATCCCGAGACGTCTCCACTGGGCGGAATGCTCACATGGAACGGAAAGTCGCGATCGGTCTTCGTGATCGGGCACACAATGCACAGGCCGGTGCGCTTGTTGAACAAGTCCTTGCTGACCACCAGCGCGGGGCGCCTCCCACGTTGCTCGTGGCCCGACTGCGGATCGAAGCTGAGCGTAATGAGATCACCCTGTCGTGGGAAGAACGTCGGCATCTACCACTCCTCTCGGCCCACCGGCGGGCCCCAATCGACGTCCTTTGGTGTGCTCCCCGTGGGGATGCGATTGACCAAGGCACGCAGGTCATGTCCGCCGCGCACACGGCGTGCTGGCGTAATCACGAGTTGCCCGTCTCGGATCGTCACGTCGACGCGGTCGCCAACATCGACCTGTAGTTGCGCCAACACCTCTCGGGAGATGCGCAGGCCCTGGCTATTGCCCCACTTCTTGATCTCGGTGATCACGGTCTGTCCTGATACGGATATCCTAAGTATATCCGTATCACCGCGGCGGAGGCAAGCACCGACTGGTGCGCGGCGCGGCGTGGGCGCGTGGGTCTGAGTTCTCGCCCTCATGTAGCCCATCATAGCGTCGGCGGTCGAATTTGTGTCACCATTTCATTGCACCACCAAGCCTTTGACGGTATCGCCGCGCCGTGACTCAGCGCGCCGCGCGTCGCTTGGGCTTTCGCGTCATTGCTTCCATATAGCGGCGCAGCACGGCGTTCATGCGCGTCTGGTATCGTGGCCCCGATTTGCGGAACCAGGCCAGCACGTCTTCGTCGACGCGCAGCGAGATGGGCTCTTTGAGGATTGGCTCGACCACGACCGCGTCCTTCCAGAAGTCGTCAGGCAGGTCCGCCAGTTCCGGGGGCGAGGTGCGCATGATCTCTTCTTCCGTCATGCGCAGGACGCGTTTGCGGTCAATTCGGCCCGGGCCGAGTTGATCAGCCCTTCGATATACAGTCGCCATATTCGGCACGCTCCTGTCGGTTGCTGTGTCGCGCAGAGATGATGCGGCGCACTGGGCGACCGAGCTCCACACGATCGGTGTAGACAACGGTGAGGTTGACGCCATCGACGACGCCCAGCGCTATGAGTCGATCCTCGCCGTATTCGCGGCGACGGTCCTCGCGGACAATCACTGGCCCACGAAACACTCGCGTTGCGTACTCAAAGTCGAAGCCGCGGCGTTCCAGATTGCGTTCCGACTTGATGTCATCCCACGCAAACTCATCCATAGAATATACGTGTGTATATACACTTCGTCAATGATCACAGTTTCGCGGACGTCATAAGATGCCGCACGTGGTCAGCGGAACCGTCACCGTTTCATTGCGCGAATAACCCAACGATCGCGCGCCGCCGGCGGGCGCTGAGACACGAGAGCAAGAACGAACGAAGGGCACCCCATCAATCCGGAGTGCCCTCTGTAGTTTCTCTGTTGTCTTTCTGTAGTCTCTCTGTCGTTTCTCTGCAGTCACGCCGTGCGTCGTCTGCGGCTGATCGGGCGCGTCGTCACCGTCACCGACACGCCGAGTGAGCCGAGCATACCCACCAGCATGTCGATGCTAAAGAGTTCAATGCGACCGCGCACGAGGTCGCTCACCCGCGGCTGTGATACCCCCATGAGCTTCGCGGCCCGCGCTTGGGTCAACCGGCGCTTTCTGATGAGTTCCGCCACCTGGTTCATCAGGTCGCTGCGGATGAGCAGACGCTCGGCTTCGGGGCGAGGAAAGCCGAGGTCTTCGAACACATTGCCGGTGGAACGATGGATCCGATTTGACATGCGTCACATCTCCGCGTGCATGCGACAGGCCATCCGAAAGCGCACACGCGCCACGTCGAGGTCAAGTGGAGAGGTCTTGCGACGCTTCTTGTGGAACACGTGAAGCACGTAGATACCTTCGGCAAACCTTGCGACGTACAGCAGGCGAAACTCCCCGGCAACGCTCACGCGCAACTCAATCACGCCGAGTCCGATGGAGCTCATCGGTCGCCAACTGGACGGCGACCTTCCCAGTTGCACTTGATACAGGTCACGGCCAAGCTGCAGGCGTGTCTCTGCCGGCAGCTCACGCGCTGTGCGCCGTGACGATCCGACCCAGAAGACGCGCTTCAGGGTCATGGTATATGATACAATAAATTGTATAAGACGGCAAGCCGCGCCCGGCGACACCAGCCGGTGGCTGCGCAACGCGCGTGACGGAATGCAAAGATTGCAGACATACACCAATCCGCAACAAACTCAGTCCCGCACCGTCACCAAATGATTGCACCACCAACCCTTCGATTGCGGCAGGCGGCAGACAAACGAAAGGCACCCCCTCAATCCGGAGTGCCCTCTGTCGTTTCTCTATTGATTCTCTGTTGTCTCTCTGTCGTCTCTCACTCCACCCGCCAGTTCAGGCCGCGACTTCGACGTACGTTCCAATGGAATGCGGTGGCGGCACCGGGTGTCCGTCAGCTCGCAGTCCGTCGAGATGGAACGCAATCGCCTCACGCATATTTGCCTCGACCGCGATCGTCGTGTCGCCGGTCGCAACACACCCTGGCAGGTCCGGCGCATATGCGGAGTAGCCCGTGGGTGTGGGCTCGATGATGATGAGATAGCGGACGGTCACGAAGCGGCAGGTATGGACTGGACGCGGCGTTCACGCTCGGCGGCAAAGCCGAAACATGCCAGCACATCGTCATGCGTGAGCTGCGGAAACTCGGCCAAGAGCTCTGCCTCAGACCTGCCGGTCGCCAAAAAGCCCAGCACCTCGCCCACCGTGATGCGCGTTCCGCGCACGCACGGCTTGCCGAACCGCACTTCAGGATCGGTGGTGATACGGGCGAGCAGTTCCATATGCCTAAGCATAGGCGCGCTCTGGCCGAATCGCCAATCGGCCGTCGATTTGCGTCGTCTCATAGTGTGCTGGGTGATGACAGGGCAGGATAACGCCGGGACGCGTGCTATCCGTCACCGTTTTATTGCACCACCAACCATTTGTGCGCGGCAAGGTGATGGCAGACAGCAGATGGCGGATGGCAGAAGGGCACCCCCTCAATCCGGAGTGCCCCTCTGTAGTCTCTCTGTTGTCTCTCTGTAGTCTCTCTGTTGTCTATCTAATGACGAATTCTTTTGGTGGAATAGCGCCCATAAGGTGGGTGACAAAGTAGTCCCACCGCCGCCGCATCATGTAGTTGGATGCGGCCCCGTACCCATGCGCCGCATTGGGAATCAGCAGCAGGTCAAAGTCTTTCCCCGCCTTGATGAGCGCGTCCACCACGAGGAAGGTGTTGTCCACCGGCACGTTGTCGTCGGCCGTGCCGTGGGCGAGTAGCAGCTTGCCCTTGAGGTTGGCGGCGAGCGTCTGGTTGGCTTCCTGGTTGTAGGAATCCTGACCGCCGTCGATCCCCTTCACCAGCAGGCCTTGGTAGCGCTCGCCCCAGTCGTCTTCGTAGTTGCGCTGGTCGTGATTGCCCGACTCGCTGATGCCGACCTTGAAGAAGTCGGGGTAGCGGAACATCGCGTCGGCCGTAATGAAGCCGCCGCCGCTGTGCCCCCACATCGCGGCCTTGTCGATGTCGATCCACGCGTAGCGCTTGGCCAGGTTCTGCATGCCGGCCACCTGATCGGGGAGCGTGTTGTCGCGTCCCATGGCGCCGTAGTAGTGGTCGTGGAACGCCTTGCTGCGTCCCGGGCCGCTCCCGCGTCCATCGATGCTCACCACAATAAAGCCCAACTCGGCGAGCGCCTGCTTGTCGCCTCGGGCCGCGGCGAAGCTGCGGCTTCCAACGGACCCCGCCTGCGGTCCCGGGTAGGCGTTGTTGATGATCGGGTACTTCTTGGTGCTGTCAAAGTTGGTGGGGCGGAAGAGCTGGCCGTAGATGTCGGTGGTGCCATCGGCCGCCTTGACGCTGAACAGGATCGGCGGCTTCCACCCCGTGGCCACCAGCTTGCTGATGTCGGCGCGCTCGAGGGCGAGCACCAGCGCCCCCTTGGCGTCGCGCAGCGCGGAGACCGGCGGCGTGTCGGCGGTCGAATAAGTATCAATAAGATACTTATTGTCGGGCGACAGCTTGATGGTGTGCGTGCCCACGTCGGGGGTGAGGAGCACCGCCGAGCTCTTGCCGTCGAGCGCGATGCGGAAGGCGTGGGCCAGGTACGGGTCCTGCCCGGGGACGCGCCCCTGCGCCATGTACGTGATGGTGCGCGCCTTTTCATCGACGTGCACGATCTCGCTCACCGGTCCTTCGCCGGTGGTGATCTGGTGCTTGAGCGTGCCGGCGGTCAGGTCGTACAGGTAGAGCTGGCTCCAGTTGTCGCGCTGCGAGTTCCAGACGAGCTCGTTGGTGTTCCAGAGCACGCGGTAGCCGGTGATGGATTCGAAGTGGGTGCTGACCGACTCCTTGAACAGGTCGCGCACCTCGCCGGTGACCGCGTTGGCGATGCGCAGCGTGGCCGACTTGTGGTCGCGCGGGGTGGAGGCGATGGCGAGCATCGAGCCGTCGGGGTTCCACTGGAGGTCGTCCATGGAGATGTCGTCGCCCAGCATGGCGCGGTGGAAGTCGGGCGCCATCTTGAGTCGGACCACCGTCTTGCTGTCGACGTCGATG
This sequence comes from Gemmatimonadota bacterium, assembly GCA_031127085.1. Classification (GTDB taxonomy): domain Bacteria; phylum Gemmatimonadota; class Gemmatimonadetes; order Gemmatimonadales; family Gemmatimonadaceae; genus PNKL01. The sequence goes on along the minus strand of JARIEY010000014.1, from coordinate 9,470 downwards.
ACCACGCGGTGGATGCGGCTGACCACCGAGTCGCCGGGGAACGGGTACTTCCACGATTCCAGGCGGGGGGCGCCCACCTGGTAGCGGACCATATGGAAGTCGGAGAGCCGGCGGTCGTCCTGCTGCTGGGTGGCGATCTTCTTGCTGTCGGGCGACCACTTGAGGATGGCGCGGTTGGAGTGGACCCATCCCGCATTGTCAGTGGCATAACCGAAGTTGGTGGTGCCGTCGGTGGTGAGCTGGGTGGCGGCGCCGGTGGCGACATCGCGGACCCAGAGGTTCCACTCTCTAATGAATGCGGCGCGCTTGCCGTCCGGGCTCAGGACCTCCGGGGTCCGGACGCCGCGGCGCCCGCCCATGCCCGGGAAGACCGTGTTGGTGGCTTCGCCTATCTGCTTGCAGCTATACGCTTTAAGCGCGCAGGTGTAGCGTTTTGATGCAGCATTGAACGTGATCGAATCGCCTTTGGCTGACCGGTCGATGGCGATGAAGGGGAGGGTGGAGGCCGTGAAGCTGGCCCCTGACGCCGAACTAACGGCGGCCGCCAACTTTGCGTGGTCGAAGAGCGGGGCCGACTTCTTTTTGGCCGGGTCCACGAGCACCCAGCTGGTGCCGTCAATGCGCGTGGCCCGGTAGTAGAACTTGCCGTCCGGGGTCCAGGTGGGGTTCACCTGGCCGCCCACGAGCAGCGGGTTCACCGCCGGGCCGAGCATTCTGACGGCGCGGTCGTAGTCGGCGGGGGTGAGTTGCTTGTGGCCCTGGGCGCCGGCGGCGGCGAGGGGGAGGGCGAGGGTGAGTGCGAGAGAGCGGAGGCGCATTGGTCTCTGTCTATAGAGGCAAGAAGGCCTAGAAGTTGGGGACTGAGCAAATCACTGGCAATGGGCGATTCGGGCCCTGGCTCCGTCGACCTCACTGCTCGTACGTTTGAGCGATCAGTCTACCGACATATGAGCGAACCCAACCACGCGGCAGCGGTCTCTTCCTACTACTCGTCCCCCATCGACGAGTTCTTGTCGTCGACGGACGATAGCGTGCTTGGTCAGATGACAGCCCACGGCCAGTTTGCGCTCGATATCGAGCAGCGCAACGCATGGCAATCGCAACTGTCCATCTTGCGTTCATGTTTAGGCGGCCTGGACGGGTATCTTCTGATTGAATTCGACGTTCCCCGACTAGGAAGTCGAATCGACGTCGTTGTGATCATCGGCGCTGCCGTCATTCCGATCGAGTTTAAGGTAGGAGAGCGTGCGTTCGAACGTGCGCATTACAACCAGGCGTGGGATTACGCACTCGACCTAAAGAACTTCCATAGGGCGAGTCACGAGGCGCCCATCTTTCCTGTGCTGCTCGCGACTGAGAGCACAGAGAGTGACCAGGAATGGAGCGCCCCACATCATGACCTGGTATTTCCACCTGCGCGATCGAATCCACTAGGGCTCCGGCCGCTCATTGATCAGGCACGATCGCTGGCATCCGGGGCGAGCATCGACGGCGCGTCGTGGGGGAGGTCGGAATATCACCCCACACCAACGATCATCGAGGCCGCTCGGCGCCTCTACTCCCGCCATACCGTCGATGCGATCACACGGAGTGATGCAGGCGCTAAGAACTTGCGCGTAACCTCTCGGAGAGTTGAGGAGATCATCGAGGAGGTTCGTGCGGCCGGTCACAAAGCCATCGTCTTCGTGACTGGCGTTCCTGGTGCAGGAAAGACCTTGGTCGGACTTAGCGTTGCTACAAACAAACGCTCGAAGGCCGAACCGACGCACGCCGTGTTTCTCTCCGGCAACGGCCCCTTGGTCGCCGTGCTCCGTGAAGCACTGACTCGCGACGAGGTGAGTCGTGTGAAAACCGCGGGGCGATTCGTGCGTAAAGGTGACGTCGCGACCAAGGTCCAGGCGTTCATCCAGAACGTACACCACTTCAGGGACGACGGTCTCAAGCGCACGACCGCTCCATTTGAGCACGTCGCAATCTTTGACGAAGCACAGCGAGCATGGGACCTCGAGCAAACGCGGCAGTTTATGAAGCAAAAAAAGGGGCGCCCGGACTTTGGCCAGTCAGAACCCGAGTTCCTTCTTTCTGTGATGGACCGACGGGATGATTGGGCTGTCGTTGTGTGTCTGGTGGGCGGGGGGCAAGAGATCAACAAGGGAGAGGCCGGAATTTCACTCTGGATCGACGCTGTTCGTGAGCGGTTCCCGGAGTGGGCTGTCTATGTCTCACCTGAGCTGACCGACAGCGAGTACGCAGCTGGGCATGCGCTAGACGCGGTAGAAGGACGTGCCGGCCTGAGAAAGGAACCATCACTTCATCTCGCGACCTCTATGCGGTCGTTCCGGGCCGAGAGGTTGTCGGGTTTTGTGAAGGCGGTGCTCGATTGCGATCGCGATGGTGCGCGCGCGCTCTTTGCGAGCTTGGCGCAACGCTATCCACTGGCGCTTACGCGCGACCTATTCGTCGCGAAGGAGTGGATAAGAACACACGCTAGAGGAAACGAGAGGTTTGGCCTCGTCGCATCCTCGCAGGCACAGCGCCTGAAGCCGCACGCAATCGACGTGCGCGTGCAGGTGAATCCCGTTCACTGGTTCCTGAACGACGCTAGCGATACGAGATCAAGCTACTACCTAGAGGACGCAGCAACGGAGTTCGACATTCAAGGGCTCGAACTCGATTGGGTGTGCATGACCTGGGACGCCGACCTTCGGTTCAACGCATCGGAATGGACCTATCACGCATTCCGTGGCTCAGAGTGGACGACGATACGCAAGGCGGAGCGACGGCAGTACTTGCTGAACGCGTATCGTGTGCTCCTAACACGAGCGAGGCAGGGAATGGTGATCTTCGTGCCGCCTGGCACCAAAGCGGACCCAACTAGAGACCCCGCGTACTACAACGATACCTGGCGATTTCTAGCAGACCTGGGCATCGCTCAGCTCTAAGCGTGGTTCAAGGTGCAATCGGCCGTCGCGTGCCTGTGCATCTTGCACCTGTCCGGAGCGCCGCGATCTGCCTCGCGGCGCCCCACACCGGCGCTCGTCAGTCGCCACTACTGGCGAGTACCACAGCGACGAAATGCCGCGGTCCCCACCAAACCGCCCTTCAGTGCGGCGGACTTCCGCTTCTGCTTCACCTTCGATTGATAGGCCGACTCGAAGGCCGTCTGAACGGCCGACCGCTGGCTGACGATCTGCAGCTTCGTCTCAGCGGGCAATGACACATTGCTTGCCCCGGCTACGGCCCACGTCACGCCAGTGCCAATGAGCCCCAGCAGGACGCCGCTGGCGAGTCCGCCGCCGAACCAATCCGCCGTGCCGATGGTCTGCGCGGCGAACTCGCCGTCGACCTCGCCCGGGTGACCTGCTCGACTGTCGGACCGGCCGTTGCGTTCGCAGCCTGCTGTGCCTCACTGACGGACGGAATGATGAGGGCCAGTGAGAGCACCAGATGCTTCGCTCGGAACTTTGTCTACCTCGCAAGTGGAAGAAACCTCGCGCTGAAAAGTCAGCGGGGAATCTTCGCGTGCGGCTCTGACAGTCCTGCTGCGATCCTGCTCCGGAGGACTCGGACATCACGGCGTGCTCCCTCGGCAACGAAATGCTCCGAGCTGAAAGCGAACGCTTGCGCACGCGACGCGTTCTCCGCGCATCGTGCACTCCTGGATCCGCACACACGCGCATCAAGCCGCCGGCAAGCGCCGCCGCCGACGGCGTGCGAAAGACACAAAGCTTGCATAACACGTAATGCAAGGATATTCTACTGTCATGTCAGAGCTCTCAAAACATCGGACCGCCCGCCGCATCCAGGCACTTCGCGGTGAGCGTAGCATCACCCAGGAGGTGCTGAGCAAAGCCGTCGGCTTTGCCGATCGCCAGACACTGGCAGCCATCGAGGCCGGCGAACGATCCATCAGTCCCGACGAACTGGTGGCGGTCGCAGCCGCGCTCGAGACCACCGTCGCCGATCTACTCGACCCGTATCGCCTGGGTACAAACGAAGCGGCGTTCAGCTTTCGCTCAACCACGGCGCTCGATGCCGACGTTGTACGGGAGTTCGAGGCTCAGGCCGGCCGGTGGATTGCGACGTATCGCGAGACCAACGCACGACTCGGCGTTCGTTCGCATTGCCTGGGCGCGAAGCTCGAGCTCAGCGACGGTGCGAGCTACGAGGAAGTCGAGGCAGCCGCCGAGGCGTTGGTCGAAGAATGGAACCTCGGAGAGCGACCTGCCGAACACCTTGAGCGCGCGATCGAACGCAAACTCCATGCGCTCGTGCTCTATGTCGACATGCCCGAGGGCCTATCGGGCGCCGCGTCGTACATGCCGGGGCTCAGTACGATTCTCATCAATCGTCGCGAGAGCCGGTCACGCCGTTTCTTCGATCTTGCGCACGAGTTGTTTCACGTACTGACATGGGACGCTATGCCGCCTCGTCCACTCGAGGTCGCACATGCGAAAGGAGCAAAGGGACGGCGCGCTGAACAGCTTGCCAACAAGTTCGCAGCGGCGCTCCTCATGCCGGCCCGCATCATCAAGCAACACTGGGATGTCGCGGTGACATCGGATATCGCGGCGCGCATCGTTCAGCTTGCGGCGAAGTTGTGGGTCAGTCCGGAGGCGCTGCGATTTCGACTCTACAACCTCGGGCTGCTGGCCAAGCGCATGCTGAAGAGTGCGCTGCCAGCGTCCGCGATCATCACTGATGATCGGCCAGCGCTTTTCAGCAAGCGCTATATCGCGCCTGTGCGAAACGCGGTGGACCACGGCTTTCTCTCGGCGCGGCGCGCGGCTGCGTTGTTAGGGATGTCGCTGCACGGTTTCGCGCTGCTGTGCGAGCAGCACGGATGTCCACTCGCACACGACGCCTAACACGATGGCACAGCTGTTACCGGGACTGCCGCCTCATCGCACCGTCGTGCTCATCGATACGTGCTCAATCATCGAGGCGGTGCGAACCGGTCTCTGGAGTCGCATCTCCGGCGCATTGCACGTAGAGACGGTCGAGAAATGCCGCGACGAAGCGCTCGCCGGCGATACGGCAGGCTTCGGCTACATCGCGGTGCGGCACGAGGATCTTGCGCGCCTCAGTCACGTGCACGCGGTCACGCAAGCAGCGGAAGATCGGTACCTCGCACATGATCCCAATGCGATTGATATGGACGAAGGCGAGAGAATGCTCTTCGCGCATGCGTTCGCTCGCATCGAGCAGGGTGATACGGTCTGGATTCTCACATCGTCGGATAAAGCGACAATGCGCGCCGCAATTCGCCTCGGCGTGCACGACCATTTGCGCGCTCTCGAAGAGATCGCCGCGGCCGTGGACGCACGGCCGCGTACGGAACTGGAGTACCAGCACACGACGAGCTTTCTCGGACGGTTCCGCGCGGCCTTTGTTCTCGAAATGCAGCGGCCGGAGTAATCGAAGCGTCAGCGCCCATCAGCACCCCGGCCACCGCCCAAACCAATTCTCCTGCCCCCGAAACCCCGTCGCCAGATCCTCCGCCACCTGCTCAATCACCTCCCGCAGCTCCACACGCTCTACCCACCGCTCCGGAATGTGCCGCGCCCCGAGCGACGCGCCTAAGATCTGCCCGACAATCGACCCCGTCGAATCCGAATCCCCGGAGTGATTCACGGCGTTCCGCACCCCGCGCTCAAAATCGTACTCCGCCGTCAGCGCGGCATACACGCCAATCGCCAGCGCCTCTTCGGCCACGAATCCGCGCCCCAGCGTCCGCACGCGATGCACGGGGCGCTTGTTCTTCGCCGCTGCCAATGTCATGGCCCGCTCCAACAGTTTGAACGTCAACGGCGCCTCACGGCGATGCTTGGCCGCGGTGCCCAACGCGTACTCCACCGCCAACTCCAGTCGCACACCGCGCGCGAGATGCGCAATAAGCACGGCATACACGCCGGCGCTCACATAGGCCTCGGGATGATGATGCGTCACCCGCGCGGACGCGACGCCGTTCTCGTACACGCCGGCAATGTCCTCGCCGTGCAGTAACCCGCACGGCGCCGCGCGCATCACCGCGCCACATCCCTTGGATTCGTTCGTGTAGTCTTGGCGTTCCTCCGCGGCCGCACGGAGCGCACCGAGACACGTGGCCCCCGGCGAACGCTGCTGATGCAACTCCGCGTTGCCTATCAACCAGCCGGGATGGTCTGTTGCCCACGTGTTGGCCTGGAACCCCTGGGTGCTCAGCCACCGCTGATACGCGAGACCTACCCCATTCTCGAAGCTCGCCATCCCGCGGTGCATGTCGCGGCAGTGCGTGCGCAGCACGCCCTCGGCTGTGAACAACGTCATCTGCGTGTCGTCCGTGATCGCCCCCACGCGGCCGTACGCGGGAGCGAACTCTTGTATCCCCAGCGTGCCGAACTGCGCCACGATCTCGTCGTGCGACCAAAACTCCACCGGCGCGCCGAGTGCGTCGCCCACCGCGCCGCCCAACAGGCAGCCGCGGATGCGGTCGTGCCGGTCAATCACGGTGAAGTGCTGCGATCTCCACATCGACGGCTCGTGCCAATCGCGGATGAACTGACGCTGCTGTTCCGTCTCCGGCGAGTGCGGGTGCACCGCGCGCTTTCCCACGGTCTTCCACCGCTCGGCGATCATCGCCAACGCGTCATCGGCTGACGCACCTTGCCGGCGCAGCCAGCAGCCGGCCACCGTCCCCGTGCGGCCAATGCCGCCCCAACAATGCACGTACACCGTGCGCCCACGCGCCACGGCGTCGTCGATGGTCTCCAGAATGTCGCGCATTTGGGTGCGCGTCGGCACGCTCACATCGGCAATGGGAAAGCGATGCACCTCGCGCTTGATGAAGTCCATCCAGTCGAGGTGGAACACACCGGGAATACGCGTCCGCTCTGGACTAATCGGCAGCGGCTCGTACGGTCGCAGTCCGTCGGCCGGCGTCGTCAGGTCAATGAAGGTGGAGACGTTGAACGCGGCCAGCGCTTCAAGCTTCTCGCGCTCACGCGCCGCATCGAGGTCGCCCGGGTATTCCCCGCAGAGGATCTGCCCGCCTGGCAGCCAGTAGGTGTTGGGCCACGGGCGGGTTGGGAGAGGAGTCATACTCATATGATTGCGGACGGGTCTGACAGTGGGGGCCGGAGGCCGGTCAGGGACATGGTGGTCTCAGAACTCAGCAGCGCTCGCTCGCTAGATGCCATGCCTCCGCCCGCGGTACTGGTCTGGCTTGTGATACAATCAATAATTTGCTATACTGTGATTAAGCAACAAGCTGTAGATTGTGTATACTGCACCATTATACAAGATATAACTTGTTTTGAGACTGAGGTACCATGCGGCCCAAATCGTCACGAAATCCTGACTACCTCGCGCTCCAACGCCGTCAAATCGATGCCAGGCGACAGCTCGTCCCCGTTCAGGGCAGCCGGCCGGACTCCTGGGTTCGCACCATTCGGAGTGCACTCGGGATGTCGGCCGCCCAACTCGCTCGGCGACTCGGCGTGAGCCAGCAGGCCGTGACGAGCATCGAACGCAACGAACGCCGGGGCGCCGTCACCATCGCCACGCTCGCACGAGTGGCCGAGGCCGTCGACTGCGACGTGGTGATCGAGTTCCGGCCAAAGACGTCGCTCGAAGAGACGGTGCATCGTCAGGCCGTCGCGAAGGCGCGCGCCGAACGCGAACGCGTCATTCACACGATGCGACTCGAGGACCAGCATGACGGAGTGGAGGAAGTGCTGGACCTCGACGCGGCGACCAAGGAATGGATGACGGCTCGCATCGCCAAGCTCTGGGAGTGAACACCAGATGCAGGGGACCACGCCGGATGACGACAATGCACACACTCCGCTCAGTGACGACGAGCGACAGGGACTGATTCCCCAGCACATTGCCTCGCGTAGCGAGTTGAACCAGTGGGAGAGCGTGAACATCGCGCAGTGCCATCGCTGGCTGTCGCGCCAGCGTGCGGCCGACGTGCTGCAGGTGCAGTTCCTCTGCGCGCTGCACCGCCGAATGTTCGACCACACGTGGACGTGGGCCGGCACCGATCGCCGCAGTGACAACAACATCTCGCCCTTTCCCTGGCACGCCGTGCCCGTGATGATCCGCGAACTCGTGGACAACACCCGCGTGCGGTATGACGCCATCGACGCGCGCGGTGAAGCATGCGATGAGATCGCCATCCACTTTCACCATCAGCTGGTTCGCATCCATCCGTGGCCCAACGGCAATGGCCGGCATGCGCGCCTTGCGGCGGATCTCTTGCTCGGCCAGTGGGGCCGGCCTGCTTTCTCATGGGGCAGCGGTTCCGATCTCGCCGGCGAAAACACGGCGCGCGAGCGATACATCGCCGCGTTGCGAAGCGCCGACCAAGGGGACATGTCGGCGCTCCGAACCTTCTGCCGAAGCTAACCGCAGCGAACCGCTCGGCGTCACATCCTACGGTCCCTCCCATTCTGCCGGCGGTGGTGAGACCGAATCGCGTTGGCCGAATGGAGACGGTAGCTTATCTCACGTCGTTGCCAGTCAGGCACAGCCTAACGTGCGCGCAGCGCGCGCACGCACTCATTGATGGGGTGGACCGATGCTCCGCGACAACAAGCGCAACCTGCAGTGGTTCGAAGCAGGCTCGATGCGTGAACTGTACGACGTCATCGACGCATGGCAAACATCGTCGCGCCGCCGCCTCCTTTCGTTAAACATCGAGAAGCATGACGGTGGGTTCTGCTGCATCGCGCTCACCAACCCCACCGAAGTCATCATCGTCGACGGCGAACTTGATGGAGGTGTCGAGGTGCGGAGTAACGCGCTCTGTGTGCTTCCGCCGCCGGTATCGTCCGAAGTGGTCGTCGCGAACGAGAGCCTCAAAGTGATGATCGTTGACGGCGAGGCCGATGGAGGAGCGGACGTTCGAGGAGGAGCGGTCAAGATCTGGGCCGGACAATCGCTCATCGAGGAGCCGCTGATCGTCCGTGTCGAACAGGAGATTGACGAGCCGCTCTTGGTTCGTGTCGTCGAATAGCCTGTCCGACTCCGCATCGACTGGAGGTTTACCGATGAAGATTTTCAAGGCGTGGCACGTGGCCGGACCTCACTTGGTTGGCGGCCGGCCGTGGGGCACGGATGAAAGCGTGTTTCGCCCCGGTGACCTGGTAGGCTTGCTGACCAGCCTTCCAGCAGCCCAAGGTGCCAGCGCGCCCGCTTGGAAGCTCGAGATCAGGTTAGGGCGCGGAGAAAAAACGCTGTATTTGCCCGTCGAGCCGTTTCTTACCGTAGCAGAGTACCGCCAATCCAAGGCGACACCTCTGCCGTTCTACGCCATTGCGTCCGTCCGTGAGGTACGGCCGGATCTTGGCGCCTACGTCTGGCTCTTCGACGACATCATCTATCTAACCGAGCGCAATCCACAAAGCGCAGCGGAGGAGGAGGAAGTCGTCCAGCGGATGAAACAGGAGCAGATACGTCGCCACGCCGCACAGGCGCGCCTGCGA
>JARIEY010000182.1 GCA_031127085.1 Gemmatimonadota bacterium | reverse complement strand
TCACCTCGCCGCCCACCGAGATCAGCGTGATTCGGCGCTATCGCGGCACGCTCGACGCGTCGCGCACCTTCTTTGAGCGCGTGGCGACGTTCCCGACGAACATCGAGACCGAAGCGACGCTGACCATCAACGCCACGCCCACGCCGACGCCGAGCCCGTTTGGCGGCGGCATGCCGACGGCGGCGCTGGGTGCTCCGCCGCAGAGCGAGAGCTACCTGGTGCATTGGTCGATGGTGAAGCTGCCCGAAAAGCCGATGATGCCGCGCCTGTGTGACTCGCGCGTGGGCTATTTCCGCACCTCGTCGGTTGACTTCTCGCGCTCGGAGCAGCGGTCCGAGACGCGCTGCTTCATCACGCGCTACCGGCTGGAAAAGAAGGACCCCTCGGCCGCGATCAGCGAGCCGGTGAAGCCCATCGTGTACTACGTGGACCCCGCGACGCCCGAGTGGCTGAAGCCGTGGGTGCGCAAGGCAATCACCAGCTGGCAGCCCGCCTTTGAGGCGGCCGGGTTCAAGAACGGCATCATCGCCAAGGATGCGCCGTCGGCCGCGGAAGATCCTGATTGGTCGGCGGAGGATGCCCGGTACTCCGTGATCCGCTGGCTCCCGAGCACGATTGAGAACGCGGTTGGGCCGCACGTGCACGACCCGCGGTCGGGCGAGATCATGGAAGCCGACCTGCAGATCTACCACAACGTGATGAACCTGAACCGCGACTGGTACTGGACGCAGGTGGGCGCGGTGGACCCGCGCGCCAAGAAGCTCCCGTTCCCTGATTCGCTGCAGGGGCGCCTGATGCAGTATGTGGTGGCACACGAGATCGGCCACTCGCTGGGCTTCCCGCACAACATGAAGGCGAGCTCGCTCTACCCGGTGGACTCGGTCCGGTCGAAGACCTGGGTGGCGAAGAACAGCCACACGCCGACGATCATGGATTACTCGCGCTTCAACTACGTGGCGCAGCCGGAAGACGGCATCGCGCTGGGCGATCTGGTGCCGTTCCAGGGGCCGTACGACACGTACATGACGCACTGGGGCTACGCGCCCATCCCGTCGGCCAAGACGCCGGACGAGGAGCGCGCCACGCTCGACAGCTGGGCGCGCGAGCAGGACAAGACCCCGTGGCTGCGCTTCACGACGACCGATGACTTTGGCGCCGATCCGGGCAACAACACCGAGGCCGTGGGCGACCACGACGCGGTGAAGGCCACCGGGCTGGGCATCAAGAACATCAAGCGCCTGGTGCCGATGGTGGCCCCGGCCGTCACCGATCCGCTGGACGACAACGAAGACCTGAAGGAACTGTACGGCCGCCTGATTGGCCAGTGGGCCACGGAACTGCGCCACGTGGTGGCGGTGGTCGGCGCGGCCGAGACGCAGGAGAAGTACGGCTCGCAGAGCGGCGCGCGCTTTACGCCGGTGAGCGCCGCGCGTCAGCGCGAGGCGGTGAAGTTCCTCAACGAGAACGCATTCAAGACGCCGACCTTCTTCCTGGATCCGGCGATCCTGCGTCGCATCGAGCCCGAAGGATCGGTGGCGCGCATCAACGCTTCGCAGCGCGGCTTGATCAGCCAGCTGATGAACGACGACCGGCTGGCCCGAATGATCGAGTGGGAAGCGACCGCAAAGCCGGGCGAGGCCTATGCGCTGGCCGAGATGCTCGGCGACCTGCGCGGCGGCATCTTCAGCGAGCTGAACGCGGGGACGGTGTCGATTGACGTCTACCGCCGCACGCTGCAGCGCTCGTTTGTTGAAGCCGTGAAGGGCAAGCTCAGCGCCACCCCGGGGCCGCGCGTGACCTTTGGCCAGACCGGTCAGTTCACGGTGTTGCCGCCGCGCCCGACGAGCGACGCCCGCGCGCTGCTGCGCGCCGAGCTGCGCACGCTGGACGCGCAGGTGAAGGCCGGGGCCGGCAAGGCGGCGAACGCGGTGACGCGGGCGCACCTGGCGGACCTGCACACGGAGATTGATGACATCTTGAATCCCAAGAAGTAGGAAACGCAAGGGAGCAGGGTGTGGGAAGGGAATGAGGAAGAGGGGGCTCCCAACGTTGGGGCCCCCTCTTCCGTTGCACTACAGATTGCCCGAGCTTCCTGACGGACTACTTCTCAGGGCCCATTATGCCGACGCTTCTTCCGCTTCTGCTCTCGCTGGCCGTGCTTCGTGCCGACTCCGTCGACGTCCTGATCAAGGGCGGCCGCGTGTACGACGGCTCGGGCAAGCCGGGGCAGGTCACCGATGTGGGGTTGCGCGGAGACCGCATCGTCTTCATTGGCGACGCTGGCAAGGCGCGGATCGCCGCGGGTCGGGTGATCGACGCGGCGGGGATGATCGTCGCGCCGGGCTTCATTGATCCGCACACGCATTCGATGGAAGGCGTGGATCGGTTCAACGATGAGCGTCGCCGCAACATCCCGGCGTTGATGCAGGGGGTGACCACGGTGACCAATGGCCCGGACGGTCGCGGGCCGTGGGATGTGGCGCGCATTCAGGCGGAAACGGAAAAGAAGGGGCTGGGAACGAACACCTTCGCCACGGTGGGCTTTGGCACGGTGAAGAGCCGCGTGATGGGCCCGTCGTCGGCGCCGGCGACCAAGGCGCAGATTGACAGCATGCGCTCGCTCGTTGACAAGGCAATGCGCGAAGGCGCGTACGGTGTGGGCTCTGGCCTCTTCTACGCCCCGCAGAGCTATGCGAGCATCGATGAGGCGATCGCGGTAGTCTCCGCCGCCAAGCCGTACGGCGGCGTGTATGACACCCACCAGCGCGACGAGAGCTCCTATACCATCGGCCTGATGAACTCGGTCCGCGAGGCCATTCGCATTGGCCGGGAGTCGGGGCTCACCACCAATCTGGGACACGTGAAGGCCCTGGGCGTGGACGTCTGGGGCTACGCCGACAGCGTGCTGCGCCTGATGCGTGAAGCGCGCGCCGGCGGGCATATGGTGGTGGCCGACCAGTACCCGTGGACGGCGAGCGGCACCGGGCTGAGCGCTGCGCTGCTGCCGCGCTGGGCGCAGGCGGGCGGCACCGACTCGCTGATGGCGCGCATCGCCGATGCGCCGACGCGCGAGAAGATGCTTGCGGCGATGCGCGAGAACCTGCGCCGCCGCGGCGGCGACAGCACGCTCCTCCTGATCAATGGCGGTGCGAACGCCAAGCCATACATCGGCAAGTATCTCAAGCAGGTGGCCGCGGACCTGAAAATGCCGCCGTCAGAAGCCGCACTGGACCTGATCGGGCGCGGCATCGATATGGGCGTGGCGTCATTCAACATGACCGAAGCGGACATCGAAACGTTTATGAAGGACCCGTACGTGATGACCAGTTCCGATGGATCGGGCGGCCATCCGCGCCTGTACGGCACGTACCCGCGCAAGATCCGCCGCTATGTGCTCGACAAGCCGGTGATCACGATGGAGCGGATGGTGAAATCGTCCACGGCCCAGGTGGCCGAGGTCTACGGCATCGCCGAGCGCGGGCGGCTGCAGACGGGCTACTTCGCCGACGTGATCGTCTTTGACCCGAAGACCGTGCGCGAGCAGGCCACGTACGTGGAGCCGGAGAAGCTGAGCGTCGGCATGCGCTGGGTCTTCGTCAACGGCCAGGCGGCCGTTGCCGACGGCGCGCCGACGCAGGTATTCGCCGGGCGCGGACTGCGTAAGCGGTAGCCCAGCGGGGAAGCGAGCGGATGGGTTTCCGTGCAGATTTGGGGGCGCGCACCGGCACCGGCCGGTCCGCGCCCTTCCCTGCCCATCCGCAGCGCCGACTCCTGCCCTGAAGCCACCGATGCGCGTTCGCCTTCTGCTGCTGCCACTGTTCGCTGCACCGCTCGCCGCCCAGTCCGTTCGCGACGACGTTCGCGCTTGGCGTGAGGCACGGGAACCGCAGATCGTGCGGGAGTACGCGGAGTTCCTCGCCATTCCGAACACCAAGAACGACACGGCGGCGCTGCGACGCAACGCGGTCGCGATCGTGGGCATGCTGAGCAAGCGGGGCGTGTCGGCGCGGCTGCTGGAAAACGGAGCCTGGCCACCCGCCGTGTACGGCGAGCTCAAGTCGCCGGGCGCCACGCGCACCATCGTCGTGTACGCGCACTATGACGGCCAGCCGGTGGATGCCGCCGAGTGGCGCGGCGGCGCGCCCTTCGCCGCGCAGTTGCGCGAGTCGCGCGGCGGTGAGTGGGTGGACATCGCCATTCCGGAGCGCGGACGGCTGAACCCCGAAGCGCGCATTTTCGCGCGCGGCGCCGGCGATGACAAAGCGCCGATTGTCGCCATCCTTAACACATTGGACGCCCTCGCGGCGACGCATCGCAAGCCGACGATCAACGTGAAGTTTTTCTTTGAGGGCGAGGAGGAGTCGGGCTCGGCGCACCTGAAGCAGATCCTCGAAGCCAACCGCGCCCTGCTGGCGGCCGATGCGTGGCTGTTCTGCGACGGCCCAACGCACCAGAGCCGTGAACTCCAGGTGGCGTTCGGCGGACGCGGCGCGATGGGCGTGGAGCTGACGGTCTACGGCCCGGCCAAGGCGTTGCACAGCGGCCACTACGGCAACTGGGCGCCCAACCCGGGCATGTTGCTGGCCGACCTGGTGCGGTCAATGCGCGACGTCGATGGCCGCATCCTGATCAGCGGCTACTACGACGATGTCGTTCCGCCCACGGCCAAGGAACTCGCGGCCGTCCGCGCGCTCCCGCCAGTGGACAGCGCATTGCGCCGCGAGCTGCTGCTCGGCGGTACCGAGGCCGACAACGCCCTGTTGGCTGAGCGCATCCTGTATCCGGCGCTCAATATGCGCGGGATGCGCGTGGGCCAGGTTGAGGGGCTCGCCGCCAATGCGATCTCCACGGAAGCCAAGGCTTCGTTCGACTTCCGGCTCGTGCCAAAGCAGACACCGGCGCGCGTGCAATCGATGGTCGAGCAGCACCTGAAGTCCACGGGGTGGTACGTGACGCACGCGGCCGCCACCGACGCGGAGCGGCTGGCGCACCGCAAAGTGGTTCGTGTGACGTGGGGCGCCGGCGACGAGGCCACCCGCGTCAGCTTGGACCAGCCCATCTCGCAGGCGCTCACCGCGACGCTCGACGAAATGCTGGGCAAGCCCGTGCTGCGTGTGCCGACGCTTGGCGGGTCGCTTCCCACTGCGACGATCGAGCGGACGCTTGGCGTGCCGCTCGTGATCTTCCCGATCGCGAACCACGACGACAATCAGCACGCCAAAGACGAAAACCTGCGCCTGCAGAACCTGTGGGACGGGATTGAGGCGTACGCGGCCATCATGACCCGCCTCGACGCGCACTGGCCACGGACGACACCGTGAGGCACCAGCCCAGCGTCCGTGATGCGCGCGTCGACGCCGCAGACGCTATGCTTCTGTGTCGGGTCGCGCGTGCCTGACGCAATGGCGCTCGATGTGACGGCGTTCCTCCAGCGCATCGGCGACGACCGTGCGCTGGCCGGGGCGATGGCTGAGCTGTTTCTTGATCTGTATCCCGCGATGCTCGACGCCGCACGCGTGGCGGTGCAGCAGGGCGACGGCGCGGCCCTCGCCCAGGCGGCACACGCACTGAAGGGATCCGTGGGGAATTTTGGAGCTGCCGCGGCGACGGACGCCGCCGCGCGGTTGGAAACCATTGGCCAAGGGGGCGACGTCGCCGCCGCGGCCATCGCACTGCGGGAACTGGAAGAGGCCCTTGAACGGCTGGCTCCGATCCTGCGGGAGATGAGTGCATGAAGCGCAAGTACACGGTGCTCCTTGCCGACGACGACAAGGTCCAGACGATGATGCTCTCATCGCAGCTTCGGGCCAAAGGTTTCTCCGTCGCCGCGGCGTACGACGCGACCTACACCTTCATGGTCGCGATGAAGAGCCCGCCGGACATCGTGGTGCTCGACATTCAGATGCCCGGCGGCACGGGACGCGCGGTGCTCGAGCGGCTGAAGGGTTCCTCCAAGACGATGCAGATTCCCGTGGTGGTACTCAGCAGCATTGCCGACCCGACGGTCGTGCGCGAGGTGCTCGCATTGGGCGCCACGGAGTATCTGCACAAGCCGGCGAACATCGAGGTGCTTGTCGCCGCGCTCCAGCGCGCGCTGGGGCTCCCCGTCGATCCGCCGGCGGCCGATGCGCCAGCCGCACCGCCAAGCACTCCGCCAGCCAGCGCCCCAAGCACGCCGTAGCGTCCTCCCGCGCCCCGCCCCCTCCCCGCCTGATGCCTCCTCTCGACGATCTGTTCGTCGCGTTCCAGACCGCGCTGGCGGGCCGCTACTCGATTGACCGGGAGTTGGGGCGCGGCGGAATGGGCGTCGTGTATCTGGCGCGCGAGGTGCATCTGGACCGGCCGGTGGCTATCAAGTTGCTGCCGCCGGAACGGGCCGAAGATCCCGCGCTGCGCCACCGGTTCCTGCGCGAGGCGCGGCTCGCCGCCAAGCTCTCACATCCGAACATCATCCCCATTCACGCCGTGGACGAAGCCGATGGCTTTGTGTACTACGTGATGGCGTACGTGGACGGCGAGTCGCTCGCGCAGCGGGTGCGTACACGCGGTCCACTCCCCGCCTCGGAAGGCGTACGTGTGCTGCGTGAGACGGCGTGGGCGCGGG